>JAILPD010000064.1 GCA_024690445.1 Acholeplasmatales bacterium
GCAACTGACTCTTAATCAGTGGGTCTGGAGTTCGAGTCTCCAAGGGTCCACCAGCTTGATAATGTAGCGTTCTTAAATGAACGCTTTTTTTATTTTTCATAATGTTAATACTCCTTTTTTTCTCATATAATAATAATAGACATCAAACACCAAAAATTAAAAAAATAATGAAAAAAAGTGATTTTTTAACAAAAAACATTGCACCTAGAGGTAAATGCAATCTTATAAATGCTTTATTAATTTTAATAATTCAATTCTATCATTTGTTATTTCGCCCTTAGTTACTTTAATAGCAAATGAAATTAGTTTCTTCTTTGCTGTTTTCATTGAATAGCCTTCATTTATTAAATCATTCATTTTTATAGCAAGTCTATCGTATGTAACTAAATTATAATTTCTAATGAAATATAATATTCTTTCTTCTATTAATTTATAATTATCTAATCGATATAGCAATTCAGGATTTTGACCTAAAATATCAGCTCTTTGTAGTTTAAAAAATAAATCAATATCATTTTTACCGAATTGAACTAAGAATTCTAGTATCATTTCATCATCAGGCTTTAATCTTGTTTCATGATATAAAACTAAATGATATACTCTTTCTACTATCTTGTGGCTATAAGCATAATATTCTAATATTTCCTTTGCATATTCAGCGGATTTTAAATAATGATTAGGGAAATGTCCTTCTCCATCTTGATCAGGCTTAAAGCATTCTGGTTTTTTTATATCATGGAAAAATGCAGATAATCTTAATACTAAATCACTATCAGTAGATTCTAACACCTTCATAATATGATTAAACACATCATAAATATGCCATTTAGAATGTTGAAGGAAACCATCACATTCTACTAGTGGCTTAAATAATACTTTAAATACTTCTTTATATTTTTTAATATAGAAGGCACATTTATCTGATAAGAATATAGGATCAATTTCATGCTGGAATCGCATTGGATGAACTAGATTCAGTAAATCCTTATACTCAAATATTACCTTTTCTAATTCATCATCTACTTTTAAATCATAGAGTGTTTCAAATCTAATAGCTCTTAAAATTCTAATAGGATCCTTTTTAATAACATCTATAGGATTATTAATAGTTCTTAATAATCTATTTTTAATATCCTCAATTCCTTTATATGGGTCAATGAATCCTAAATTTGGATTATAAGCAATTGAATTAATAGAAAAATCTCTATTATATAAATCATCCTCAATACTATTACCTTTAAATGATGATACTTCAATATGAGTATTACCTACCTTAACACCAACACATTGCCTATTAGCATAGATACTATGACTGTATTCATCGAAAACCTCACAAATCTCCTCTAAATTCGCATTTGTGGTAACATCATAATCAACACAATCACAGTTCAAAAAATAGTCACGTATTGAACCACCTACTAAAAAAGCTGAATACCCGTGACTATTTAATAATTTTATTGATGTTAAAGCATCAGGATTAAATTCCTGATTCATATTACCATCCCCTATTTTGACAAGATTTCTAGTCCTTCCTCTGTCATTAATAATGTGTATTCCCACTGAGCTGATCTTCCACCATCATCAGTATAGATAGTCCAATTGTTTGCGGCATCAAGGAAAATATGTCTTGTTCCCTCATTTACCATTGGTTCAATTGTAAAAATCATTCCTGGGAATAAAACCATTCCAGTGCCCTTCTTTCCATAATGGAAAACAAATGGATCTTCATGGAAATCAACACCAACACCATGGCCACCAACTTCATGAACGACAGAGAAACCTCTATCCTTGCAATATTTTTCAATATAATATCCAATATCTCTTAATCTATCATATGGCTTAATCTTTTCTAAGCATAAATCTAAGGCTTCCTTAGTTGTTTTAACTAAGAATTTACCAGCCTCATCTACATTTCCAATTAAAAACATACGAGATGCATCACCATAATATCCATTTACTATAGTAGTACAATCAACATTGATGATATCTCCATCCTTTAATACTGTATCATCTGGAATACCATGACATACCTGGTCATTAATGGATGTACATACACTCTTTGGAAAGCCTTCATAGTTAAGAGGAGCTGGAATACCCCCTAATTCAATTGTCTTATTATGAACAATAGTATTAATCTCATTAGTTGTCATACCAGCCTTAATGTGCTTAGCAACCTCATCTAAAACTAATGTATTAATTCTTCCGGCTTCTCTAATGCCTTCAATTTGTTCAGGTGTTTTAATCATTTCTGGCTTAGGTACTGTAGCACCACGCTTACTATAAACCTTTGCCATCTCCTCATAATTAAACATTTTTAATTTTCTCCCTTTGTGTTCTCGTTATACATTTTTTGCATAGCGACATCTATTTCATATAGCTTATCAGCATATTCTTTAAGCTTTTTCTTATCTTCTTCAGATAATTCCATCTTAGATTTATATCTTAATTCATGCTCTAAGCTTGCCCACATGTCCATCGCAATTGTTCTAAATTGGATTTCAATAGGAGTCCATATTTCTTCATCCTCTAAGAACATTTGCTTTTCAAATACGATATGAACGCTTCTATATCCTGTAGGCTTAGGATTAGTAATATAATCCTTTCTCAATCTAATTCTTAAATTTTTTTGTTGCATCAAAAGCTCAATAATTACATCAATATCATCAATGTAGTTACATACAACTCTTACACCTGCAATATCATATATTAAATCCTTTAATGTTCTAATAGTTACAGGGTAACCACGTCTATGGATTTTTTCTATAATTGATTTTTTTGTTTTGATTCTTGATTCTATATTATGAATAGGATTATGTGATAAGCTAACACTACAGTAATCATCTAGATTCTCTAGCTTGGCACACATTTCTCTTAATGCATAACGGTATACTTTCTCTATTTTTGAATATTCTTCCATGACAGCAACTGATGCTGGATCATTATATTCGGTATCAAAATAGGCATTAACCTGAATTTCCTTCTGCAATATCATCTTATGCCTACTCCTTTCATATTATTTATTTTAAATCGCGTTGGTATATCTCTATACCCTTAATCTAATTTTATCATACAAGGCACAAAAAATGAAAGTTATTAGCTCTCATTTTTTTATTTTTTTATTAAAATATTCATTAACAAAAATTTTTGCAAGCTTAGCATGATTGATTTTAGCTTGTGCATCCTCTAAATCAATCCATTCATATTCATCTATTTCCTCATTAGGAAACACTTCCATAGAAGTTAACTTACAAATATAATTAGCAATTAAAGTATTTGATGGTTCATAATACTTAGACATATTAAATTCAATACTTGCAGGATATCTACCAATCTCTTCACCCATTTCTCTATAAACAGTATGTTCAAGTGATTCACCCTTATTTGTGTATCCTGCAACTAATCTAAATTTGCCTGTGCCATATTGCTTAATATAAAGCATCTTAGTTTCTTCTGGATTTAAAATAATCATACTTACGGCAACATTAGTTTTTTCAAATACATATTCATTACAAGAAGGACAAAAATGAATCATTCCTTCCATTTTTAAAAATTTCTTTGTTAATAAACTACCGCACTTAGTACAATACATTATTCTTCTCCATAAAATTTAAGTATATCCTTATATACTTCATCATTATTCTTTTCATGTAATATTTCATGACGCATTTTTGGATATTCTATAAATGATAATTTTTGATATCCAGCCATCACCAAATACTTCATTGTTCTTTTTAATCCATTTGTTCCAAGAGTTGTTCTATCGTCTTCACCAGATATGCTCATAATCCTTAACAATGGATTCTTACACTCATATCTTTTTCTCTTATATAAAACTCTAACCATTCCAAATAAAGTTTGATATGAGTGATTATCAAATTTAAATGTGCATAAAGGGTCTTCACTATATTTTTTAACATTCTCTTCATTATAGCTTAGCCAAGATAAATCAGGATCCTTTGAATTATTATTGCTAAACATCCATAAAAGACTAGAAGATTTATATTGTTTCTTTCCAATAGTTTTAAACCACGCAATAATATTTGCAAGCTCAACACCATATGGACGTCCAACAGTTCCTGATAATATCAATTTTTGTATTTCATCATCATGATGCTCAAGATACATTCTTGCGATTAAAGATCCCATAGAATGAGCAAAAATATAAAGAGGCAAATGAGGATTTCTTTTTTTTAGATAATTAGTAATTGTCATTTGGTCATCAACCATCTGTTCAATAGTACCAATATGTCCTAGTTTATATTCCTCGTTTATAGATTCACCATGTCCTCTTAAATCAGAAATGATTACTGTATAGCCATTTTGATTTAATATATCAATAAAACCCAAATATCTTTCTTTATGTTCAACCATACCATGGATGATTTGAATCATTGCCTTTGGCTTTAAAGCTTTACTATAAAAACAAGAAAGCTCTAAACCATCGCTTGCTTTTACATTAATCGTTTCCATATAAGAATCCTCCGTGCTTTAAAATTATATAATAATTTTGTTACAATTAAAAGACATAGGAAAAAAACAGGGAAAAATTCCCTGTTTTAATTAAACTCCTTGCATACCTTAGATACTAAACCCATATCAACTTGACCAGCAAAATTAGCTTTAAAATGCTTCATAACTGAAGGAATCTTCTTATCCTCAAGCTTAGCAATTTCAGCTCTAATTTCATCCTCTGTCATTTGCTTAGGTAAATACGCACTTAAAATCTTTTGTTGTGCAGCTAGCTTTTCTACAGTTTCAGTTCTACCAGCCTTTTCAAAGCTTAGCTTTTCTTCTTCTAATTCCTTAATGAACTTTTGAATAAGCTGTAAGCACTCTTGATCTGGAAGTTTTCTATCTTGATATCCCTTATCAATAGCTGTATTCTTAGCCTTTCCAAAAACTAATGAAATAACCTCATGAGCTACCTTATCATGGTTCTTCATAGTTTGAATATTTGCCTTTTGTAAATCATCGAAAATCATTTTCTTCACTCCCTTACTAACTAAATAAAATTATAACTCTTTTGAAAAAATAAGTAAAGAAAGCATGGAATTATAATAAAGAACAATTTGTTTATGAAAATGCACTTTCAATATTCTATATTCTAAATTCTAATGTTATAATAATTATTACTTAATTTTGGAGGAAAAATGTTTATGAATGATCAAGAAAAAAAGGAAGCTATAGACGCTAATGTCGTTGAAGAGGGAGAAAAAAAAGAAAAGAAAGAAAATGGTTTTTCTAAATTCTTCAATAAAGCAAAGGCATCAGTTAATAATGCTATATTAGAAGGAAAGATTGAAAATGCCTATAACGACAAAAATTTACCATTTACTATTTATAGTAAGGATTCTACTTTAGGATTATCAGTTCATGGTAATTACTTAAATGATGACAAAACTGAAATGATTATCTTTGGCGAAAAGGAAGTTAAAAAGAATTCAGTTGTTATTAACACAAAGGATAATTCTGCATATTATGTGGTTGATACAAAGGAAGGTAAAGTTACTTCTATTGTTGAAGGCGTAGAATATGAAAGAAAAGGTACTGTCATTTGCTTAAATAAAGATGTTGAAGAAGTAAATGTCATTAAGGCCGGAAAGAGATATTTCATATATAAAGGTTAGAAAAAAGCTCCATCGGAGCTTTTATTTTTTATCTATTTCTATTATTTCTAATAAATCCTTAATTCTATAATCTGGTTCATGCTTTAATGCTACATTTTTTTCATTATAAAATATCGATTTAATATTAGCATTATAAGCACAATCAATATCGATTGGCCTATCACCAACATAAAATGTCTCATTTCTATCTAAATTATATTTACCAACTAAATAATCTATAGAATAACTATCTGGCTTTCTTTTAAAATCATGACCAAAGGCATGAATGACATCAATAAAAATGCCTTTAAAATTCTTTTCTACAATATGGTTGATTGCCTCACCTTTGTGAGTGAAAATAAATAATTTTGCGCCATTTTTATTCAATTGCTTAAGCATTTCTAAGCAATTAGGCATAAGTACATAATTATCTTGAGTACGTAGTCTTGATTTTTTATATTCTTCTACCATTTTATCAAAAGGAATATTAGCTTCATGTTCCATTTTATAGAACAAATCAAAAACAGCATACTTCAATATAAAATCTAGAGCATCATTAGAATTCATATCATAATTATTAATTTTTATTACTTCCATTACAGATTCTAATATACCACCATAAGAATCTAATAATGTTCCATCAACATCAAATATGTAATTCATATTAACCCTTCCCAAAAATAAAGGATAGTTTTTTGGACTATCCTTCTTTATTATTAATTACGATTACTAGCAGCAATATAAAAAATTAATCTTAATATTTCAACATAAATAAATACTAAGCTTATAGCTAAACCAAGTGATACACACCATTCAGCATTCTTTGAGCATCCAGCCTTAACCACTGAATCAGCCTCTGCAAAATTAAATACTAACGAGATTACACCTTCAATTAATAGTAAAGCCTCAACAGCAATACAAATTAAGAAATATGTATGATCTGATACAAAGAACCATGCAATGAATGATGTAATTGATAATAATAACGCACCAATAAATATTGCGATAAGAATACCAAATAATCTAGATGTAGCTTTTAAAATACCAACTGAATATAAAACTAATACTACAGCAAATATTGAGAATGTAGCTGTTAAAGCAATTAAACCAGCGCTTGGAACATAAAATTCTACTAATCTAGTTAAGAATCCAACTGTAAGACCTTCTGCTAAAGCATAAATAACAGTTAAATACTTAGTAGCACGACTCTCAAATCTACCAGCAATACCACAAATTAATGCAATAATTGCAGCACCGATTAATAATCCATAGAATGGAAGAGCTTTGCTTTTATCATTGAGCATTTCTGGTAAAAATGCAAATATCATAGCAGCTGTTGTTGCAGTTAATAGTAATAATATAACAGTCTTTAATATTATTCCCTTTACTGAAGCTCTATCGACTTCATCATAATAGCTAGATGAAGTGTCTATCTTGCTAAATAAATTAGTTCTCATAGATAGCCCTCCTTTTATTACCAAAATAATTATAGCATAATTTATTAAACATAAAAGTAATATTAATAAAATCACATAAAATACCAAAAATACCAAAAAAAGGAAGAGATAAACTCTTCCTATGCAAAGGCAAATATTCCTTCTGTTGCTTCTATGTCTTCTTCTGGTAATCCAGCAAAAAATCTATTTTCTCTAAACATATCAGCAATTGTGTTATTAATCTTACCACGCTTAATAGCATCCTTGATTGATGAGAATGGTCTTTCATTTCTTGCTTGTACAATATTTAAAGCCGCATTTTCACCTAGTTTATCTACTGCCACAAAAGGAATTCTTAAGTTATCTCCTTCTATTTCAAATACAGTAGCTGATGACTTATTAATATCTACAGGTAAGAATCTAATTCCTCTTAATGTCATTTCAAGTGCAATCTGAAGTGATGTAATTAAATCATCGTCAGTAGCTGTAACATTATCCTTAGCCTTAATCTCTTCTATCTTAGCCTTAATAGCCTGTGGACCACCTAAGAAGGCTTGAACGGAATAGCCCTTAGCACGCTTAGATAACCAAGCACTATAGAATAATTTAGGATAATGTACCTTAAACCAAGCAATACGAAGTGCCATCATAACGTAAGCAATCGCATGAGCCTTAGGGAACATGTACTTAATCTTAGAGCATGAGAATATATACCAATCAGGAACTCCTGCAGCCTTCATTTTTTCAGCATACTTAGCCCATTTATCGGCTCCACCCTTATAAAGTTTACCCTTTCTTACGAATTCCATAATGTCAAAGGCATCCTTTGGAGGTAGATATTTCATTAAGTCGACCATGATATCGTCACGACATCCAATAACATCCTTAAACTCAATATATCCATATTCAGTCTTACCATTTACTAGATCCTGAGCATTTGTGCTCCATACATCTGTACCATGTGAAAGACCCGAAATTTTAACTAGCTGAGCAAATGTCTTTGGCTTCGTTTCAACAAGCATGTTTTGAACGAATCTTGTTCCATATTCAGGAACACCAAATGAAGCAACCTCACAGCCTAAATCCTCTTTTGAAACATTGATTACATCAGTACTTTCAAATAATTGTAAGACATCTCTATCATCAAGAGGGATATCCTGTGCTCTTTCAAAAGGGAATTCATCTTGATGGTCATGAACATAATTCATTAAATATCTAATGATAGTTGGATCATCGTGTCCAAGAATATCAAACTTTAATAAATTAGCTTCAAACTTATGATAATCATAATGAGTAGTTCTCCAATTAGATTCAGTGTCATCTGCTGGGAATTGGAAAGGTGTTACATCATATATATCAACATAATTAGGGACAACAACAATACCACCTGGGTGCTGACCTGTTGATCTTCTAACACCATCTAGATGTGTAGCTAATCTTTCAATTTCACACTCTCTTAAAACAATATTTTTCTTTTCACAATATCCTTTTACATAACCAAATCCAACCTTATCAGCTATAGTGGCAACTGTACCACCACGGAAGGCATGATCATTTCCAAATACTGTTCTAATATATTCATGAGCCTTTGACTGATATTCACCAGAGAAATTTAAATCGATATCTGGTGTTTTATCTCCTTCAAAGCCTAAGAATGTTTCAAATGGAATATCTTGTCCATTTTTAGATAGCTTCTCACCACAAACAGGACAAACTGCATCATCTAAGTCAAAACCAGAATCTACAGATTGAAGCATATCTTGGAAAGGCGCTTCAATATCTCTTAAGCCATATTCGGCTAATTCTTCTTTAGTCATCTTAAATGTATGGAACTTACATTTTTTACATACATAGTGAGGCTTTAATGGATTAACCTCAGTAATATCCATCATTGTGGCTACTAATGATGAACCAACTGATCCTCTTGAACCTACTAGATATCCATCATCAAGTGACTTCTTAACTAATAAGTGAGAAATATAATAAACAGACATGTATCCTGATTTAATAATTGAATTTAATTCTCTTTCAACTCTCTTAATAATGATTGGATGAGGATTATCACCATATGTATCCTTAACATGCTCATTTACAATTCTTCTAGATTCTTCATTAATTGACTGAACATAATTAACTACTGGATTATCCTTAAATTGATCATCTCGTGGGGCAAACATCTCAGATGAGAATGCATCAAATTTTTCTACCATATCCAAAATCTTATTAGGATTTTCGATAATTATCTCATGAGCTGTATCCTTATCTAAGAAACTAAATTCTTCTAACATTTCAGTTGTAGTTCTTAAATGATTATTAGGAATAATTTTAGCAGTTGCTAAATCATGTTGACCGCCACCAAGCTTTGGAGATGCAATAAGTATTTCTCTATATTTTTTATCTAAATGTTTTAGATAATAACAATCAGATGTTGCACATACAAGCTTATTAGCCTGTTTAGCTAATCTAATTATCTTTTCTATTATTTCAATGATAGTATCCTTACCACCAACATAATTCTCATATAAATGTGAATAACAAGAAGGAGGTGAAACTTCAATATAATCATAGAATTTCATTGCCTCTAATACTTCCTCTTCACTTCTTGTTGAAGCTAAAGTCCAGATTTCGCCATTAGAGCTTGAAGTACCAACTAGTAATCCTTCTCTATATTTTTCAATTACACTTCTTAATGCCTTAGCTTCACCCTTATACATATGAACTGTTAAGGCATCAGATACTAGCTTATATAAATTCTTATTACCATTCTTATTTTTAGCAAGGAAAGTAATATGAGATTCTTTTGTAATAAGATGCTTCCAATGCTCATTAGGATCAATTGTCGAATTAATATCCTTATAATTAGTTATATTTTTAGCATATAAATCATTAAGCATTTGAATAAAACATAATGCAGTAACTCTTGTATCATCAGTTGCTCTATGGTGTTGTTCTTGCTTAACCTTAAAATATTTAGCTAAAGTCTTTAAACCAAATGTCTTTACTTGATCAGCATAACCAGCACGGAATAAGTTTAATGAATCAATTACTGGTAACATTTCATAATTCATACCTAATCTTTTAATATTAGCATAAATCATACCAACATCGAATTTAGCATTATGAGCTACTAATATTGAACCCTTAGCAAATTCCATAAACTTAGGAAGAATTGTTTCAATTGTTTCTGCATTCTTTACATCATCATCAGTAATAGATGTAATCTCAGTAATTTTAGCTGGAATATGCATTTCTGGATTGACGAACACTTCATATTCATCAACAATAATTCCACCTCTTATCTTATGGGCAGCTATTTCGATTATTCTATCGTATTCTTGTGATAAACCAGTTGTTTCTAAGTCGTATACTACATATGTCGCTTCTTTTAAATCTATATCTCTTTCATCAAATGTAATGAAATATTTAGAATCATCTACATATGATAATTCAGTACCATAAATAGGCTTAAAATCCTTAGCCTTATCACCTAATGCCTTTACTGCATGCTCAATATCAGGAATAGCATAAACACCATTTAAATCTGTTAAGGCGATACCCTTCCATCCCCATGAGACAGCAGCCTTAACATAATCACTAGCATCAGTAACACCATCTAGTGCACTCATTTTTGTATGTAAATGTAATTCAACACGCTTTTCTTCTGATGTATCAGCGATAACATCTTCAGTATGCTTACCGATGATCTCAATTGAATTTGCAGTAACTAAAATACTTTTAGCATATGAATCATATTCCATATTACCAACAATTCTAACCATTGTTTCTGCCTTTAATGATTCGGCAAATGTATCTCTTTCTGTTTCACTTCTACACCATTTCTTAACTAAAATAGAGTCTGTATCATCAGTAACTTTAATTGTTAATAAACCAGCACTCTTACCTCTAGACATAATTCTGATATCTACTTCACCAAAAATATATCCTTCAATCATAATAGCGCCCTTACCATTTTCATACGTGTATTTTGACAAATCCTCATATGTCATTGGTATAGTTTTGATAGGGGTAACCTCAGTTGGTCTATAAGACTTATATTTACCCTTTTCTTCATTAATTATCTTATTAGCTCTAGTTATTTCTTCCGCTTCCTTTTGGATTTCAGCTAGATGCTTTTCAATTTGATTATCAATTTCTTTTATTTGATTTTCGATAGATTCATTTTCGTTATATTTTAAAGTGACTTCATATTTTAAACCATATGATAAGAATTCATCACTAACAAGCTTAACTAAATCATCTAAGCCTTTAGCATCACAAGCTACAATAAAGCTTATCTTATTATCCTCAATAATAGGTTCTTCATTTGTCAAAGCCTTAATTCTAGGATAAGATTCCTCAAGTGAAATTAATATATTATGAGTAAAGTCATTTAATTCATCTAATGATAAAGTCATTGATTCATATTGAACATCAATAAAAATACCACATTTTAATGGCTCAAGATATGTCTTTATGCAGTTGCAAAAATTGATGTAATCATTAAAGCATAAGCACTTTTCTAATTTAACATTTACGTTAATTCTTTTGCTGATTTTCTTTAATGAACACTCTAAATCAATTATTCTATTTGAATCAATAAGCCCACTACTTAATAGTGTTTCCCTTAAATTCATTAATATTACTTCCCGTTCTTGTTAATTCTTACTATATGTCTAAATGTTATCGATGAATAAAATAATGCTAACGCAAAAGCCAAATATTCTAAAAATTCTACATTAAAAATAAATGCTAAGCTAAATACAAAGAAGAAAACTAAACTATCATAAATCATTAATCTAACTCTAACATCAAACTTAATTGTTGGATTAATTAAATATGTAAATATGAATAGAGCTAGTAATAATATTCCATAAAATTCAGCGATTGTTAAACAGCCACCGATGAATTTTTGTGTCGCATATTCATGTTCAAAGCTCCTTAAATAAACAGAAATAAAGTCAACGAAATCTATTTCCTTTTCATTTTTTCCATCCTTTAAATCTGAAAGCTTGAAGTTGTAATTTTCCTTTAAATCCTTGTAATTAGATTCATATATTACTTTAGTACCTAAATAGCCTTTTGCCTTTTCACTACCAAAGACAACTACAAATTCACTATTTGAATATTGCTTTGGAACATCAGTATTAAAATATAATCTAAATACTCCGGCCGAAACAGTTGCTTCATCACCGCTCATTTTATAATCAGAATATTCAACATTAGCTGTTTTAGATGATTCAAAAATCACCTTAGAAAAAGCCTCACCATCACTTCTAGTAACATAATATCCACTATAAGCCATCGCTGCTGTAACACCAATAGCTAATGAAATAAAGGCTAGTAAATGAATAATAACAACATATGCTTTATCTTTATAATAAAAAACGATACGAGATGGATGACAAAAAATATCCATAATTCTATATAAAATCTTCATAATCCACCTCCGTACTAAAAACTATGTTTTTATTATATCAAAAAATTTGTTCATTTGATATACTTTAAAGTTTTTTAATTATTTATACAATTTTCATAAAAATTCTTTAAAAAATTATATAATAAGATTGGTGATTGAATTGAATTATTTTACAAAGGATAAGCCTTATAATTCCTTAAATGAATATAATAAAAAGCACTATAATGCTAAAATAGCTAAAATTCCTTTAAATGGTGGATTCACTTGTCCAAATAGAGATGGTTCTAAAGGAATTGGCGGATGTAGCTTCTGTTCTGCTAAGGGATCTGGTGAAAACGCAGGTAATATAAATAAATCAATAAAAGAACAATTCTTAGAAATAAAGAATGTTATGGAAAATAAATGGCCAAATATTTTATATATGCCATATTTCCAAGCTTATTCAAATACATATGCATCTATAGATAAATTGAAAATAAAATATGAAGAAGCCTTAAATGTAATTCCAAAAAAGACTATTGGTATTTCTATTGCTACAAGAGGAGATTGTATAAATGAAGAAATAGCCTCTTATTTAGGAAATTTAAATAAAAAGACTCACGTTCAAGTTGAACTTGGACTTCAAACATCAAATGAAGATACATCATTAAGAATTAATAGATGTATGACTAATGATGAATTTATACATGCAGTAAATCTATTAAGAAAAGAAAATATAGAAGTAATTGTTCATGTAATAACAGGTTTACCTAACGAAACCTTAGAAGATAATATTAATACTATTAATTTTATTAACTCATTAGATATTCAAGGAATTAAATTCCATTCACTTCTTCTGCTTAATAACACTAAATTATATGAAGAATATAAAGAAAATAAATTCCACATATTAACTAAGGAAGAATATGTAGAATATACAGTAAATCAAATTTGCCATTTAAGAGATGATATCATCATTCATCGATTAGCCGCGGATGCTATAATAGATGATTTAATAGAACCTAAATGGACTATAAAGAAATTAACTGTAATGAATGATATAGATAAATATATGAGAAATAATAAACTATATCAAGGAATGTATTATAACAAATGAAAAAGCATATCACTCGATATGCCTTTTTTGTTAATTATTTTCTTCAAATTCTTTTTTATATTTAAAATATTCTTCATAAATATCATCAAATTGATGATACTTAAATACCTTATGAACCATATCAACATGCCATTGCTTAATATTTGCAGTATGAGGATATGGGAACCAGAATAATCTTTTTGAGAAATGTCTAATTATAGTTTTCTTATATAAGAATTTTTGATCATTAAATCTTTGAGATATTAATTTTTTCTTATATGTACTTCTAATGATTGCAGATTGATCCGCAAATGGAAGTTTTTTAACCTTTATTAATCTTCTAGCCTTTTCTAATAGCTTAGTTTCCTTCATAAGTTTTAAATTAAATAATAATACACCAGCATTGATATATCTTGGATTAACTAAGAATTTACCATAATGGTCATTAGCGGCTGCGTATTCGTAATTAGATACATCAATATTCCAAAGTTTTTCAATATCTCCATTAAACATTAAATCAACATCTAAATATAAAAGCTTATCTGGCATATCAGGAATTAAATCACTTAATAATCTTAATAATGTATATGGTGAGCAATAACATGATTCATTAGGTGAATTTCTAAATTCTTTATTATAAATATCTAAAACATCAATTTTAGTAACCTTATTTAAAGGATTATATTCCTTAGCTACCTTATCTAAAAACTCTGCCATAGAATCAGATAGTGCCAAATATTGAGGTTTAATATCAGAAACATCCATTGTGAAAATGTAGAAATTAAAAGTTTCTTCTGTTTTAGTTCTTTTAAATATTGATAGCATTGTTGTAAGCATTCCATCAAATACCTTATCATTTCCACAGAACAATATATTAATCATCTGATTTTTCCTCCTTCTTTATATATTTCCATATTTCAATATTATTTTCTTTACTTCTAATAACCATTTGGTTATATACTTGATCTCTTAAATCTCTTCTAGCTTCTATCTTTGATAATTCCTTATTATAAAAGAATGGACCATCGACATAAGTAATCATTTTAGGATTCTTAGAGAATCTTCTTTTTCTATATACATTTGTCATACAAAATACAGGAGTGTCATATTGAATAGGATATCTAAATGAAGCATCCTTAAATGGTCTTATCTTTGTATAATATGGCCAAATATGCGCCTCAGGATAAATCATAATACATTTCTTATGATTAATATGATATTCTACTGCCTTTGTAAAATTCTTAGTAGCCTCCATATCACCAGGAAGTGGTAAAGCACCAAGGGATGGAGTAATAGGACCAAGTACAGGAACAGATACATTTTCTGGATTACATATTAAATATACATCCTTATAGCCATTAACAAAGGCAGGATAATATGTATCACATAATGAATTTGTATGGTTTCCATACATAAATATACCACATTTCTTATATGGTTTAAGTTTTTCCTTCCCAATAATCTTATGTCTATATATTAATTTTGAATGAATGAAGAATATTGGAGCGATAACAAATCTTAACCAAAATATATGAGTTATCTTTTTCCATAATCCTTTATGGATATAAACCCAATTACCATCAATCACCTTTGGAGTTATTTTTGTTTCTGAGAATTCCTCATTTAGCTCATCGCTATAATAAATTACCTTTTGTTCTTTCATAGTAATCTCCTTCTAGCATGGCCAGCCTTCATTGATTATAGAATATTTAGATTCAAATAATCTACTATATGATTCCTCAGATAAATATGGCATCAATGGATAAATGACAGATAAATATGATAGAATCTGTTCTTCTGTCAATTTATTATTTAATATAACTCTATTGCTGAATTCTAGTACTAATCTAGTATATTCACTAACTCTATTTTCATTTAAATACATCTTAGATTTATTTTCTAAATCAAAGAATTCATAATCTAATTTATTTTCAGATACATAAGTAGGATTTAATACAGTAATAGATATCTTTTTAATAAATTCATCTACTTCTTTTAAAATATCCTCATCATAAATAAAATCTTCATCTATTTTACTCATCATAAAATATGCTCTAATCGCATCTGGTGAATATTTATCACATAGCTTATCAACATCGAGCATATTGTTATTTGATCTTTTGATATTATCATGATCTTTATCATATGTATCAGGTATTATCTTTACATTTTTAATTAATCTTGGAGTAAATGGAGCCTCACGTCTAATTATATTATTAATAATAATTGGCATTAATATACCAGCATAAATAATATCTTCACTAACGGATAATTGTTTTATTTCACCCCAGCTAATAAATTCATCAATTGCTATCTTAGAAAACATTGATTCATTAGAACCAATTTCATCATATAAGATTGCTAAAATAGGTGCCATACCAATTGTGAATAATGAATTAATAGTTCCACTCATTATATTACCAGGAACATCACATTTTTCATTTAAAACTGGTCTAAATTGAACTGAAAATGATAGTGGTAAAAAATCCTTCAAAGAATAAAGTTTACCATCATCATTTAAAAATGGAAATAGTGCACCAAAAGGATCTTGTGACGACAATAATATATCCTTATGAAAATATTCCTTTTTAGATACAGCTAAACCACCATCAGTAAAAGCTAATGTAATGGCTAAATTAGCTTCCTTTTCTATCATTCCATTTAAAAAGTCAGAATTGATTAATAACCCATCTTCATCTAATATATCAATTACCTCAAAGCCTTCATTTAAAGCAAATACCTTATCATCTGAATTGATAAAAGGATTACCAGCGTAAATTGGGAAATTACGCATATCAGAAATAAGGATTGGAATCTTATTTCCTGTTAAAGGATTAGTACAATAATTTCCTGAATACACGTATAACTGATCTCTTTTATTAATGTATGATTGAATATTATTTATTTCATTTGAATCACAAAGTGGCATTACATCAAGAAAATCCGGATTTAATAATATATATGTAACTCCACCAATCATCCATGGATTTTCAAAAGAAATATTTAATTTAGTTCCAATAGATGTTTCAAGCTGAATATCTAATGTGTCTCTACCATCAAAAGCATCAATAAGCTTTTCTTTTATATTCTCATCGATATTTAATGATTTAATATCTTTAATTACATCATTTATAATAGAACCACATTTTAGTACAAAGCCTTTTATTTGGGTCTTTGTTGAATCTTCTGTTTTTACCATATAATCATAAATCTTTTTTGATTTACTATCTAAATAAGCTATTGTATTTTTATACTCAATATAGCCTCTTTCATATAATTCAATGAAATCAAGCTGTAAATTAGATAGATATTCATCATGACGCATATCCATAATCTTTTGGTCATTTACACCAATGCCAAGTTTTAGCATCTGATTTAAGAATGTCTTACTAATATTATCATTTAATACATTAGCAGATTTTCTTGATTCAATAAATGATGATTCAGCTAATGTATTAAATCCAACAGGATATAAAACATTTTTATTTAATAATCGTTCATAACGAGCAATAACGTCACCATATAAAAGTGGTCTTATATTACCAGTTTGAAATCCATATTTATTGGCAGTTGGAAAAGAGGAAAAAATATAGCATTTTTCCTTTAGATGATCATTATCAATTATAAAGTTTTTATCTTCTTGCCATTTTTTATAAGCATCATTCATAATGATCTCCTTTCCAAAATAAAAGGGCTATTTACTAGCCCTATCATTTATTTCGTATTTGCCTCAATGTAATCTACAATATTCTTAACAGTAAGCATTGATTGAGCATTGTCTTCGTCAACAGTTATACCAAATGTATCTTCAATATCCATTACGATTTGTACAGCGTCGATTGAATCAGCACCTAAATCGTCTCTTAAATTTACATCTAATGTTACCT
Organism: Acholeplasmatales bacterium; assembly: GCA_024690445.1. The sequence continues at coordinate 17,421 of JAILPD010000064.1, forward strand.
GTTCAGGTTTGCAGTTTAATTCTGAAACAATAATCTTTTTTACTTCCTCAAATACATCCATTTTTGTTTCCTCCATATTAAAATTATAACAAATTAATATTTGTTATTCAACGGCTAATAATAAAACATCAATTACATTTGTTCCTGTCTTTAATTCAGTAATTAATTGTTGAACTGATATCTCCATATTATTAATAGAAATAGTCATTGTAATAAATGCTATATTATGAACCGGAACTTCTTGATTAATAGCTAAGATATTAGCCTTTTGTGCAGCAACATCATTTAAGATAGTTGATAATGTTCCTGGTTCATCCTTAACCTTAAAGTTTAAAATTACTCTTTTACCAATTTTTGTTGAAGGACGATTTACGTGGTCCTTATATTTATAAAATGTTGAACGTGATAAGCCTATTTCCTTACAAGCTTCACTTACATTTGAACCGCTAGAAATCAAATCCTTAATTTGTATTACCTTCTCAAAATAATCAGGCAATACATTCTTATGGATAACATAGTACTCGTCATTTGTCATACTATTCCTCCTCAATTAAAACCCCAGAACCTATATTTGGAGTTCTAAGCTCATAGCCAAATTTCTTTAAATCCTCTAAAACCTCGTAATCATAAGCAATCGCAAGCATTGTTGAGCCAGACCCAGAAATGCATAAAGCGACATTTTTAGAATTACATAATTCTTTTACTTCATTGAACCCTTTAATTAACTTACCTCTATATGGCTCATGTAATTTATCATTAAATAAGTTGTTAATTAATTCTAAATCACCATCATTAAAAGCTCTTGGAATATTAACAATTCTAGATAAATTATTAACGATATCCTTATATGGTAATTCATGTGGTAATACACCACGTGCCATTTCAGTTGATAATTCAAATGGTGGAATTATAGTTATAAACTTTAATTTATCAGATACCTTATATAAATTTGGATAATATTTATCTTCAATCTTATATGAAGCAACTAAACCACCATAAATTGCAGGTGCCACATTATCAGGATGTCCTTCTATTGATGCACAAATATCAAAGCATTCATTTATAGATAATGGATTACCTAATATATGATTAGCAGCGAATACTCCTCCTACTATTAGGCTTGAAGATGAACCTAAGCCTCTAGAAACAGGAATATCACCACTAAAGCCTATCTTAACAGGAATAGGCTTTTTATTTACTTTTTCAAATAATTTAACATATGAATCATATACTAAATTATGTTCCTTATTACAATACTTTTCCTCAAATCCATAAAACTCAAAATCATTAGATTTTTCAAATGTAAAAACATTTTGAATATCTAATGCTAGGCCTAACACATCAAAGCCTACACATAGATTCGCTGAAGTAGCATTTACTTTGACGCGAAACATTTTATCTTACCTTCAACAACAGAATTTGCATCCTTAAGCTCAACAACATCACGCTTAACAGCTGGATAATTTAATACCTTTGGAATTTCAATGCCAAACTTTTCAGATAAAACCTTAACTGATTCTAATGACTCATCAGCAGGTACACCAAAGGCAGCTAATACAGATTGAGGGAACTTAAATGGTGAAGCTGTTGATACAACAACAACCTTTTCACTATTTCTTGTTTCCTTAGCATAAATTGAATATGCATTGTAGCTACATGCAGTATGTGGATCAATTAAATAATTATATTTATCATAAACATTCTTAATTACATTTAATGTTTCTTCTTCATTTGTTGAATAAGCATAGAAATAATTATATGGATTATTGAAGTTATATTCTCCCTTTTCCTTTAAGCTCTTCATTAACTTAGAAGTCTTATCTGTATCATTCATAGATGCATAATAAATAAATCTTTCTAAATTTGAAGATATAAGGATATCCATAGATGGAGAATTAGTCTTATAGAATGGTCTATTCTTATTGTATTTACCAGTTAAGAAATATTCAGTTAATACATTATTCTTATTTGAAGCACAAATTAAATTCTTTACAGGAAGGCCAATCTTCTTAGCTAAGAAACCAGCCAAGATATTTCCGAAATTACCTGTTGGAACACAGAATGTAATTTCTTCTCCTGCCTTAATCTCTCTTTTTCTAACTAAATTAATATATGAATAGAAATAATAAACTACTTGTGGTACTAAACGAGCAATATTAATTGAGTTAGCACTTGAAATAGATAAATCCTTATGTGTATTAAAGAACTCCTTAACAAAATTTTGACAATCATCAAAATTACCATTGATAGCTAATACAGCTGCGTTATCACCCTTAAATGAGCACATTTGAGCCTCTTGAACAGGTGATACACCACCATTTGGATATAATACAACAATAGACATACCATCAACTGGAGTAAATCCATTTAAAGCAGCTCCACCAGTATCACCTGATGTTGCAGTTAAAATTGTAATATTCTTCTTATAACCTAACTTCTTCTTTGATAACTTCATTAATCTAGGAAGTACAACTAATGCTAAATCCTTAAATGCTAAAGTTGGTCCATGGAACAACTCTAAGAAATAAGCATTATCACACTTATGTAAATCAACTACCTCTTTAATATCAAATGTTGAATAAGCTTCATCAATTTCCTTTTTAATCTCATCATATGAGAATTCAGGGAAAAAGGCATTTAATATTTTGGCAGCCATTGCCTGATAATTATCATTAATCAAATCTTTATAATTAACTGATGGCATGAAGTCTAAAACATATAATCCACCATCATCTGCTAGTCCATTTAATATAGCCTCTGGGCTTGATACATTCTTTGTTCCTCTAGTACTATGAAACATAAATAAAACCTCCAATTTCAAAGTCAATTAAGATTATATACTGATTAAGTATTTAATACAAGTGTTTTTTCTACACACACAATAAAAAATAATTATTATTAATTAATAATAAAAGACTACACGAGGTAGTCTCTATTTTATAACTTATCGATTGATTCAAGTGAATAATTTTCAATAACGTAATCTGTGATTGCACGGAATGAAATACCAGTTTCTACATTATTGCTTGAAGATGTAAATTTAGTTAACATCTTGTCATATCTTGCTGTATTAGATGTATCCCAATATACATTACCTTCTCTATAACATACAGCAACTAAACCATATGTTGCATCATCAATTTCCTTTATACCAAGCTTTTCAACTGATTCTTTATGTAAAGATAATGATGCTAATGCTTCAGTGATATCTACATATAAGAAGATTCCCTTATAATTTAAATTGATAGCTTCCTCACAAATTCTTTGAACCTGTGTAACACAAGCTTCTCTTTCAGGTGTACCCATGAATAATACAAAGCTCTTCTTATTATCTCTATAATTTTTTACCTGATCAACAGTTAGTACTTCAAATGAATAATCAACATCAGTTTTTAGTTCAGCTTCGTGCTCATTATATTCACCAAAGAAATCATATGAACATGATGCTAAGCTTATTGTCATAACAAATGCTATAGCTAAAAGTGATAAAATTTTAACAAATTTTTTCACGTTAATTACCTCCAAACAAAATTCTTTTCTATTATAAACGATAAATAACTTAATTTCAAGGATTTAAGCTTTTATTTAATCCAAGTCATCCTTAGATATCAAATATTCTCCTCTATAATTAGAAAATGCATTTTCTGGGTATTTTAAATATTCTTTTTTAGGAGAAACATATTCTTCTGCCTTATATACCCAAAGCTCATTTGAATCCCAACATAATATTTCATCAATTCCATCTGAATCAATATCATAAACCTCAGATGAAGTAAATGGATGAGAGTCATTTGGAAATTCTACTACTCTATCTAATTCATAATCTACTAAGCCACCATTTATGCCAGCATGTAACAGGGCTAGTGTATTAGTACCATCATACATAACAGGTGTAATAACACTACCATTTCCACCAACTTCCATTTGCCTTAATAGATTGCCATTATAATCATAAATACAAACAATACCATCGCTACCCCAGAAAGCTGTTGCCATGATTTGTAATCCACTTCTATTTAAATCATATTTAGCAACACTTATTCTTTGAGCATGACCAATCTCATTATGCTTAAAGATAGTACCATCTCTATTGATGATATTCATTCCCTCATTACCAGAGGCTAATATGAACTTCTCTTCTGTTTTATTTTTTAACTTAGCATAAATGATTTCATCAGTATGATCACTATTCATTGGTAAGCTCCATATCATCTTACCATCAGAATTAATTAAATCATATCCTATTAATAATTCATCTTTTCCATCATTATCATAATCAAAGACATAAGGAAAATGACCAGTATTCTTATGATTATATCTAAATAATTCTTTAAAATTATTCTTATATGAGAATGCCCATACATTTTGATATCTATCCTTGATGATAAAATCGCCCTTATAACCTAATCCTTCGAAGTCAGCAACTCTAATTGCATCGACATTCAATCTATAATATGGCTCATTTTTAACATTAGGGTCGCCTTTAATAATTGGAGTTTTCATAGAAGCCTTCAATTTCTTAGTTAGCATATCAATAATTCTAACCTCAAAATTTCTAGCATATATAATTTCTAATCTACCATCATTATCGATGTCTGCAATTTGAAAAGGTAAATCACAAGAAATCATTGTATTATCAAATGAATTATTAGGCTCACCAATAGTCCATAAAAGCTTACCACTTTCATATTCAAATAATGAAATAGATGAAAGATGAGCAAAGGAATCTCTAATATATCTTTTTTGATGTTGAGCAAATAACAAATAAGTTTTCCCTTCAAACCTAGCAATTCTTAATTGTCTTCCAGTACCGCTCTTACCTAAATTTATCTTTTTGATACATTTTAATTTTGGATAATGACTTCTTTTTTCTTCTAATCTCTCATTTTCTTTTTCTAAATTAATTAAATGATCTTTATATTCTTCATCACTTAATTCAACAACTAAATTAGAAAATCTACATGATGCTTTAGAAATAAAAGCAATATTTCTACCCTTAACATAATCTATTTTTTCATTAATAACTAATTCATCATTTAAATAAATTAATGCATTATTAGAAACATTAACCTTGATTTTATAATCGATTGAATCATCAAATTTTATTTTAATAGATTTTATTACATCGATAGTTTCTTCATTTCTTCTAATAAGCTTTAATTCATCATATTCTAAAACAACACCATAATAATATCTAGATGTTAAATATGAAAAGGCAATACCAGAATAGCTATCTACTTCAAATTGTCTTACATTAAAGCTTAAAGAAAAATTACTAAATATCTTTTGTTTATGTACTAATGTAGAACAAACATTTACAAAAGCTCCTTTAGTATTATCTCCTCTATTTTGTTCTAAATAATGAATTCCATTATCCTCAGTAATAAGCCAACTACCATCTAAGCTTCTCCACTGATGTAAAGCAATTGGATCATAAAAATTTCCAAAATAGCCATCATAATCAATATGGTGGTATTCACCTAAGGCAGTATGACCCTTATCATATGGAAGCTCTCCAATTTTAAAATCATTAAAATCTTCATTAATAAAAATCATTAAAACCAACTCCTTAAATCACCAATATCATTAATAATAGTGGCTCCACTTTCTCTTAAAACATCGAATGCCTGATGACCACAAGTAACTAAAACTGATTCTACACCCATTTCTTTAGCTATTTCAAAATCATGTAATGTATCTCCAACAAAGATACATTCGTTTTTATCGATATTATTATTTTTTATATATTTTAGTCCAATACCTGTCTTTGATTCTGCATATATATTATCAATTCCTAATATTGCATCAAAATAATGATTAATACCATAATGATTAATTTGATAATTTAGATTATTTATTTCAGATGCTGATAAAACAATTAATTTTATACCTAATTCCTTTAAATGTTTAAGAGTTGGAATCACGCATGAATATAATCCACAAACTAAAGATAGTGGTGTATATCTAGCAATAAATTTATCAGCCATACTTTCATATGATTCAATATTAAAATCTAAGCCAGCATCCAAATAGTACTGTCTAATAGGAAACTTGAATACATGTTTATATTCGTCTAATGTTAAAGTTTGCTTATTCTGAGCTATCAATTTCTCATTTAATAAATCTAAGCATAATTCAACATCATTCAATATAGTCCCATTAAAATCAAAGAAAATATATTTAATCTTGTTCATATAATTCAAGCTCTTCTCTTAATACTTCTTTGACTTTATCTTTAAGCCAGGCAGGTTCAATTACTTTACACTTATTTCCAAATGATAAAACAAATGATAAAATCATCTCTTGATTTTGCATATCTGCGCTAAATTTTACATGTTTATCATCAATTTCTATAACAGATTGATTCTTACCATAAACTCTTTCCTTCATTACAGTGTTTAGATTTGTAAGCTCAAGCTCAACATGATAATATTCACCATTCTTTACCATTCCATAGCCATCTAGATAATCTTCTTCAACATATGTCTTTAACACTGTAAAATGATTTCTAGTTAAGAATAGGTTATTAATTCTATTTAATTTAAAATATCCAATATCATTAACAGTTTCATTATATGCAATAACAAACCAATTACCGTTATAAACAAAAAGCTTATATGGATGAATGATATGATTCTTTGTCCTACCAGAAACTGATAAATATTCAATCTCCACCTTATATTGAGATTCAGCACCATCATTTAAGATAGTAAATCTCTTTTGCAATTCATCCTTTGCCATTACAAGCGGAAATTTATCAACCATAGTAAGAGGTGTAACGGGTCTTGAATCATCTAGTGATGCCAATACCTTTCCCATAACACAATCTATTTCTCCAGTTGCGAAATAATCATTCTTACTTGATAGATAAGCAACAGTATCTCTTAATAGTTTTATTTCTTCATTATTAAGATTAATAGCAGGTAATAATGATGCCTTATTCATTCTATATCCACCATAAACACCAGCTAATGAATCAACCTTATATCCGCATACTTCAATCTCTTTAATATATTCTTTTACATTTCTAGGATTAGTACCAATCATATCGGCAAGTTCACTTGTAGAAATGAATTCTCCTCTTGCTGAAAGTACCTGAATTAATTTAATTGTTGCTGCTGTTTTGTTTGCCATTTTTACTACCTCTGAATACGAAAAAATACAAGTTAATTGTAACATTTTTAATGTCTAATTACAATAAAACTAAAATTAATTTTACATTATTTTTAGAATGAATTATAATTTAAATAACTGGTACCAAAATTGTGTATCAAAAACAAAAACGTGAGGTTTCAGATGGATATTATTCTAAGTGGTAAAAAAGCTAAATATATTGAGCTTTACGAAAGTGTAACAAAATTAATAAATACTGGTCAACTAGCACCAAAGGAAAAACTTCCTTCCAAAAGAGATTTAGCAATTAGCTTAAATGTCAGCCTAAACACTGTAATTAATGCTTATGACTTATTAATTGATGAAGGATATATTTATTCTATCGAGAAAAAAGGATATTTCGTATCAGATCAATTATCAATTAATATAAAGCCTAAAACAGTAAATGTTAAAATAGAAAAAAAAGAATCATATAAATATGATTTTACAACAAAAAACGTTGTTGAATTTACAAATACAAACTATAAAAGAATAATTAAATCCATTCTAAACCAAAAGGATTTTATAAACAAAACTGAATTTGAAGGTGACCTTGGACTTAGAATGGCAATAGCATCTCACCTTAAAACTAATAGAGGAATTAACGTATCGCCAAATTCTATCTTTATTGGGTCTGGAATCGAATCTTTACGTTCAGTACTAAGAATCATTAATATCGATAATATTACATTTGAAAATCCTGGATATCATAAGCTATTACCAATTGCTTCTAACCTTGGTATAAAATCTAATTTTATAAACCTAGATTCCAATGGTGTACTAGTACCAAATTATAAAACAATTCTATATACTACTTCCTTCTCTCAATTCCCAACAGGAATTAAGATGTCTATATCAAGGAAAAAGGAATTAATTGATTTTTTAAATAAGACAGGAAGCTATATCATTGAAGATGATTTTGATGCAGAATTTAGAATCAAGGATTCTCCTTCAACTCCTCTATATTCATTATCAAATAATAATGTTATCTTCTTTTCGTCATTTACAATGACAATGTATCCAGGAATTAGAATATCTTATTTCATATTACCTGATGACTTAAAAGAAAAATACTTAAACCACTATAAAGGATATTCTTCTAGTGTATCAACACTAGAACAATTGGCACTTAAAGAATTTATCAATAGCGGATATTATGCTTCTCATATTAATAAATTAAAGAAAAGATATCTAAATATCAGAAAGAAAATAACTGATATATTAGATAAATACAATATTGAATATGATGATAAAAAAAATTATTTATCTATTCTCGTTAAAACTAAAAGTAATTCTAAAACAGTTAAAGAGAATCTATTAGATAAAGGTATTAATATCTCTACATTAAGTGATTATGAAATAAATCATAAAGACGATAGAATATTAATTATAGGATATACTTCAATAGATGAAGATTTAATTGAAGATGGAATTAAAGAAATAATTAAAGAGATAATATAAAAAGGAAGACAACTAGTCTTCCTTATTTTCGTTATTATTAACATCTTCAATATTAGAATCAGTTGAAACTACATCTTCAACTTGTGCATCCTCAATTTTAACTTCTTCAACTATTTCAGCCTTAACTTCTTCAGCTTCTATAGTTTCAGATGGTTGAACCTCTGGTTGCTTTTCTTCTACTGGCTTTGGAGCAAGAATAACATTACCATTTTTTCTAATTTCTTCTTCTTTAGCTTTTTTCTTTGCTAAATCTTCAGCTCTTTTTTCATTTACTCTATCAAGATTAGTTTTTCTAGGTTCTGAATTAGTTGGAGCATTATTAATCTTATTAGGAACAATTCTTTGAGTTGTTCTAGAATGACGACCACCAAATACCCAATTCTTAATTCTAGTAAAGTAGAATACTAAGATATATACAATAGCAATCGATAGGAAAAATAATGAGGCAATACCAATACTTGAGAAAATCAATTTAGTAGTATAAACATCATCCTTACCAAATCCCTTATCATATCCCTTTGAAGTATAATCTTCAATCTTAAAAGAATTTAAATAATTCTGTGCTTTTTCATAAATAGCATTTTGTTCACTTGTTCTATCACCTGATGCAATTTTTTCCATATCAAGAATATCAACAGATGCTTGCTTAAATTCAGCTAAATCCTGATAGAATCCTTCAGTAAAGTTAAAGCTAAAATCAATTGTAGTCCCTTCAACAACCTCACCCTTGTTATCTAATACTTCAAATTTAGATATTGTTCCACCAAGTTCTTCTTTAACACATTTAACAAATAATTCAGAAATTGTTGTGAAAACAAAACCATAATCTGAATATGTAGTAACCATGTTTCTAGATGTATTAAATAAAGCTTCCTTTGGAGATGATGGATTTGTTATTATCTCATCCTTATTAGCATTATCATCAACTACATAATGGAATGTAAAAGTATTTTCACCTGCACCATCGTAGAATCTAAGACCAGTTTCATTCTTTCCTTCTACAGCACCATAACTAAATGATGGGTTATAAATAAAGAAATAATACATATACTGAATCTCAGCATAATTTGTTTGTTTAGATTGTGAATCAGTAGTATCATAATAAGATAAATTTAACTGATTAATAGCATTATATATAACAATTTCATTTTTTTCACCCTTATTGCTTTCAGCAACCGGCTTTGAATCATAAGGGATATTATACATTGAGAATGCTTTACATACTTCAGCGTGGTTTTCAGATTCTGCAGATGACTTTAATAAATCAAAATAATTTGTTGAAGCACCTGAATTATAGGCGATTACATAAGCTAAAAATGTAAACACTACACCAATAAAAATGAAAATAATTTTAGCAATTTTCTTTCCCATTTGGCATATCCTTTCTTTTTTTAAAACATACATAACAATTGTATCATCTTTTTTACTTTTTTCAATAAAACAAATGCCTATATTTTTGCAAAACAAGCAATTTTTCACTTTACAAAAAAAATATTTTAGTTATAATTGAATTGCACGCTTATAAATGGCGCATATGGTGAAGCGGTTAACACGGCGGATTGTGGCTCCGTTATGCGCAGGTTCGATCCCTGTTATGCGCCCCATTATAGTGCATTTT
>JAILPD010000075.1 GCA_024690445.1 Acholeplasmatales bacterium
GAGGATGTATGTTTAAATATTAATTCCAACTTAGATGTTGAAATTATTGATGGTAATCAAGATATCTATTCATATATTATCGCAGTAGAATAATTAAAATGGATGGGCTGGAATATTCCAGCCCTTTATTTTTTGGAGAAAAATATGGAATTAAAAAAAGTAAAAGGAATTGGTGAAAAAACTTTATATTATTTAAACCAAGCGGACATTTATACTATAAATGACCTCCTTTTTCGCTTTCCATTAGATTATATTATTTATGAACAAGATAATGAAAAATTATTTAATGGCGATGTAACTTATGTTGAAGGTGTTATATCAACTAATGTTTCGATGTATAAATTTAAAGGAAGAAGTTATGCTTTTTCATTCTATATTGAATCTAATAATTTAAGACTTAAATTAAATTTATTTACAACCCTTTATGCCGGCGTAAGACTAAAAAGAGGAATGAAAATAGGGGCTTATGGTAAATATGTAAAAAAAGATAATTATTTTAGTGTAAGAAAAATATTTACTGAAAACTTAGGATTTAAAATTGAAAATGAATATAAAATAAAAGATATTCCAAATTCAACATTTGCAAGAATTGTTAAAAATGCGATTACATCATTTAATGAATATGAAGAAAGCTTACCTTTAGGATTAATTGATAAATATAAGCTATTAGGTATAAAGGAATATATTTTTAAGACACATTTTCCAAATGATAAAAAGGATGTTATTGAAGTTTTAAGAAGAAGAAAATATGAAGAATTCTTCTGGTATTCAATTTCTTTTGATTTAGTTAGAAGTAAGAGAAAACTAAATAAAAAGGAAAAGAGAAATATAGATATTAATGTTTTAAATGATTTTATTTCTAAGCTTCCTTATGAATTAACATTAGATCAAAGAAGAGCTATTGATGATTCACTAGTTGATATTAATAAGCCATATGCAATGAATAGATTAGTTCAAGGTGATGTTGGTTCTGGTAAAACAATAGTAGCTATCGCATTAGCTTTATTAATGGTTAAAGCAGGATACCAGGTTGCGATTATGGTACCTACAGAAGTATTAGCTAATCAGCATTATCAATCATTTTGTGATTATTTAAAGGATTATAATCTATCTATTGAATTAGTTAAAAGCGGAATAAAAAAGAGAGATTATGATGATATTGCTTATAGATTAGTTAATAATAGAATTAATATTTTAATTGGAACACATGCAATTTTAAATGATAATATAGTATTTTCTAAATTGGGATTAGTTATTATTGATGAGCAACATAGATTTGGTGTTAATCAAAGAATTAAATTAATTGATAAATACAAAGATGTGGATTCAATGTTCTTATCGGCTACTCCTATTCCAAGAACCTTAGGATTAACATTCTTTAGGGATTTAGATATTTCATCAATTAAGGAAATGCCAAAGGGAAGAAAGCCAATCATAACTAAAGTTATAGGCATGGATAAGATTGCTGGTTTAATGAAATCAATTAGGAATCATATTGATTTAGGTGAACAAGCATATTTTGTAGTTCCTTTAATAAATGAAAATGAAGATTTTAATTTCATGGATATTGATAGTTGTAAGGAATTAATTGATCAATATTTACCTGATATTGATTATGCATTAATCCATGGAAAGATGAAAAATAGCGATAAGGAAGAAGCTATATTAGGCTTTAAAAATAGAAAATATAAGATCTTAGTTTCTACAACTGTAATTGAGGTTGGTATAAATATACCAAATTCTACTATGATGATAATAATGGACGCGGATAGATTTGGTCTTGCAACCCTACATCAGTTAAGAGGAAGAGTTGGAAGAGGAGATAAAGAATCTTATTGCATGCTTGTGACTAGAAATATTGATAATGAAAGATTAATTGCTTTAGAAAAACATTCATCAGGATTTGATATTTCAGAAATTGATTTTAGATTAAGAGGTCCTGGTAGTTATTTAGGTGAAGAACAATCTGGATTCACATCTGAATTACAATATAGTAGCTTTGAAAATGACTTAAAAATACTAGAATGTGCTAAGAATGATTCGACACTACTTCTTAATGATTTTATTGATAAAAAAATCAAAAATAAAAAATTTGACTCTATTTTAGCTGGTAGTGAGTCTAAAATAGATAAAATAAACTAGTTTTTTAAAGCCTTAAATGGTAGAATAAAAATAGTGTTTTTGGAGGATATTTCTATGATTAAAATTGGTGTTGACGCTAATGGCGGAGATTTAGGTGTTTTAGCAACTGTACCTGGTGCTATGCGTGCCGTTAGCATGTTTAAGGATATTGAAATAGTTTTATATGGTGATGAAAATAAAATTAAGCCATTATTAACTAATAATGAAAGAATTAGTATTGTTCATACTGACGTAACTATGGATATGGGTGAGCATGATCCAGTTAGAGCTGTAAGAACAATGAGAAATTCATCATTAGATATGGTTATGTATGCTGCTAAGAATAAGGAAGTAGATGCTGTTGTAACATCAGGACCTACTCAATGTGTTATTATGGCTGCACATTTAATTATTAGAAGACTTCCATGTATGGAACGTGTCGCTTTATGTCCTATTATTCCTAATATGGATGGCAATCCTCGTTTATTACTAGATGTAGGTGCTAATGTTGAATTAAGACCTGAACATATTGGTCAATTTGCTGTATTCGCAACAGTGGCGGCTAAGGAAGTATTAGGTATTAATGATCCAACTGTTGGTCTTTTAAATATTGGTTCTGAGCCTGGTAAGGGTCGTGAACAAGAAAAGATTACTTATGATTATTTAAATACTGTTAAATCTATCAATTTTAAAGGAAATGTTGAGCCAGACCAATTAATTAATTGTCCAACTAATATTGTAGTAACAGATGGTTTTACTGGTAATATTGCTATTAAGACATTAGAAGGTACTGCAAAGGGCATGGGTCAAATGCTTAAGCAAGATATTAAGTCATCAATTGGTGGTAAGATTGGTTATTTATTTATGAGAAAGAATTTAAAGAGATTCTCTAAGAGAATGAATTCAAAAGAAGTTGGAGGTGCAATGATTTTTGGTGTAGGCGCTCCTGTAGTTAAAGCACATGGTAATTCAGATGATTATGCCTTTTCAAGTGCTATTAAGCAGGTTTACAACATGGTAAAGAGTGACCTAATTAACAAGGTTATTGCTGCACTTCCTAAAGAGGAAGTGACTTCTAATGAGTAATATTGAAGATCCAAGAATTGATTTTTCTGAGTTAGAGAAGACTTTAGAATATGAATTTAAGGATAAGGATTTATTAAAGCTTGCTTTAACTCATTCATCATATGCTAATGAACATAATATTGAATGTAATGAAAGACTAGAATTCTTAGGAGATGCTGTATTAGAGCTTGCTATGTCTAGAAAGCTTTATGACACTATTGATTTAGATGAGGGTGTTTTAACTAAGATGCGTGCTAAGGCTGTATGTGAAGGTGCTTTAGATTTATATGCATCAAAGATTAATTTAGCTGATTATCTTTACTTGGGCAAGGGGGAAGAGGCTACAGGTGGAAGAACTAGACCTGCAATTATCGCTGATGCGCTTGAGGCTGTTTTAGGTGCTGTTTATTTAGACGGTGGTTTTGAGGCAGCAAGAGAAATTGTTAAGAGATTCTTTGAGCCTTATCTTAATGCTGTATTAAAGAATAAAGATTATAAATCATTATTACAAGAAAAGCTTCAATCTGAAAAAAGAAGTATTAGATATGAGATTGTTCGTGATGAAGGTCCTGCTAACAATAAGACATTTGAGGCTGTTGTTTATATGGATGAAATCCTAATGGGAAGAGGAATCGGTAAAACAAAAAAGGAAGCTCAGCAACAAGCAGCTAAGGATGCTCTTGAGAAAGAGGCTACACTATGATTCTAAAAAGATTATTTGAGGCTGATTGCTTCGACTATAATAAATTCATTTTAGATAATTTAAAGCACTTAATGATAGATGCTGATGAGGCTATTGTATTAATTAAAATAATTGAATACTATAAGGAAACTGATATCTTTAATCTAGAAAAGCTTAAAGAAACAGCTCCACTAAGTAAAAAGAAATTTGATTTGGCATTATCTTCATTATTAGATAAGGGCTTTTATTCAATTTATTTAAAGGAATCAAATGGAATATCTGAAGAAGCTATTTCAATAGAAGGCTTCTTTGATAGATGTGAGGTTTTATTATCATCAACTACTGTAAAAGACGCAGGTGAATTCCAAGAAATATTGAGATTGGTTTCTATTAATCTAAATAAAATATTAACTGCAAATGAAATAGAAGTTGTAAAGTCTTTAGTTGAAGAAGATATGTATTCAAAGACTGATTTTGAAAACGCCTTTGTAAAATTAAAGGATAAAAATGTTGTTAATATTAAATCATTGATTTCAGAATTAGAAAAGGGAAGAAAAACAGGAATTAAGAATAAGGAAAATAATGTTCCTCAAGGATTCCTAGATTTTGTAAATAATATTAAATAATGAATAAAGAAAGATCAGATGAAATTCTTAAGGAATTAAAATCTATTATTCCTAATCCAAAGTGTGAATTAGAATTTAATAATACATTTGAATTAATAATTGCAGTTTCATTATCTGCTCAAACAACTGATAAAAGAGTTAATGAAATAACAAAAGTATTATTTTCAAAATATGATTCTCCCAAGGCTCTAATGAATGCTAGTTTTGAAGATGTTTATGAAATCATTAAGCCACTTGGCCTAGCTAATTCTAAGGCCAAAAATATCATTTCTATTTCTAGAGATATTCATAATAACTATAATGATGTTGTTCCTAATAAAATAGAAGAATTAATTAAGCTAGATGGAGTAGGAAGAAAAACAGCGTCTGTAGTATTAGCAGTAGGATTTAATATTCCTGCTTTACCAGTTGATACTCATTTAATTAGAATGGCAAATCGCTTAGGCTATTCTAAATCAAATGATCCAATTGTGGTTGAAAAGGATTATAAAAAATATATAAAGAAATCGGATTGGATTTTAGCCCATCACCTACTATTGTTATTTGGTAGGTATCATTGCAAGGCTTCAAATCCTAACTGTGAATGTTGTAAATTAACTAAATACTGTAAGTATGACCATTAATATTGATATTGATGGTCTTTTTTTATCAAAATAATGCTTTTAACATCATTTATTAATGAAAAAAGTCTATAAAAAACTTTATTTTAGAAAACGTGCCATTTATTGGTAGATTTGATTATGCTAGATAAAATTAAAATATAGAGTGGTTAGGAGGTTAATTCAAATGAAACAAAAATTAACTAGGATAATAGATAATAGACTTGCCGTTAATAATTTCGATAAAGATACATATTTTATTGTTGGTTCTGAAATAAGAGCGAGAAGAATGAGATTAGAAATGACATTAGAGGCTTTAGCTGACGGGATTTGTTCTCTTTCTTATTTATGTAAGATTGAAAATAGTAAAATTGAACCAAATAAGGCTTTTTTAAATGAATTATGCGAAAGACTTGAATTAAGCACAACGCAGGTAAATACATTACTTTCTTTAAGAGAAGCCTTAGAAAGATGTAATGTTGATTTTTTAAATAATAGATGTGACTATATCGATGATTATTTTGAAAAGGGTAGGGATTTAGATAATTATAGATATTCAATAATTAGATTTATCTATTTTATTTATCATAAGAATTTACCTTTTGCGAATAAGATATATTTAGATTTGCTTCAAATCTCTCAAACTATGAGAGAATTTGATTTTGTTGTATTTTCTATTTTCTCTGCATATTTGCATTATTATAATTTTAGATTTAATGAGGCTATAGAAATATTAGAATGTTTAGATAAGTTCAAATTAGATGATACGTTAGAGGCATTAAAAACTATTTGTTTATTTAAGGCATCATATGCTGCTAATAAGGCTGATGCGCCAATTCATTATTTAAAGGCTAAAGGTATTTTATTTGATATTGGCCTTTATGAGTTAATAGATGAAATGAGATATATAGTATGTCTTTATTACATTAAGAATAATAATTATTATTTCTTAGGTAAAGAAATAGATTCCATTAGAAATGTTTTATTTAAAAATAGTTTACGATTAATAAAAGATTTTAAGGATAAAAATGTCTCTAAAATAATGGATTATAGTGAAAATGATTTATCTGATTTTGCTAAGATGCTTAAA
>JAILPD010000005.1 GCA_024690445.1 Acholeplasmatales bacterium
CGTTTTTCTTTGTTTAAACAAGATGTTTTTTTATTTACTATTATAAAAATTGTGATATAATTAAATAGGTTTTTTTATATATTTTAGGAATTTTAGAGATTTAGATATAAAAATATATTTAGGAGGAGCAGACTATTCCAAGATAATCTCGGTCTGAATATGTATTATGGTAGTTGAAAAGTTAGAACATAGTAGAACAAAATTAACATTTGATGTAACACCTGAAGAATTTGAAAAGGCATTAGATAAAGCATTTGTTGAGGAAAATTCTAAGGTTAATATTCATGGTTTTAGAAAGGGTAAGGCACCAAGAGCAGTATTCGAAAAGATGTATGGTGTTGAATCATTATATGCAACTGCAATCGATGTAATCTTAAATGATAAGATTCAAGAGGCAGTTAAGGATGAAAACTTAGTTAAGGATTTCATTGGTCAATTTGAACCATTATTAGAAGATAAGGTAGAAAGAAACACTAACTTCAAAGTTTCTTTAGTTATCGATACATATCCAGAAGTTAAGTTAGGTGACTATAAGGGTATTGAAGTTGCTAAGAAGAACTTAGAAGTATCTGATGATGATGTTGAAAAGGCTGTTAAGTCTATGGCTGCTAAGGATGCAACTATGGAAGCTAAGGCTGAACAAGTTATTGCTAAGAATGACTTTGCTACATTTGATTTCGTTGGTACAGTTGATGGTGTTGAATTCCCAGGTGGTAAGGCTGAGAATTATGAACTTCAAATCGGTTCTGGTCAATTCATTCCAGGCTTTGAAGATCAAATGATTGGTATGAAGGCTGAAGAAGTTAAGAATATCAATGTTACATTCCCAGAAAATTATGGTGAAGCTTCATTAGCTGGTAAGGCTGCAGTATTTAAGGTTACTGTTCATGAAATTAAGGAACAAAAGTTACCTGAATTCACTGATGAGTATGTTAAGTCTTTAAATAAGGACGTAAATAACTACGATGAATTAAAGGCTGCTAAGCGTAAGGAATTAGAAGATGCTAAGGCTATTTCTGAAAAGGATAGACAAACAAATGATTTAATTAATAAGGTTATTGATAACGCAACAGTTGATATGCCTGCAACATTAGTTAACTCTAGATATAATGCTATTAAGGCTCAATATGAAAACCAAGCTAAGATGTACAATATTCCATTTGAAACATTTATTAATATCATGGGTTCAACAATGGAACAATTCGAAGACATCACTAAGAAGCAAGCTGAAAGACAAGCTTTATTCGATGTTGTAGCTGGTGCTATTGTTGAAGCTGAAAAGCTAGTTCCTACAAAGGAAGAAGTAGACGCTAAGGCTGGCGATGATAAGAAGGCAAATAGAGTTCAAATTATGAATGAATTAACTTATCAGAAGCTTGTTGACTTCTTATTAGCTAATGCAAAAGAAATCTAAAACATATTAGACTGGGTTAAAAAACCTGGTCTTTTTTTTGATAATAGTCTAATAATAGGTGATAAAATAAAGTATTTTACAAAAAATTAGCAATCTACTTGCAAAAGTGCTAAAAATAAGATATTATTATAATACCAGTTTGTAAAACTGGAGAATGGGAGGTACGATTATGGAAGAAAATACAAAGATTGTCTTGCCTGCAATTGCCGTTCGCGGTATCGTTCCATTACCTGGTAATGAGTTTAAAATTGAGGTAGGCCGTTCAAATTCAGTTCAAGCATTAGACGCTGCTGAAAAAATGTATGGCGGAAATATCGTTCTATTAATCCAAAAGGATGCTAACGCAAAAGATGTTAATCCTGAGGATATAGAAGAAATAGGTGTGTTAGCTAAGGTTACACTTAAGTTAAAATTACCTAGCAATAATTATCGTGTTAAATTTAAGATTACAAACAGAGTTAAGGTATTAGAGTATACATCTGTTGATCCATATTTTGTTGTTAACTATGATAAGATTTATTCAATTCTACAAAATGATGACATCGAAAGAGCATTAATTAAGAATGTAGAAGTTGAAGTTTCAAAGAATGCTCAAAACTTATTAACTAATCCAGAAGAAATTGCTAGATTAATTTCTGCTGGCACAAATGCTGATGTATTAACTGATGTAATTGCATATCAATTACGCCTAAATACTAATGTTTCTAAATATAGATATTTAGCAGAATTAAATGTATCTAGAAGATTAGAAATGATTTTAGAAGACATCGAGCATGAGAAGCAAATTGTTGCTATTGAAGAAAAGATTAATAAGGATGTAAAGAAGTCGATTGATGATTCTCAAAAGGAATATTACCTAAGAGAAAAGATGAGAGCTATCCAAAATGAATTAGGTGATAAGGCTCGCCAAGAAGAGGATGTTGAAAAACTAAGAAAGGCATTAGAAGATGCTAAGCTTCCTGAAAATGTCTATAAGAAGGCTATGGATGAGCTTCAAAAGTATGCTCAAACATCTAATCAAATGGCTGAATCTGGTGTAATTAGAAATTATCTAGAT
Organism: Acholeplasmatales bacterium; assembly: GCA_024690445.1. The sequence continues at coordinate 2,472 of JAILPD010000005.1, forward strand.
TGGATTGTATCTTTACCTTGGTATAAGCAGTCTGAGGATAATAATGACTTAAAGGCTGTTGAAGAAAAATTAAATTCTACTCACTTTGGCTTGACAAAGGTTAAGGATAGAATTATTGAATATCTAGCAGTTAAGATTATGACTGGTAAGAATCCATCAACAGTTATCTGCTTTGCTGGTCCTCCAGGAGTAGGTAAAACATCACTTGCTAAGAGTATCGCAGATGCCTTAGGAAGAAAGTTTGTTAAGCAATCTTTAGGTGGTGTAAGAGATGAATCTGAAATTAGAGGTCATAGACGTACTTATATTGGTGCGTTACCTGGTCGTATTTTAAAGGGTATGAAGGATGCTGGTACTGTTAACCCTGTATTCTTACTTGATGAAATTGATAAGATGACTGCTGATTATAGAGGAGATCCAGCTGCCGCTATGCTTGAGGTATTAGATCCTGAACAAAATAAGTATTTCTCTGATAACTATTTAGAGGAACCTTATGATTTATCTCAAGTAATGTTTATTACAACTGCTAATGATATTTCTAATATTCCTGGACCATTAAGAGATCGTATGGAAATTATTGAATTATCAAGCTATACTGAAATCGAAAAGTTCAATATTGGTAAGGATTATCTATATCAAAGAAATCTTGAAGAGCACGGTTTAAATAAGGATCAATTAAAGATTACTGATGATGCATATTATGAAACTATTCGTTCATACACTAGAGAATCTGGTGTTCGTGAATTAAATAGAATGATAGCTACAATGTGTAGAAAGGCTGTAAGAAAGATTTTAGTTGAAAAGGCTGAAAGCGTTGAAGTAAATAAAGATAATATTCAAGATTATCTTGGTAAGATTAGATTCACTGGAAATCAAAATAGAGGAAAAGACCAAATCGGTGTAGTAACTGGTCTTGCTTGGACAATGTTTGGTGGAGATACATTAGATATCGAAGTTACAACATATCCTGGTAAGGGTGGATTATTATTAACTGGTAAGCTTGGTGATGTTATGAAGGAATCAGCTCAAGCCGCATTCTCATATGTAAAATCACATGCTTCTGAATATGGTATTGATGAAAAAATATTCCAAGAAAAGGATATTCATATCCATGTACCAGAAGGAGCAACTCCTAAGGATGGTCCATCTGCCGGTGTTACATTAACAACTGCTTTAGTATCTTGCTTATCTGGTAAGCCTGTAAGCTGTCATATTGGTATGACAGGTGAAATCACATTACGTGGTTCTGTATTACCAATTGGTGGTTTAAGAGAAAAATCTATAGCTGCAGCTAGAAATGGATTAACTAAGATTTTCATTCCACAAGAAAATGAAAGAGATATCGAAGATATTCCAGAAGAAGTAAGAAAAGTGTTAGAGATTCAACCTGTATCTCATATATCTGAAATACTAAATACACTATTTAAGTAAAATTGGAGCATAGCCTCCAATTTTTTCTTTCCATTATTGAACATTATAAATAAAATTTATATAATATAGTAAAGTGATAGATTTTGTTTATGAGAGAAGTGATAATTATGATGGATGCAAAATTAGAAACCTTAATCACTTTAATTGACGAAAAGAATTTTACAAATACAGCTAAAAAGCTTTTTATTACTCAACCTGCTGTAACACATCATATTAAGTCAATTGAAAAGGAATATAATATTACATTATTTGCAAATCCAAAAACATTTGAATTAACTAAGCAAGGACAGGTATTACTTGAATATGCAAAAGCCTCAAAGTTAAGCTATGAATTATTAATGAATACTTTGGCTAAACAAGCGTCTTTAACAGCGTCTGTAGGAATTACACCTATGGCTGTTCAATGCGCAAGACAAAGGGTTATTTCTAATTTAAATAAGGGTAAGGTATCATTTAATTTATTTTGTTTTCCTTATGAGCAAATCTTAAAGAGCTTATCATCAGGTGATTTAGATTTTGCAATAGTTGATAATAGCTTTGATTCAACTAAATATGAAAATAAATTCTTATTCGCAGAAAGAATTATTCTAGTATGTAATCCTGAAGGTCAATATAAAGGTATTACTAAAATTACAAGAGATCAACTATCATCTGCTATTATTGTTTTACCAGATGATAAGTGTGGACTTTATAATCAGGTTAAAACGACAATGAAACTTAAAAATATTAAGCTTAAGAATGGCTTTACATTAACAGCCAATAATTTAGACTTAACAAGAGCCTTAATCGACCAAAATGACGCGGTTGCATTTGTATATGAGAATTCTGTAGAAGGATTAATAGAAAGTGGTAAATTAAAGAAATTAGATATTACTAATTTCTCACCAACCCAGAATTTCTATCTTCTATATAATAGATTGTTATCATTTGATGAGAGATTTTTACAATTCTTAGATTTATTAAAGAATTCAGGTATTCAGTAATGGTAGATATATTATATGAAGATAATCATATTATAGTGGCTGTTAAACCAAGAGGCATATTATCACAATCTGATGGTTCTGATAAGCCAGATATGTTAACTATTATTAAGGATTATATAAAAGAAAAATATAACAAACCTGGTAATGTATATTTAGGATTATTACATCGCTTGGATATTAATACAAAAGGTGTAATGGTATTTGCTAAAACATCTAAAGCAGCAAGTAGAATATCAGAAGATATAAAGAAACATGATTTTGTTAAAAGATATTTAGCGACAGTAGAAGGAACTATTACTAATAAAGATTACATTTTACTAGAAAGTAAAATATCTAAGGATGAAAAGATAAGAAAGGCTTATATAGATAAAAAAGGTTTAGATGCTAAGCTAGAATATAAGGCTATTAAGAATTATAAAATAGGAAATACTGAAGTAACTGATTTAGATATTATTCTTCATACAGGTAGATTTCATCAAATTAGATGCCAAATGTCATCCATTGGACATCCATTATATGGTGATACAAAATATGGTAGTAAGAATAAAGTATCTGATGATGATTTTCCTCTTACAGCTTATTGCTTAGAATTTAAGCATCCAGTTTCTAAAGAAATTATGAAATTTAAAATTTGAAAGTGAGATATATGAATTTAGACGTAATTTTAGATAATCAAGAAGATATAAAAAATATTATTGGTAGTCATAATATTAATCTAAAAACTTTGGAACAATTATTTGATTGTTCAATAGATATTCATGGTGATACAATTATTACTGACTTAACGGATGAAGTAAAATTGAATAGATTAAATGAAATATTTGATTTATTATTACAAATGAGTCAGAAACATTTTAATGTTTCACCACGTGATATTTCATATGTTAATAATGTAATAGAAGAAGGAAAGGTAGAAAAGTATCTTGAATTCTTAACTAAAAGAAAAGCAATCTGTAGAACAAATCACGGAAAGCCAATCTTTGCTAAAACATTAAAGCAAGATGAATATGTTACTGCCCTAACTAATAAGGATCTAATATTCTCAATTGGAGCGGCAGGTACAGGTAAAACATATTTAGCTGTATGCTATGCAGTAAATGAGTTAAAAAATGGAAATATCGAAAAGATTATTTTAACTAGACCTGCAGTAGAGGCAGGTGAGTCACTAGGATTCTTACCAGGTGATTTAAAAGAGAAGGTAGATCCATACTTAAGGCCTTTATATGATGCATTACATGATATGCTAGGTGTTGAACAGACTCAAGCATTAATTGATAAGCAAGTTATTGAAATTGCTCCATTAGCTTATATGAGAGGTAGAACACTAGAGAATGCATTTATCATTCTTGATGAGGCACAAAATGCTACAATCGATCAATTAAAGATGTTTTTAACTAGAATGGGTTTTAATTCTAAAATGGTTGTTACAGGAGATATATCTCAAATAGATTTACCAAATAGTAAGAAGTCTGGATTAAAAGTATCAGCAAATTTATTAAAAGATTTAGAAGAAGTAGAAGTAATTGTGTTTGATAAATATGATGTAGTTAGACATCCACTTGTAGGTAAGATAATTGAAAGATTTGAAAGCCTAGAAAATTAATGAAAACAGGAGAAATCCTGTTTTTTTTAATTAGTGCGCGTATTTGCGCGATAAAAACGTTTTCTCTAAACAATTTAACCAAAAAGGTAAAATGTGCAAAAATAGGGGGTAATTTTGAGAAAATGAAAGCAAAAAAATTGAGAAAAGTGCCGTTTTTTGCGTAAAAACCGCAACTTTTCCTTGAATTAGTATGAAAATAATACTAAAATGGTATTGGATATTGGATTTTCAATATAGAAAAGGAGATTAAAATGAAAGAGAACTATTTTAAGAGTTATTTTAAGACTTCTGGTTTATTGACAACTATTATTGCTGTCCTAGCATTTGTAGTAGTTGGCTACATTTCAATTTTTACAAAAGTTGTACAAGCAAATTTGTCTAACATTGTAATTGGTGCTGTAGCAACTGCAATTGGATGTTTTGCATTAGTTGGCTTTAGTGGTCTTAAAAGAGAAAAGTGTGGTTTTTTAGACTTCTTACGTGTAGTTGGATTTTTATCTAGCTTAGTCTTAGTAATCATACTTGCAGTTAAGGGTGGTCACAACCTATTATTAACTGTATTAGCTGTAGAGTGTGGCGCATTATTACTTCAAGTTATTTTACGTTTTGTATTCTGTCAAACATATGACGAGGATTCATCATTCAAGAATTATTTTGGTACATTAGCTGGTAAATATAATCCGCTAATCATTATGATTCTTGGTGCAATAGTAGCAGTTGTTGCTGTTTTATTATTCAAGTATGATGTTTTTACTAGTATCGATGCATTAAAGAATTATCAACAATATAGATTTGCTGTTGTTGGTGTTGTTATCGGTATCGTTGTAATGATGATTGTTATCGGTCTTGATAAGAATACAGATGTTAACTTCCTTGATTTCATCTTATCTATATTATTTGTTGCATGTGCATACCTATGTGCATTTACTGCTCCTACAGGATTAACTACTAGCCTTATTCCATTTATGGTAATGGTTATTGGTTTAGCAATCGCAAGTGCAATTTTAGCTAGAGCTATATTATATAATAAAGGTAAAGGATACACTAACCCAGCTCATAAGGTTAGAACTTACTTCAAGTCTGTATATGATGAATTTGATGTAACTATTCCTCTATTCTGTAGTTTAGTTGTAATGTTATTAGTATTTGTTGGTGCTGGTAAGCTTTATGGCGATAACAAGTTAATCGTTAATAAGGTTTGGAAGGCTGCTGCATCTGATTCAACAATTCTTACATTATTTGCAATTGCATTAGGTATTGGTGTGTTAGGTGTGGTATTAACTTTCATTTTCAGAAAGTTTAAAGCACAAAATGCTGTTAGAACAGATAACATTTTAGTTGGTTTATTATTCACTTCATTATTCGTTGTATTATATAGCGTAGTAATGATTGTATTTACAGATTATGATTTCTTTGGAAATACAGCTAACTTAATATTATTTATTGGTTATGCAGTTATCTTCGTATATGCTTTCATCCTACAAGTTGTAAGATTAAAGAAGTTTGAGCCAATTCAGGCTGTAATTACAGCTGCTCCTACTAAGGTTGAAAAGGAAGAGGACGCTGAAGAAGTTTACGAAGAAGAACAACCTGAAGAGGAAGAAATCGTTGAGGAAGAAGAAAATAATGATCCATTTGCTTTAACTGAAGAGGATGAAGCATTATTTAATTCATATTATGGTTCTGAGGCTACTGAAGAAGAACAACCTGAAGAGGAAGTAGTTGAAGAAGTAGTTGAGGAAGAACCTGCTGAAGAAGAATATGTTGAAGAGGAAGTTGCTGAAGAACAACCTGAAGAGGAAGTTGTTGAAGAAGTAGTTGAAGAAGCTCCAGCTGCTGTAGAAGAACCTGCTGAAGAAGAGGTTGCCGAGGAAGAAGCTGAAGAGGAAGAAACTGAAGAGGAAGAGGACGCTGAAGAAGATGTTCTTGAAGATGAAGGCGAGCCTGTTGAAGAGATTCCTCATGAAGTTCATAAGGAAGGTAACATTGTTGTACAAGACTTCCAAGTTCTTGATGAAAATGGTGAAGTTAAAAAGATTAAGAGAAAGTTCTTAACTAAGATGATGTTTGCTCCATATGAAACTAAGGAGTACTATAACGAAATTAAGAATTACTTAGGTTTATACCGTGCTAAGGGCCGTCAATCTGCTAGATGTGAATCATTTAGATATAAGGGCTTAGTTGCTAAGGTAGCATTAGGTGGAAAGTCAGTTAAGGTATTCTTAGCTATTGATCCATCATTCATTGATGAAAATCCTAAGTATCATTTAAAGGATGTTTCTGAGAAGAAACAATATGCTGAAGTTCCTGTAATGATGAAGGTTAGATCTGATAGAGGTCTAAAGTACTTCAAGGAATTAGTAGATTATATGTTCGCAACTCGTGGTGTTAAGCCAAAGAGAAATTATGAAAATGTTGATTATCTTCCATCATTAATTCCAAATGGTGAAGCTATCCTTGCTACATTAGGTATGTCAACTTACTATTTACAAAATTCAATGAACGCTAAGGGTATTCCTGATGAAATGCCAGATAATCTAGAAGATTACTTACCAATGATTCCTGGTGATGAATTACCTGAAGGTGAAGAAATTGAAGCAGTTGTTTACCTAGATACATTATGTAACCATTTCGAGGATGGAAACGAAGTTACAATTGATGTTCTTAAGTCATTACATATTGTTACTCGTGGTAATGTATTAAGAGTTAAGGCTCGTGGTACATTAGATAGAAAGTTAATCATCTACGCTGAGTACTTCGATGAAGATGCATTAAAGATGTTAATGTGTACAAATTGTACAGCTGTAAAGGTTGTAAGATAGTTCTTTTAAATATAAAAGAAGGTCTAGCATAAGCTAGGCCTTTTTTCTTGACTATGTTATAAAAAAAAGATAAAATTTAAGAATTGTGAGGTTTAATATGATACATCCAATAAAACATTTTATTACTATAACTAAACATAGACATTTAGTGATGCATTATTGCTTTAAATGCGGATTGATTAGACAAGGCTTAATGCATGATTTATCTAAATATGGATTTACTGAATTTTGGTCAGGTGCTAAATACTATTCTGGTGATAAATCACCACATGTTAAACAAAGAGAAAAATGCGGCTATAGCATCGCTTGGTTACATCATAAGGGAAGAAATAAGCATCATATTGATTATTGGGTTGATTCAGATCCAAAAACTCACATAATTGGTCCTGTAATCATGCCAAATAAATATATTGCAGAAGCTATCTGTGATAGAATAGCTGCATCTAAAGTATATAATAAGAAAAAGTATGTGCCTCAAGACGTATTAGATTATTTTAATAAAGAAATGCTTTTTTTACCAGTACACGAGGAAGTTAAAAAGAAGTTTGAATTTCTTTTAAATTATTATGTTCAAAATGGGCAAAAGGCTTTGTTCAAATATATGAAAAAGAATATGAGAAAATAAAAAAAATGCTTGATAAACTCAAACATTTTTTTCAAAAAGAAAAAGAAGCATAGCTTCTTAGTCTTCATTATATTCATTAATTCCAGCTACGCCAGTTTCAATTGCTGCTTTAGCAACAGCTTTAGCAACAGCCTTAGCAACTCTCTTATCGAAAGCACCAGGAACAATATAATCAGGAGTTAATTCATCATCAGAAATGATATAAGCTAATGCTTTAGCAGCGGCTAATTTCATTTCCTCATTAATCTTTCTTGCTCTTACTGCAAGTGCACCCTTAAATAATCCAGGGAATGCTAAAACATTGTTAATTTGGTTAGGGAAATCACTTCTACCAGAACCTACGATATAAGCACCAGCTTCTTTAGCTTCCATATAACCAATTTCTGGAGTTGGATTAGCCATTGCAAATACGATTGCACCATCATTCATTGTTTTAATCATTTCAGGTGTTACAAGCTTAGGAGCAGATACACCAACAAAGGCATCGGCACCCTTTAGAATAGATGCTAATGTACCATCATGGCTAGAAGGAGTAGAATAAGTACCTTCATCAATTAATTCTTTAATTAAGAAATTATATGAATCATATTTCTTCTTATCAATAACACCTGTAATATCAGATGCATAAATAGTACCTACACCAATTCTTTTTAGCATTTTAGCAATCATAGAACCAGCAGCACCAGTACCAGACATAACAACTGTCATATCCTCTAATTTTCTTTTTGTTAATCTAGCAACATTCATAAAAGCTGCGGCTACGATAATAGAAGTACCATGTTGATCATCATGGAATACAGGAATATCCATTTCCTTGATTAATCTTCTTTCAATTTCAACACATCTTGGAGCTGAAATATCTTCTAGATTAATAGCACCTAATGTTGGCTCTAAAATCTTACATGTTTTAATAATTTCTTCAACATCTTGAGTCTTTAAACATAGTGGAATAGAATCAACACCTGCTAATTCTTTCATTAATATTGATTTACCTTCCATTACAGGAATGGCACCATAAGGTCCAATATTTCCTAATCCTAGTACGGCAGAACCATCTGTAATAACTGCTACCATATTAGACTTAGAAGTATATTTATAAGCTAATTCTTTATCTTTTTCGATTTCTTTACATACATATGCTACACCTGGAGTATATGCTAAAGATAAATCATTTTGATTTTCTATCTTAACCTTTGATTTTATTTCAAGTTTACCACCATTTTCATGAAGCTTTAAACTTTTTTCTTTTAATTCATTTGCATCCATATTAATCTCTCCTATCAAATATGTTATTACCATAAGCATCAATTGCTAAAATCATCTTAAATCCATCTACCTCAAGTCGTTTGATAGATTCAGGGCCTAAATCGAAAAACGCGATTTCTTGGGCTTTTTTTACTGATTTAGCAAGTAGTGCACCACAACCACCAGTTGTAATAAAATACAATATTTTATTGTCTATATAAGTTTTGACACAATCATTATCTCTTGGACCCTTACCAATAGTTGCAAGTACATTCATCTTTGGCATCATATAAGCAAATTTATCCATTCTTGATGATGTTGTAGGTCCGATAGAACCAACGACATTACCTGGCTTAGTAGGGGTTGGACCTGCATAATAAATGAATGAATTACTAAAATCAACAGGTAACTCCTCGCCATTTTTCATCATTTGTTCCATTCTTAAATGGGCAGCATCTCTAGATGTATAAATTACACCAGTTAATTCAACTACATCACCTGCATGTAATTCTTTTAATTTATCTAAATCCTTAGGTATTTCAATTCTCATTATAGAATCACCACCTTATGACGAGATGCGTGGCATTGAATATTTACTGCCACTGGTAAAGACGCAATGTGACAAGGATATAGATTAACCTTTACTGCAAGAGCAGTAGTCTTTCCTCCTAAGCCCATTGGACCAACTCTTAAATCATTTAATTCTTTATATAATTCCTTTTCAAGCTTATTAGCATCAGGATCACTTGATTCATCATCGATTGGACGAAGAAGAGCTTCTTTGGCAATTAAGCCAGCCTTTTCTATATCTCCACCAATTCCAACACCAACTACAAGTGGAGGACATGGTCTACCACCTGCCTCTTTAACTGTATCTAAAACGAATTTCTTTATTCCATCGATTCCATCTGCTGGAACTAACATTTTCACTTTAGACATGTTTTCAGAACCAGCACCCTTAGGACATATTGTTATTTTTAATTTATCTCCTAAAGTAAATTTAACATGGATGATACCTGGTGTATTATCCTTAGTATTTACTCTATTAAGAGGTGATTTAACAACACTCTTTCTTAAATAGCCCTTTGTATAGCCATCACTAATTCCTTTATTAATAGCATCGTAGATATCGCCATTTATATGAACTTCATTTCCTATTTCAACAAATACTACAGTAATACCTGTATCTTGGCACATAGGGACATTTTCTTTAGCTGCTAATTCATCATTTTCAATAATTTGAGACAGTATTTCTTTTGATAATCCTTCCTCATTGTTCATAGCTTTTCTTAAGCATGATAGAACATCACTTTCAATGTATGTGGCAGCTTCAATACATAATCTTGAAACTTCTTTAGTTATTGTTTCTGGTTCAATAATTTTCATATAAATACCTCACACCCGATTTATTATACTATAAAAATATATATTTTTATTTATTTTTTTCTCAATTAATATTAAAATTATTTTTAGTAAAGTTATTTTTTATAATTTAAAATTATTATATAATTTAAATGAGGTAGTTTTATATGACAAGTTATAAGGATTGGTTAATGTCTAAGAAGGCAGAACAGAAGCATGGCGAAGCTGTGGATTATGCTGATATAAAGAAGTTCTTAATTAATATTAAAGGATTCTTCTTCCCAGGCTATGTTGAAAAATTTGCCACATTAGATGATTATTTAGAGGAAAAAAGTTCATCAGTAAAGTTCTATTTAAAGAGAATGCTATCTGGAATTGAAAAGCTTACAAAGGAAACTTTAGATAAGGATGATATCATTTGTAAGTTCTATGAGGCAATTCCTGAGGTAGATAGATTATTAAAAACAGATATTCAAGCTATGTTTGACGGAGACCCTGCTTGTAAATCACCAGTAGAAATAATATTATGCTATCCTGGATTTACAGCAATATTCACATATAGAATTGCACATATTCTATATGAATTAAATGTTCCTGTATTACCAAGATTCTTAACAGAAACTGCTCATTCAAAGACTGGTATTGATATTAACCCTGGTGCTAAGATTGATGAATATTTCTTTATCGACCATGGTACAGGTATTGTTATTGGTGAAACATGCGTTATTGGTAAGCATGTTAAGCTATATCAGGGTGTAACTCTTGGTGCGTTATCCTTATCTAAGGGGCATGATTTAATTAATGTTAAACGTCACCCAACTATTTGTGATAATGTAACTATTTATAGTGGTGCTTCAATTTTTGGTGGTAATACTGTAATTGGTGAAAATACAACTATTGGTTCCTCAGTTTTTATTACTGAAAGTGTTGATGCCAATATGGTTGTTACAATAGAAGGAATCACTAAGAAGCATTCAAGAGGAGGAATCTAAAATGAAGGTTGAGTATTATAAGGAATGGAGTTCAGTATACCAAAGAGATATTGAATTTAAGGTATTTGGTCATGCTGGTAAGCCATGTATTGCATTTCCAAGCCAAGATGGTAGATTCTTCGATTATGAAAATAGAGGAATAATTGATGCTATGAGTTGGTTTATTGAGCAAGGCAAAATCCAAGTATTCTGTGTAGAATCAATGGATCAAGAATCTTTCTCTGCTGAATGGAAGAGTGGCTATGATAGAATAAGAGCTCAGGAAGCATATTTCAATTATATTTTAAATGATATTGTTCCTAGAGTTTATGAGATTAATACATATGGAAATGGTGGAGGAGTAGCTAGTGGTATTATGACATTTGGTGTATCACTTGGTGCTTACCATGCAGTTAACTTCTTTACAAGAAGACCAGATATATTCGATTATGTATTAGCATTATCAGGTGTTTATGATTCATATTTCTTTATTAAGGGTTATTCAGATGAATTAATGTTCTTAAATTCACCTGTTGAATCATTAAAGAATATGTCATATGACCATCCATATGTAAATATGTATAAGAATTCTAGAATTTGTATTTGTGTAGGTCAAGGAAACTGGGAAGAAGAATGTTTAAATTCTACAAGAGAAATGGATACTCAATTACATCGTTTAGGTATTCCTGCATGGTGTGATTATTGGGGTTATGATAAGCCTCATGATTGGCCAAGCTGGTTAGAACAAGTTCCATATTTTTTGTATCACATTTTAGATTAATGAAGGTGTCTTATGAGGGGTAAAAATACCCCTCATTTTCTTTTATATTTTTTAAATAAAATTTTATTTTTAAAAATTTATAAATAATTATTGTAATTCTTGAAATTTAGTCTATAATTATTATCGTTCAATAAATAATTATTGAATATCTGTCACGTTAAATATAGATATATATTTTTAACGATTTACAGGCCAAAAAAGAATATTAGGAGAAAGGATAAGAAAAGACTTTGTTCTTTTCGTTCGGTAAATTGAGTTGGAAAGAAAGCCAATTATCGAATTACACAATATCGTAAAATATTATGGCGATAATTGTGTTGTAGATAACATTGATTTGGATATCTACGAAAATGAGTTTATTACTCTTTTAGGACCTTCTGGATGTGGTAAAACTACTACACTTAGAATGATCGGAGGATTTGAGTATCCTACAAGTGGTGAAATTATTGTTAATGGAAAGATTATTAATGATTTGCCTGCGTATGCAAGACCTATTAATACTGTTTTCCAAAGATATGCATTGTTCCCACATTTAAACGTTTTTGATAACGTTGCATTTGGTTTGGTAAACCGCGGAAGAAAATTCTTAATAGATTTTTATGGCGGCTTAGAAAAGGTTCAGCAGGACGCTTTAGAGTATAACCAAAAGATTGGTAAAGCTCAAGGTAAGGAGAAGGCATCTTACTTTGATATTAGAAGATATTTAAAGGCAAGAGTTGCTGAATCAGTAAGTGAAGCATTAAAGCTTGTTAATCTTTCTGGTTATGAAGAGAGAAAGATTGACAAAATCTCAGGTGGTCAGATGCAAAGAGTTGCCATCGCAAGAGCTATAATTTTAAAACCAAAGATTCTATTACTAGATGAACCATTATCTGCATTAGACCACAAGCTTAGAGTAAACATGCAGTATGAATTAAAAGAAATGCAAAAGAATCTAGGTATTACATTCGTATTCGTTACTCACGACCAAGAAGAAGCTATGGTTATGAGTGACCGTATCGTTATTATGAAAGATGGTATTATCCAACAACAAGGATCACCAAAAGATATCTATAATGAACCTAATAATAGATATGTTGCTAATTTCATTGGTGAATCTGATATTGTTAAGGGTGTTTACTTAAGAAAGAATTTAGTTAAG
>JAILPD010000003.1 GCA_024690445.1 Acholeplasmatales bacterium
TCCTAATGAGAAATCAAATACGTTATCCTCACCGATTTCTTGTTTTCTTTGTTTTGAAAATTCAAATAACTCTCTAATAATTGATCTATTTGAACCTAGATTTAACATTTCCTTGTTCATAATTGGCCTCCCTTTAAAACAACTATAATGATACTATAAATCCTAGAATTTATCAAACAATTATGCGAATATAATTTGTAATTATAGTCTTTTTTACGTCTAATAATTTATAATGATATAATTTTGTCTACTTTTATAATTGTGATAAAATAGAAGCATAGTTTTTAATATAGGAGTATTATATGAAAAATCCACATAAAATATTTTTGACTTTAGGAATTATTGTATCTGCCTTAATTTTATTTAGCGTCATAACAAATTATAAAAATGAAACTAATATATTTAATATTGCGTATGCAATTATATCTTTAGCGCTAATTGTATTTTTAGCAATTGGAATGAAATATAATAATAAGCCTATTAATTTCATTATTTTATTTTTATCGATAGTAGGCTTAAATCCTGTAGCTCTGGTTTCTCCGTTATTAGGATTAAGCAGTTTAAAGAAAAATGAAAATATAAAAGATAATGGCTTAGATGAAATTTTATATACATCTAAATCTATTAGATTATTATTCATTATATCTACCATATTATCAATAATTATATTATCAGTTTCTTCCTTTTTCATTTTTAAATATTTACCTTCTGAAATGAAAAATACTATTGATAATATTAAAGAAAAAAATCCTTATTATCCAATTATCGAGATTTTATTTATCTTCTTAGTTTCAATAGCTGTTTATTCTTTTCCTTTTATTATTGAAGCATATTCTATATATTTATCTTTAACTTCCTTAATACAAGGAAAAAGAAGAAAATTTATGACAATTGTTCCTGTTGGCATTTTTTCACTTTCTATATTGAACACAATTGGCGCTCTAATTGTATTAAATAAGACTAAATCTAATGAATGTGATGAAAAAATGCAAAATTAGTAAAAAATGTTGAATAAAAATAATAAAAGTGTTTGAAATAAACCTATTTTTATCACTAAAAATTTGATATACTTAAAGAAGTGAGTTTTCTCATAAATGAGGGTTTTATGTATAGCTTAGATTATTTAAAAGAATTTTTTAAAGATGACCTATTCGCAACTAAAATGCTAGGTGCAGAAATAGTAGATGCTCATGATGATTATGCTAAATGCTCTTTTGATGTAAATAATGATCATCAAAATGCAAAAGGTATTATTATGGGTGGTGCAATATTTACTTTAGCTGATTTTACTTTTGCTGTCGCAACAAATCAGCATGAAGAATATTATACATTATCTACAACTGCAAATATTAGTTTTTTTAGACCGGGTTTAGGGAAAAAGCTATATGCTGAGGCAATTAAAATAAAAGATGGAAGAACTATATGTTTTTATGATGTATGTGTTTATGATGAAAATAATTTATTAATTGCAAAGGTTAATATAAGTGGTACTCACGTAAAAAAATAATAAGGGGGATATAATCATTATTGATTATAGCAAGGAAGTATTATGAAGAAGTTGTTAATTGGTAATGCTGCAGTAGCTAGAGGTGCTTATGAAGCGGGATGTAGTGTAGTTTCATCTTATCCTGGTACACCATCAACAGAAATAACTGAATCAATGGTTGAATATAAGGAAGTTAATGTTGAGTGGGCTCCAAATGAAAAGGTAGCTGCTGAAGTATCTATTGGTGCATCTATGGCAGGTGCAAGAGCTATGTCTTGTATGAAACATGTAGGTCTAAATGTTATGGCAGACCCACTATTTACTGTATCTTATATTGGAGTTAATGGTGGTTTAGTATTCTGTGTAGCTGATGACCCAGGTATGCATTCAAGTCAAAATGAACAAGACTCAAGACATTATGCAAAGGCATCAAAGGTTTTAATGGTTGAACCTTCAGATTCAAAAGAATGTAAAGATTATACTAAGATGGCTTTTGAATTATCTGAAAAGTTTGATACACCAGTTATTTTAAGATTATCTACAAGAGTATCTCACTCTCAAAGTTTAGTAGAAATTGAAGATAAGATTGATTATAAATTAAAGGACTACAATAAGGACATCGCAAAGAATGTTATGATGCCTGGTAATGCTATTAAAAAGCATGTTGTTGTTGAAAAGAGACATTTAGATGAAGTTCAATTTGCAAATGAAACTTCATTAAATGCAATTGAAAATAACAATAAGAAGATTGGCGTTATTACAGCTGGTATTTCTTATGTATATTCTAAGGAAGCTTTAGGAAATGAAGTTGATTATTTAAAACTAGGTATGGTATATCCACTTCCTACAACTAAGATTATTGATTTCTGCAAGTCTCATGATAAGGTATTTATCATTGAGGAATTAGATCCATTTATTGAAGAGCATGTTAGAGCATTAGGTGTTACTAATGTTGTTGGAAAAGAAGCTTTCACATTACTTGGTGAATATACACCTAAGATGATTAAGAAGGCAGTATTAAATCTTGATGGGCCAGAATTCAATCAAATTGAAGAAGTTATTCCTATGAGACCACCAGTAATGTGTCCTGGTTGTCCACATAGAGGTACATTCTATGTATTAAAGAAATTAGGTCTTACTGTATCAGGAGACATCGGTTGTTATACATTAGGTGCGGTAGCTCCACTTCAATCAGTTGATTCAACTATTTGTATGGGTGCTTCAGTATCTGCTGGCTTTGGTATGGCTAAGGCTCGTGGTAAAGAATTTAACAAGAAATTAGTATCAGTTATCGGTGATTCAACATTTATTCATTCAGGTATTACTGGTTTAATTGATATCGTATATAACAAGGGTGCTAATACAGTTATTATCCTTGATAACTCAATTACTGGTATGACAGGTCATCAACAAAACCCTACAACTGGTAAGACAATTAGAATGGAAGAAACATCTCAGGTTAACTTAATTAAACTTGCTGAGTCAGTAGGTGTTAAGAGAATTGTAGTTGCAGATCCATTTGATGTAAAGAACTTTGAAAAGGTTGTTAAGGCTGAGGTTGAAGCAGATGAAGTATCTGTGATTATTGCTCAAAGACCTTGTGCATTATTAAAGGGTGTTAAATACGTTGGTAAGTGTGAGGTTTCAGACAAGTGTAAGAAGTGTAAGCAATGTATGAAGCTTGGATGCCCAGCAATTTCATTAGTTGATGGAAATGTTGTAATTGATAAAAATCAATGTAATGGATGTGGATTATGTATTAATGTATGTCCATTTGATGCAATAGTTAAGGTTGGTGAGTAATATGAATATTATGATTGTTGGCGTCGGCGGACAAGGAACATTATTAGCATCAAGAATCTTAGGTAACATTGTTATCGAAGAGGGTTATGATGTTAAGGTATCAGAGGTTCATGGTATGAGCCAAAGAGGTGGTTCTGTAGTAACTTATGTTAAGTTTGGTGAAAAGGTATATTCTCCAATTATTGACAAGGGTGAGGCAGATATCATATTAGCATTTGAAATGCTAGAAGCATATAGAGCTCTTCCTTATTTAAAGAAGGGCGGAAAGATTATTGTTAATAATCAAGAGATGAATCCAATGCCTGTTATTATCGGTGCAATGGAATATCCAAAGAATATTAAAGAAAAGCTAGAAGCAGTTGTTAATCTAGAAAGTGTTGAAGCTTTAAAACTTGCTAAAGAGGCAGGCAATATCAAAACAGTTAATGTCGTATTAATTGGTGTATTAGCAAAGAGTACAAATATTGCTTATGATAAGTGGATTGAAATTTTAAAATCAACTGTACCTGCAAAGCTTTTAGATGTAAATTTAAAAGCATTCGATTTAGGCTATAATCTAAAATAATTAAAAACTCAGGAGAAAAAATGTTATGTATTTTCAAAAAGAATTCGAATGTATGTCTAAGGCTGACATTAAGAAGCTTCAAAGTGAAAAATTAGTTAAGCAAGTAAAATACGTTTATGATAACGTAGAATGCTATAGAAAAAGAATGGATGAAGCTGGAATTAAGCCAGAGGATATTAAAGGTATTGAGGATTTATCTAAATTACCTTTTACTTATAAATCAGATTTAAGAGATAATTATCCATACGGCTTATTCGCTAAGCCTATGAGCGAGATAGTTGAATTACACGCATCAAGTGGTACAACTGGTAAGAGAATTGTTGTAGGATACACAAAGAATGACTTAGATATGTGGGCTTCATGTGGTGCACGTATGTTAACATCTATTGGAGCTACTAAGGATGATATCATTCAAGTATCATATGGTTATGGTTTATTTACCGGAGGCTTTGGTCTTCATTATGGTGCTCAAAAGTTAGGATTAACTGTTATACCTATTTCATCAGGTAATACAGAGCGTCAAATTGAGACAATGATTGACTTTAAGACAACTATTCTTGCATGTACTCCATCATATGCAATGTATTTAGCAGAAACTGCTGAAAAGATGGGTGTTGTTGATAAATTATGTTTAAAGGCTGGTATCTTTGGTGCTGAGCCTTGGACAGAAGAAATGAGACATCAAATTGAAGAGAAATTACATATTAAGGCATATGATATTTATGGCTTAACAGAAATTGTAGGACCTGGTGTAGCATATGAATGTAATGCTCAAGAAGGAATGCATATTAACGAGGATCATTTCATTTTAGAGCGAATTGATCCAGATACATTAGAGCCAATTACAGATCCTAATAGACTAGGTGAAATTGTGTTTACTACAATCGATAGAGAGGGAGCTCCATTAATTAGATATAGAACTAGAGACTTAGGACTAGTTAATGTTACTCCATGTAAATGTGGTAGAACATTTATTAAATTAAGCA
This sequence comes from Acholeplasmatales bacterium, assembly GCA_024690445.1. The sequence continues at coordinate 4,841 of JAILPD010000003.1, forward strand.
AACCTCAAGGAAGAAGCGATGATATGTTAATCATCAGAGGTGTAAATGTATTCCCATCTCAAATCGAAGAGGTATTATTAAAGAATCCAGAAGGAATCACTGCAAATTATCAAATTATTGTTGATAGAGTTAATAATACAGATACATTAGATATATTTGTTGAAATGAATCCTGATTTATTCGCAGATGATATGGCATCAATTGAAAGATTACAAAAGCAATTAGTTGAAAAACTAAGAAATGTATTAGGTATTGGTGCTAAGGTAACATTAGTTAACCCTAATTCTATTGCTAGAAGCGAAGGAAAAGCTAAGAGAGTAATAGATAAGAGAAAATTGATTTAGGAGGAATAAATATGATAGTAAAACAGCTTTCAATTTTTATTGAAAATAAAGCAGGATCTGTTGGTTATATAACAAATCTTTTAGGAAACAATAATATTAATATTCGTTCACTTCAAATTGCTGACTCAACTGATTTTGGTATCTTAAGATTAATTGTTGATAACGGTGCTAAGGCATTAGAATTAGTTAAGAACGAAGGATATACAGCAAAGTTAACTGATGTTATTAGTGTAGTTGTTCCTGATAAGCCAAATGGATTAAATGATTTATTAAAGATTTTTACTGAAAACAATGTAGAAATTAATTATTTATATGTTTTCATTGGCAAGAATAATTTAGGTGCAGAAGCTATTTTAAAAACTTCTAATTTAGAGGAAGTAGAAGCACTACTTTTAAATAATTATTACTAGAATTAAGGGGTTTATAAAATGACTATTGTAGATTTGCTAGAAAGAAATGCTAGGGAATTTCCTAATGAGGAATGCTTAGTGGAATTAAATCCTCAAATTGTTCCCGAGCAATATAAGACTTGGAGAGAATATTCACTTGTTGAACCTACTTTAGCTAGTGAATATAGAAGAAGCATTACTTGGAAAGAATTTGATGAAACTGCAAATAGATTTGCAAATATGCTAAAGGATAAGGGTATTGTAAGAGGTAATAAGGTTGCAATCTTATTAATGAATTGCCTTGAATGGTTACCTATCTATTTTGGTGTATTAAAGCTTGGTGCATTAGCTGTACCAATGAATTATAGATATACATCTGATGAAATAAAGTATTGTCTAGATTTAGCAGATTGTAATGCGTTAGTATTTGGACCTGAATTTATCGGTAGAGTAGAGCCAATTGCTGACCATACACCACTTGTTAAAACTTTAATCTTTGTTGGTGATGCATATGTTCCTTTTGCGGATCATTACAATCAATTAATCAATACTTATTCAACAGATAAAATTGATGTTAAATTAGATGAAACTGATGAGGCAGCCATTTATTTTTCAAGTGGAACTACTGGTTTCCCTAAGGCTATCTTACATTTACATAAAGCCTTAATTTCATCTTGTATGTGGGAGCAAAAGCATCATGGTCAACAACATAATGATGTATTCTTATGTATTCCACCACTATATCATACAGGTGCTAAGATGCACTGGTTTGGTAGCTTAATTTCAGCTTCTAAAGCTGTAATTCTTAAGGGTATTAAGCCTGAATGGATCATGAGTGCTGTAAGTGAAGAAAGATGTACTATCGTTTGGTTATTAGTACCTTGGGCACAAGATATTTTAGATGCCATCGATAGAAAAGATATTAAGCTTGAACATTATAATATTGCTCAGTGGAGATTAATGCATATTGGTGCACAGCCTGTACCACCATCATTAGTCCAAAGATGGTTACATGTGTTCCCTCACCAGCAATATGATACTAACTATGGATTATCTGAGTCTATTGGACCTGGTTGTGTTCATTTAGGTGTCGAAAATACTAGTCATGTAGGAGCTATCGGCGTTCCTGGTTATATGTGGGAAGTTAAAATCATGGATGGCGATAAGGAAGTAACTAAACCAGAAGAGGTAGGAGAACTTTGCGTTAAGGGTCCTGGTGTAATGGTTTGTTATTACAAGAATAAGGAAGCTACTGATGAGGTATTAAAGGACGGATGGTTATATACTGGTGATATGGCTATGCGTGATAAAGATGGTTTCATTTATTTAGTTGATAGAAAGAAGGATGTAATAATCACTGGTGGTGAAAACTTATATCCAGTTCAAATTGAGGATTTTATTAGAAAGCATGATAAGGTTAAGGATGTTGCCGTAATTGGTCTTCCTGACGAAAGACTAGGTGAAATTGCCTTTGCGATTGTAGAACCAAAGGATGGAATGGAATTGACAGTTGAAGAAATTGAAAAATTCACATTTGATTTACCTAGATATAAGAGACCTAGAAAGATTATTATTTCAACTGTACCAAGAAATGCTACTGGTAAGATTGAAAAACCAAAGCTAAGAGAAAAATATATTGGAAAATCCTTAGTACAAATACAAATTGAAAAGTGAGATAACTAATAATGGACCTATTTGTAAAAATTCTATTCATTGCGCTATTCTTTGCTGCAACAATTTTTATTGGTTTTTATTGTAGAAAAAAAGCCACAAATTCAAATGACTTCGTATTAGGTGGTAGAAATGTTGGACCTTGGCTTTCAGCATTTGCATATGGTACTTCATATTTCTCAGCCGTAATCTTTATTGGTTATGCTGGTTCATTTGGATGGGCATTTGGTGTATCAGCCTTCTGGATTGGTATCGGAAATGCATTAATCGGTTCTTGGCTTGCCTGGGCATTACTAGGAAGAAAAACAAGAATCATGACTCAATATTTAAATTCATCAACAATGCCAGATTTCTTTGCTAAAAGATATAATTCTCAAGGCTTAAGAATCTTTGCTGCAATTATTATATTTATTTTCTTAATTCCATATACAGCTGCGTTATATAATGGATTATCTTATCTATTCAATGTAACATTCTCAGCATCTGTTCCATATTGGGTTTGGATTTTAATTATTTCAGTTGCTACTGGTGGATATGTAATTATTGGTGGTTTAATGTCAACTGCCTTAAATTCATTCGTACAAGGCTTAATTATGCTAATTGGTATTGCATTAGTTGTAATTTTCGCTTTAAACCTAAATGGTGGTTTAATGGGTTCATTACAAGAACTTGCTACTAAGCCTGAAACAGGTGGATGGGTATTTGCTTCATTATTTGGACCAGATCCTGTTCATTTATTATTTGTTGTATTATTAACATCTTTAGGATGTTGGGGTTTACCACAAATGGTTGGTAAGTTCTATTCTATTAAGAATGAAAACCAAATTAGAAAGGGTTCAGTTATTTCAACTGCATTTGCAATTGTAGTAGCTGGTGGATGCTATTTCTTAGGTGGTTTTGCAAGAATATTTGCTGATCAAAAGAGCTCAACAGTAATTCCTGAAATTGTTGCTAAGCTTCCAGTTGTTATTATTGCAATTGTTATTGTATTAGTATTAGCTGCTTCAATGTCTACATTATCAGGACTTGTTCACACAAGTGCTGCAACTGTAACATTTGACTTATTAGATAGAAAAAGTACAATGCCAGAAAAGAAGAAGATGCTTTGGTTAAGATGCTTAGTTGTTGCATTTATTGTAGTAAGTGCGGGACTTGCAATTTTCCAAGTTTATGGACCACAGAACTTAACTAAGGATATTGCATCATTGATGGGTATTTCATGGGGTGCTATTTCTGGTGCATTTATTGGACCATTCTTCTTTGGATTATATTGGAAGAAGACTACTAAGGCTTCTGTTTATGCATCATTTATAAGTGGTATTACAATTGCTTTAGTTGGACTAATTTTAAGTATGGCAAACGTACATCCACAATTAAAATCTGAGGTATCAGGCTATTCAATATTATGGTTTGATTTATCAGATTCAATTTATATGGGTGTTTTAGCAATGGTATTAAGCTTTATCATTGTTCCTGTTGTATCATCATTTACTAAGGCACCTGATAATATTCAAGATATCTTCAAGTGCTATGAGAAGAAGGTTGTTGTAACTAGTGAGGTTGCATTAACTGAAGACATAGCTAGAGACACTATTCCAGTAGTTAAGGATGCTGATCCTATTGCTGAAGGTGTTATAGTTGAAGAAACACCTTCTGATAATTCAGTAAAAAGCGAATAATAATTAATAAGCGAAGATTATATTTTAATCTTCGTTTTTAATTTTATACAAATTGTGCAAAATAGCGTGGAATTTGGTGATTTATTATTTATTTTTAATATGAATAAGAATAAGATAGTAATTGAGGTGTTTAAATTGTTAAAGGTCAAAATAAAGGCTCTAAAGAGGGCAATTCATGATGATTTAATTAAAGAATATGAAAATCCAATCTTACATGCATGTGATATAACGCTTGGCCAAGAATTTATATCTATTGATGAACTAGAGCCGCACACTCGTTAATTGATTTACGAGTTAGGCTCTTTTTTATATTATTTTTGAGAAAAATTAATAAAAAACATAAAAATATATTGCATATGTCAGTGATTTTTCTCAAAGTATATACTAAAGTATATAACATCTATTTTTTACTATGCATATGTCACTAAATCTGGTATAATATATATAGAGGTATTCACATTATGAAGCATGGTAGAGGTTATGTTTATGATTTATATTATCATATTGTTTGGTGTGTTAAATATAGACATAAAATATTATTAAATGATATTAAAGATGATTTAATAGATATTATTAAAAACATATGTATTAATAATAATTATGAGCTCGTTGAAATAAATACAGATTTAGATCATGTTCATTTAGTAATTGGATTATCACCACAGGATTCTATACCTGTTGTAATTAAAACATTAAAAGGTGTTTCAGCAAGGCTTTTAAATAGTAAACATAAAAATGAATTATCAAAAGTATTATATGGTGGACATATATGGAGTCCTTCATACTACATAGCTACTACTAGCGATAATATAATGGAGAATATTAAAGAATATATTATAAATCAAGGAAATGAAGATTTGAAGAAGGGATAATATGAGTGTTGTTAGCTACAATGTTGAAGTTATAAATAATACAAATAAATTAAGACATATAGTAGCTAACACATTAGCTTTATATAATTCTGCATTAAATTATGTATGTGATGTAGTGTTGGAGCATTATGATGAAATAAAAGAATTAAATAATTTAGAAGGAAGAATGTATTTAGAACATTTAATACATAACACAAAGAATAATATTGCAAAATATGATTTTGATTCAATTTATTATAAGCTTCCATGTTATTTATTAAGAGATATAGAATCAAAAGCAATTGGACATATTTTTTCATATAAATCTAATTTAGATAATTATAAAAAAGAAAGATATAATAAAATATCAAATGGGAAGAAATTTAAAAAAAGAAAACCAAGCTTATCTAAATGTAATTTATTACCATCATTTTATAAAGGTAATATGTATAAAATGATATCTGATAATAAAATAGCATTAAAGATATATGAAGATAATGATTGGAAATATGAAGAATTTAAATTAAAGAAAAATGATTTAAAATATATAAATAAAATAAATGGAAAAAGATATAATCCTGAAATAAAGATTATAGGAAAAAAGATATATATTAAATTTACATTTGAAATTGAAGATTTAAAGCTTCAAGATAAAGAATTAAATAAAAGAATAATATGTGGAGTGGATTTAGGTGTAAATAATGATGCCACAATAAGTATAATGAATTATGAAGGCACTATTTTAGGAAGACATTTTATTAATACTAATAATAAAGACCTAATGAATCATTTACTTAATAAGAAAAGGAAAATACAAAGGAATAGTGGCAATTATAAATATTTAAGGAATCTACATATTAATAATAAAATAAATTCAATTAATGAAAATATAGTTAATCATACTGTAAATCAAATTATTAAAATATGCTTATCATATGGAGTAGATGTAATAGTATTTGAGAATTTAAGACATAAATTCAAAAGAGCAAAAAGATCTTTTAGGGCAAGATTACATCGCTGGAGAAAAATAGCAATATATAATAAAGCATATGAAATGGCACATAGAAATGGAATAAGAGTATCAACAGTTAATCCAAATGGGACAAGCAGATATGCTTATGATGGATCTGGAGAGGTAGAAAGAGATAATGATAATTATTCTATCTGCAAATTTGTAAGCGGAAAGATATATAATTGTGATTTAAGTGCATCATATAATATCGCAGCAAGATATTATATAAGAGAGACATTAAAACCCTTGGATGTGAATTCAAGGTCAGAGCTAGAGACAAAAGCTTCTTTAGCTTTGAGTGGAACAAAATTAACATATAATACTTTCAAAGTATTATTAAATGTTATTTAACTAATAGTCTAATATGTTAGGTAGATATAATGTGTCTTCTAGACAGGATTTAGGCAACTTTATCAGCATTATATCTATGCCGTTATAGTCTCTATAACGATATTAGAAGTTAGAATCTTATGATTTAAATCATGAGAGGTTCAAGGCAAAATGCCAGAAGGCTTTTGTAAAAGTGCATGGGATTCAGTTGGTACTTTTGTAATTAGATTAGCAAATGGAGAAGAGAATTTCTTTGATGGTTGGATGAAAAATAAGAAATCTGCGATGATTTCATGTAATGATGGATTTAGACCTTTATCATTTTATTTAGAGGTAATCGAATAAATAACAATTTAAATAAAAATATACCGAAATTATCGGTATAGAGGGCAGTAAATTATGGGAAAGAAAAAAGAAGAAGCAAGATATGAATCATTATTAAGTGATATTGATTTAGTAGAAATTAATAATAAATTAACTGATGCCGCAATAGTCCTAGAGGGTGGAGCATTTAGAGGATTTTACCAAGAAGGTGTTTTAGATTGCCTTTTAAAAAATGGTATTAGCTTTAAATGCATTGTAGGCGTGTCAGCTGGTGCTTTAAATGGACTCGATTATTTTGTTGGACAAGCCGGAAGAAGTGCCCACATTAATATTAGATATAGGCATGATAAGCGATATATTGGTGTTAATGCCTTTTTGAAAAGTAAGAGAAAGTCTATTATTAATTTGAATTTCACATTTAGTGACTTACCTCATGTGCCTAGATTAAATACTGAAAAGCTAATAGATAATGAAGGTGAATTTTACGCAGTTGCCACTAAAATGGAAGATGGTAAGGCTGTCTATTTTAAAAATGATAATAGCAATTTTATCGAATGTATTAAGGCGTCTGCGACACTGCCATATATTTCAAGACCAATAATAATCGATAATGAACACTATATGGATGGAGGATGTGCTGATAGAATTCCATATAAGTTTGCCAGTGAGTTGGGGTATAAAAAGATTATTATAATTAAAACAAGAGATAGATCATTTAGATGTAAACCTAATTTTGATAAAAGATATAGATATACTAAAAGAATATATTCTAAATACCCTGATTTTGCTTATAATCTTTCAAAAACAGATGAGAACTATAATGTTTTATGTGATGAAATAGATAAGTTAGAACAAGAAGGTAAGGTATTTGTTATCGCTCCATCAAGAGAAATAGATATTAAAATGCTTGAAGGAAATTTAGATAAATTAAAAGAAGTATATGTATTAGGTTATGTTAATTGTCTTCAAGTATTAGATGATTTAAAAAAGTATCTAGATAAATAAAAAAAAACGGTTACTAACCGTTAATCACAAAAGTGGCAGGGGCGGAGAGAATCGAACTCCCACGGATGGTTTTGGAGACCACTACAATACCATTATGCTACGCCCCTAAAAATAAAATGCACTATAATGGGGCGCATAACAGGGATCGAACCTGCGCATAACGGAGCCACAATC
>JAILPD010000046.1 GCA_024690445.1 Acholeplasmatales bacterium
ATTAAAGGTATAGCAAATATACCTACTATAATAGATTTTAGAATGATATTTTCAGTATTGAATTTATAAAATATTAAAATACCAATAGATAAAGCCTCTAATATTATCGCAATAATCATAACGATATTTGTAAAAGAGGAAACGCCTATAACATTTTCTATAATTAAATACAAAATATCAGCTACGATTATTATAGAAAACAAAATAGCCCATACAATATTTAAAAATTTTTGATTTCTAATATATACCTTATTATTTTTAGAATTCTTTTCTTTATTTTTTAATCTAATATCACTATATAAAGACATTATTCGTCACCTCTTTTCACGTTTCTACCCATTAAGTGAACAAATTTTTCGTCTTCATCTATAACTAAATAATAGATAATTGTTTTATCTTTTCTCTTAGAATAAACCCAAACAGCATTATCATCCTTCATGTAATTAAAACTTAAATTCTTTGATAATGCATCAATTGGATCAATATTCTTTTTTATTTGTCTTAAAAGCTTAGAATCAATATTATCGTTCTTAACATTTATTTGATTACAGTTATTACAAATATTCTTCTCTAAATCCAAATGCTTGCCACAATAATATCTATTACAAATCTTACATCTACCTCTAGATTTATTAATAGGATTAACATATATAAATGCTTCTTCTGGATTTTCACATAAGATACAAACATCTGTATATTTTAAATTCTCTGGATTATCCAAATAATATTTTTTATATCCAGCAGAATAAATAACTGCATTACCATTTTCTAAAATAGTACCCTTACAGCTGTCGCAACAAGATTTTTTATCTATTTCATTTACTACCTTATGAGATTCTTTATATAATTCCCATACTTCTTTTGTTGCACCATAAATATGACCACAAAGATCGCATTTTCTTACATATTCTTTAGATACATATCTCTTAGTATCTATATCTAATAAATCAACACCTAAAATATCATTTGGAGCTATTTCCATAGCGTTACCAATATAAATATATTTACCAGATATTTCACCCTTAACAATTTGACTCTTTAAATATGTATTAATATCTGGATTGCCATCATAAGGAACTAAATTTCCATCTATTAATTTAACTAAACTATCATTTAAAAAATATACATCCTTGTATAAGTTCTTATTATATCTATTTGATATACCATAAAGCATAGTCGCATATTCTTTAGATGTGATTTTAGGATTTAATTCTTTTTCTCCTTTAACATCATCAAAAGCTATAACTAATAAATCATCTTGTTTTAATAATTCTAATTCTCCATCTGCATAAATATTAAATTTAGCATTAGCTGCGTTTGCAGGATTATATGTAACATTATAAGATACACTATATTCTTCATATAACTTATTAGTACTTCTAATTTCAAATGTCGCAGTCTTTTCAACAATGTGGTTACAATAAATTGATAATGGAGTAATAGTAAATTCTATTTTAGGGTCTGTATTAATTCTTTCATCATATTCTTCTATTCTTGAATCAATTAATTTAGATAAATTAGTATTTGGATTATTTCTTAATGTTTCAAAAATATTAAATTTAACCAATGAATCATTAATTAAATTTCTTATTCTTAATAATGAATCTATATCATCAGCTGATACATCATCATTAATTACATCATATAAAGGATCTAATTCATCAGATTGACCGATATTAACAAAACCATAATTCACTTCATTATTTTTTAAATTAATAAAAATATCATCAATAACATTTTCGTTACATGTCGTATTATTAAAATTATCTCTATAATTAATTAATACTTTTAATTGATTCTCAATAACATCAGTTTCAAATGATGAATCTGAAATATCACCTAGTTCTGATATAGCATTAGAATCTAAAGGTAATTTAGGAAGCTCATGGTTTTCCCATGATGCTTTTCTAACTAATAGAATATTGTATTTAGCCATAATTCTTTTTATTAATGTATCAACAAATAAAGATGTACGGCTTGCATATTCTATCTTTTTCTTTATATCATGATAATCCTTATTAAATGTTATTTTATAAATAGTATCATCAAATGATTCACTATTAATTTTAAAATAGTAACAAGGCTTATCAATAATATCTAAATAATTACCATCATAATCCATTATTTCATAATTAGAATAATCTTTACTTATATCAGTAACAATACCTAACTTAATAGCTTCATTTACTAAATCAATAATTTCTGTTACAGGCATAGCTTCTCTTAAGACCTTCAATATAGAAATATTATCATTAGAAGGATCATAACAATATGAAGCACCATTTAAATTAAATGTAAGCTTATCTTCATCATTTATTAAGTTTTCTATTAATCCTAATTCACTAGCATATGAAATTAGATTATTAAATAATTGTGCTTCCATTTTTATCCTCCTTTATCTTTTCATTTCTGGTCTCAAAATACTAGAATATAGCCTAACCATTTCTTTTAAAGCATCTAATGGTTTATATATTTCATTATTATAATAAACATCAATATTATCATTATTTAAAAATGCATATTTAACTAAATCAGGGAATCTATTGCCACTATATTCAATATATCCATTTTTATAAATTGCTTTAAATTCAGATGAATCCTTATCAAAAATATCATTCTTTTCTAAATAAGAATATTCCATAGAAAATAATTTCTTACCACATGCCATAACAACAGGCATAACAAAATCTACCTCTGTTTGACATACACCATATAAATCGAATCCTTCCTCATCAGTTAGGAAATCATAATATATTTCATTAAATTCTCTATTACATTCAGAATCATTTTTACCATTATACAAGCATGTAAAAACAATACATTCTTCTGTTTGACCCATTCTAGAAATACGACCAATTAATTGTTCCATCTCTAATGGATCCATATATTCGAAATCAGGCTTATCTAATTGGCCAATAACTAATATATTAGCCGCGTTAAAGTCTGTACCTGCAAGCATTGTCTTATCGATAAAATAGATTGAATTCCAATTTTCATTTTCAGCAGAAAATTCAGTAAAATTCTTAAAATTTAATCCTTTAAACGAATCCTCGAATGCTTCATTTTTCATTAAATTACCATTTAATGTATATGTATCTAATAATCTCTTCTCATCAAATGATAATTCGTTGATATCTTTATTATTTAATGATTCAACTAATGCCTTCATTTCATCTTTTTTCTTTCCCTTAGGGAAATAACAGAAATGAACAAAATCATTTAAATTATAAAAAGATTCATCAGCCTGAGATAATGTCATATATACTCTTCTACTATTTCCATATTCTGGTGATATCTCTTTTAAGTTCTTATATATTTGATATCTAACATCACTTTTCTTTTCATAAAATAAAATTTTACCAGCCTCTAAAGCTATTAAATTATTCTTACTTAAATCATATCTTTCAAACTTTTTATCGTTAACTGCTAATAAATCTTTAAATATAGCTATCTTATCTAAATCCTTATCACAAATTATTCTTTCTCCTCTCTTTCTAGGTCTTCTCCAATCGATAAAATCACTTAAGAAAACAGTAGAATAATCCTGATAAGATCTATAAAATGCTAATAATCCTCTATTAATGTAATTAATTAATAAATCACACGTTTTTATAGCTGTTTTATAAACATCATCTTTATTACCTTCTTGTTCACATTTTAAAACAAGACGATAATTTTCCATAAATCTATCATAAACATTAAAACCTATTAAATCCATTCTTAATTCATATTCTAATCTTCTAATACAGATTTTAGCTGACTTATCAACATAATCAGATAATTTTAAGAATGCATCCTTAAATATCTCATCAGATAAATTATATTTAGGGAATAAAGGTCTAATATATTTAGAAATAAATGATTCATATTCACCAGTTTCAAGCATAGCTTTAGATCTTCTAATAGCACCTATAAGCTTCATAAAGGCTTGTCCACCATAATCATCTCTTCCTAATTCTTTAGCATTATTTATTTCTTCTAATGTTGCAGAATGACGTCTAATTGATTCAATGACATCAGAGTCATATAATCTCTTTCTTGTAAACATCGAATTAATTAATCCATTCAATTTTTTAAATCTTAACTGAGCATCACTAGATGATGCCATTTCAGATAACGATTTAGCACCACCACAATAAGCATTATAGAATTTGTTCTCAGCCTTTTCTTTAGTTTCACCTAATCTATTCTTATCAACCATATATAATAGATTAAATATATCATTTAAATCATTTTTGATAGGTGTAGCAGAAATTAAGATGCAATATTTCTTTTGAATATTAGCAACGAATTCTTGTAACAATTGTTCTTTATGACCCTTTTGACTAAAGTCATATAATAAATCCTGTACCTCATCAAAAATTAATAAATCAACTAATCTCTTATCAGCATATGAATATTTTTCTTTTAATGTATTTAATTCATTTTCAATATATGCTTTTCTTTCCTCAATTAAAGAAAGCTTTTTTGTATAATCCTTTAATAATTTTATTTCATTTAAAACAACAGAATCAGATGGATTCTTTTCATCATATAATTCTTTATTAGTAGGAATAAAGCATTTAGATGATTCATCAAATTCATATGTAAAGAAACCATATACATTAAATGTAGTTATCTTCTTGTATTTTTCGTTATTATCTAAGCTTTCTTTGATTTCTCTTGAAAGCTCTAAAAATAATCTCTTTTTTAAAATATCTAAATGCTTTAAAGAAATAATTGTACTTAAATCAGTATCTATTACCTTTTCTTCGGCTGGAACAAATGGAATAGGATTATATGCCGCATTCTTTAATCCAAAATATTCTCCACTTTCTTTAATGAAATTTAAAGTATCTTCAGATTTTATTTGTTCTGTAGAAACTAAATATACCTTTAAAGCATTAGAATTCTTAGCTTCTTTATCCTTCACAAGTTCTTTCATTAACTCTCTAAATGAATATGAATCATGTTTAGGATAAACCTCAAACATAGGACTACCATCCTCATGACGGAATTTAGTCATAGCTTCATTTCGCCATTGTCTAATAGTAGATTTTGTTGTTACAATAACAGCATTTTTAATTGTTGCGCATCTAAACATTACATCGGCACACATCAAAGCCTCTAATGTTTTACCAAGACCGACCTGATCTCCAAAAACTCCTCTTCCTTCAAATCTACCAAGCATTGTTCTTACTGAATCAACCTGATATTTAAAAGGCTTAAAATAAGGATATTCAGAAATATCTCCATAATCTTGGAATACTGGTTGTTTTCTTACATCAACTGCGAAATCTACTAATTTATGATAAGCAGAATAATCATGAATATTAAATGTATGACCTTGATCATCTTGAAATGATAATTCAGAAAAATCTTCGTTCATTAAAGCAACACTAATTTGATTTCCCTTAATATCGACTTTTCTTCCTTCATTTTCAAAATCAGATTCTTCTTTTAATGCTTTTTCAGGTAATATGCTTTCAGAAACAGAAACTAAAAACTTCTCCATTGATAAGATTGAAGCATTAATTTGATTAAAATCATTTCTTTTATATATTTTAAATTCATGAGTTTCTAAATCAACTGACATTGATAAATAATCAAATACTCTTACATTTTTAAAATATGCCTTTTTTTGAAGTCTCAATCTATTTAATAAGAATTCAGCTTCTTCTTTAGATTTAAAATTACCCATCTGTCTTTTAGAAATATTATTCATATCTCCAATTTCTGTTTTAAGACCAATTAAGAATTCATTAAAATTCTTAATCTTTATAGATAAATCTCTTACTAATCTCATTCTCTTTTTCTTTTCAAATCTAGCTTCTAATACCTTAATCTTTTCATCTATTAAAGAATAAAGATTATCAATACCTATTTCACTTCCCTCACTAACAAGGTCAGTTAAATTATTAAATGAATCCGGTATTGTATCTATTGAATTATTATTAATAAAATCAGCAAATTCATTATATCTAGTTACAGAATAAGTATTTAAATCATTAACATCCTGATTTATCTTTTCTAATATATCTAGATTTTTAGCTATACTTATATCAAATTTTAATTCATTAATTTTTTCTTTAGTATATTTATAAGTAGCATTTATTTCAGGAGAAATAGCTTTAATAGCCAAATCATTTAAAATATTAAATACTGCATCATATCTTCTTTTCGCAAGATCAGTTAAATTAGTATAATTTTCTAAAAAATCATATGTAAATATTTTATATTCATCATTCAATGTCTCATTAATATTAGATATTTCGTGGAATGTAATAGATGTATTCTCTACTGAATATAAGACTTCCTTATTAATGGCATCTTCAATAAATTCTGATGCTTGATTAAAGAAACTCTCAAATGTAATAGGTATAACATAGCCTTCAGAATCAACAAAAACCAATTCTCTTAATGATGATTCAAATACTAATTCTAAATCCGTCATTCCACTAAATAATTCAGGATAATGTAATGTGGCAAATACAGCTAGAGCTTCTTGAAAGAAAGGATAAAAAGGCCACATATCTTCTTTTAATATGTCAGCCAGTTCATTCATACTTTTATTATTAAATAATTTATTTTTAATACTTTCGTATTTATCTTCATATTTTACAAAATATTCAAAAGACTCCTGTAACATTAATAATAATACTGAAGGCATAATCATCTTCTTATCATTTTTTATAGCCTTAGTAACCTTATCAACTAATTTACTATCTTCCATATCTAAATCGAATAAATCATTTAGCATTTTAAAAGTAATTTTAGATGAATTTTTTACACCTAATATATGTTTAATTAAATTACATATATTATTTATATTATCTGCATATTGCCTTAACATAGTAACTACCCTCTTTAATTGAATCGAATTGTATATAAATAAATTTTACTATAAAGTAAAAAAAATCACAACAGAATTAAAAAAACCGTTTTGTTAAAAAAGTAAAATGATAAACTTTTATCAAAAATAAGTATGAAATTATGTTGAATTTAAAAAGGTGTACCATTTAAGATACACCTTTTATCATTTTATTCAAATTCAATTGTTGCAGGTGGTTTAGATGTACAATCTAGTAATACTCTATTTACACCTCTAACCTCATTTACAATTCTTCTTGAAATAATGTCTAATACATCATATGGAATTCTTGCCCAGTCAGCAGTCATGAAATCTGATGTTTGAACAGCACGAAGAGCAATTGCATAATCATATGTTCTTTCATCACCCATAACACCAACAGATTGCATATTTGTTAATGCAGCAAAATATTGACCTAAATTACATGACTTATCAACGCCAGCCTTAGCTATTTCTTCTCTATAGATGTAATCAGCATCTTGAACAATCTTAACCTTTTCAGCAGTTACTTCACCAATAATTCTAATACCTAAGCCTGGACCTGGGAATGGTTGACGATATACTAAATAATCAGGAATACCTAATTCTAGGCCAACCTTTCTTACTTCATCCTTAAATAATAATCTAAGTGGTTCAACAATTTCTTTAAAATTAACTACTGAAGGTAAGCCACCTACATTATGGTGAGACTTAATAGTTGCTGACTTACCAAGACCAGATTCAATAACATCTGGATAGATAGTACCTTGAACTAAATAATCAACAGCACCAATCTTCTTAGCTTCTTCTTCAAATACTCTAATGAATTCCTCACCGATAATCTTACGCTTACGTTCAGGCTCTGTAACACCTTTTAATTTAGCATAGAATCTATCTTGAGCATTAACTCTAATGAAGTTTAGCTTATATGGACCATTAGGACCAAATACAGCCTCTACCTCATCACCTTCATTTTTACGTAATAAACCATGATCAACGAATACACATGTTAATTGTTTACCTACTGCCTTAGATAATAATACAGCAGCAACTGATGAATCAACACCACCTGATAAAGCACATAATACCTTACCATTTCCAATCTTCTTTCTTAAAGATTCAATAGTTGTCTTAGCGAAGTCCTCCATCTTCCAATCGCCCTTACAGCCACAAACATCATAAACGAAGTTCTTTAGCATTTGCATACCCTCTAAAGAGTGGTTAACTTCTGGGTGAAATTGAACTGCATAAATCTTCTTTTCAACATTTTCCATTGCAGAAACTGGGCAAGAAGGTGTGTTAGCAACAATCTTATAGCCTTCAGGTAATTTAGAAACGAAATCTGTATGGCTCATCCAAACTTGAGTTTCAGGTGATACATACTTAAATAATTTAGAGTTTGTATCAACATTAACCATAGTCTTACCATATTCACGCTTATCAGCATGAGATACTTTACCACCATTTAAATGAGCAATAGTTTGACATCCATAACAAATACCTAAAATAGGATAACCCATCTTAAATAATTCGCTATCAACAAGTGGTGCGTCATCTCCAAATACAGAGTTAGGACCACCAGTAAATATAATGCCTTTAGGATTAAATTCTTTAATCTTTTCAAGGCTCATGCTATAAGGATGAACCTCACAATAAACATTACATTCTCTTACACGACGTGCTATAAGCTGATTGTATTGTCCACCGAAATCTAAGACTAAAATCTTTTCATTCTGCATATATAATCCCCCTACTTAATTCCTAATCGATTGTAAATATAATCTACATTAACTAAATAATAATCTAATGTAAAGCATGAATCAATTTCATCATTTGAAAGTGTAGATGAAACAACTGGATCCTGCTTTAATAAATCTCTATAATGAGTTTTAGTTTCTAATGCCTTCATCGCAATAGGCTGAACTGTATCATATGCCTTTTCACGAACAAAGCCCTTCTCAATAAGCTTATATAAAACTCTTTGAGCAAAAATAACACCATGAGTTAAATTAATATCCTCAATCATCTTTTCAGGGAATACAGTTAAATTTTCTAATATACCCTTAAAACGATTTAACATATAATCTAATAATTCAGTAGCGTCTGGTAAAATAATTCTTTCTGTTGAAGAATGAGAAATATCTCTTTCATGCCATAAAGCAATGTTTTGATAGAATGTATCCATATATCCTCTCATTACTCTAGCACAACCACAAATATTTTCAGATGAAATAGGGTTTCTCTTATGAGGCATAGCACTAGAACCTTTTTGACCCTTATTAAAGAATTCTTCTGTTTCTTTAACCTCTTGACGAGATAAATTTCTAACCTCTAATGCCATCTTTTCTAACTCACTAGCAATTAATGATAAGCATGCCATATAGTGAGCATGTCTATCACGCTGTAGAACTTGAGTAGAAATCTTTGCATAATCAATTCCTAAATCCTTGCATACAAATTCTTCAATCTGAGGTGGGATATTAGCGAAATTACCAACAGCTCCTGATAATTTACCAACCTCTACTTCTTTACATGCATATTCAAATCTTTCTAAACATCTAGTCATATCTGAATACCATAAAGCCCATTTTAAACCAAATGAAGTAATATCAGCATGCATACCATGAGTTCTACCAATACATGGAGTCATCTTAAATTCAATAGCTCTTTTTTTAATTACATCCATAATTTCATGGATATCTTTTCTTAATATTGCATTTGCTTGCTTAAGCATATAGCCATTTGCAGTATCTACAACGTCTGTAGATGTTAAACCATAGTGAATCCATTTCTTTTCATCACCTAATGATTCACCAACACATCTAGTGAAGGCAACAACATCATGCTTTGTTACTGCTTCAATTTCTTTAATACGGTCCACATTAAATGTAGCCTTATCTAACTTTGGTAAATCCTCTTCAGGAACAATACCAAGCTTACTCCATGCTTTTGCATTAGATATTTCAACCTTTAAATATGCATCAAATTTAGCTTGTTCAGTCCAAATATCTCTCATGCACTTACGACTGTATCTTTCAATCATTACTTTTTATCCTCCATATGCTTTAAAAAGCACTCTAAGGTATTTTCCATTAGACAAGTAATAGTCATAGGGCCAATACCACCAGGTACCTTTGTAATATAAGAAGCCTTTGGTTCAACATCAGCAAAATCAACATCACCACATAGCTTATTTGTTTCTACATCTCTATTTACACCAACATCAATTACGACAGCGCCTTCTTTTACCATATTTGCCTTAACAAATTTAGCTCGACCAACAGCTGCGATTAAAATATCTGCTGTTTTAGTTATTTCTGCTAAATTAGCTGTTCTACTATGACAAATTGTTACAGTTGCGTTTCTATCAAGTAATAACTTTGATACAGGCATACCAACAATATTACTTCTACCAATTACAACAGCGTGACGACCTTCAATTTGAATATTTGCATAATCAAGTACTTCAATAATTCCCTTTGGAGTACAAGATACAATACCATCTTGCTTTAAATATAGTGAAGCAACATTGATAGGATGGAATCCATCAACATCCTTTTCAGGTGCGATTTTCTTAATAACTAAATCTGAATTAATATGCTTGGGAAGTGGTAATTGTACTAAAATACCATCTACTGTATCATCATTATTTAATTCATCAATCATATTAAGTAATTCTTCCTCAGTTATAGTAACAGGCTTTTTAATTGTTGTATTCTTAATACCTATTTCAACGCAAGCCTTACCCTTACCTGTAACATATGAAACACTACCTGGATCTTCTCCAACTAAGATTACAACTAAATGAGGAAGTCTATCATATTTATTACCGAATTCGATAACCTCTTCCTTCATCTTGTTACGTCTTAGTGTTGCAAGCTCTTTTCCACTAATAACAATTGCCATAATTTACCTACTTTCTGTAAGCCTTTGCTCCTATATCAGTTCTATGGAACAAATTTTCACACTTAATTGTTTTTACTAATTCATTTGCCTTCTTATTTGCATCCTCTAAAGTGTCTCCAGATGCAACAGCAAATAATACTCTACCACCATTAATTACTAATTCTCCATTTTCATTTCTCTTAGTACCCATATGATAGATATTTTCCTTATCAGCACCTTCAATAACATATCCCTTCTTATAATCTCCAGGATAGCCCTTTGATGCTAATACAATACCAATAGTATATTTATTATCCCAAGTTAATTTTGGCTCCTTACCATCGCAAATAGCTACGAATGCATCATAGATATCGGATGTTAAACGAGGTAATACAACCTCAGTTTCAGGATCACCAAATCTAGCATTAAATTCAATAACCTTAATGCCTCTTTTAGTCTTCATTAATCCACCATATAAAACGCCAGTAAATGGACAACCATCCATTACCATTGCCTTAGCTGTTGGAATCATAATTTCATTTAATGCATATTCATAATCTTCTTTTGTTATGAAAGGAAGAGGAGAATAAGCACCCATACCACCTGTATTAGGACCTAAATCATTATCATATGCTCTTTTATGGTCTTGTGCCATCTCAAGAGGATAAACATTTTCACCATTTACAAAGCACATAAATGAAAACTCAGGACCCTCTAAATACTCTTCAATAACAACCTTGCCATGTCCGAACTTATCATCTAATAACATATCCTTTAATGCATTATCAGCCTCTTCTAATGACATAGCAACTACTACACCCTTACCAGCAGCTAAACCATCATATTTGATAACTGTTGGGATAGGTGAAATCTTTACATATTCAATAGCTTCTTTATAATCAGTAAAAACTTCATATCTAGCTGTTGGAATATTATATTTAGACATTAAATCCTTTGCAAAGTTTTTAGATGCTTCAATTTGAGCTGCAGCCTTAGATGGACCAAAGGCCTTAATACCAGCATTTCTTAATGCATCAATAATACCTAATGCTAATGATGCTTCAGGACCAACAACAACTAAATCAATTGCGTTATCCTTAGCAAATGCTACTATCTTTTCAACTTCAACATCTTTAATATTTAAGCATTCTGCTAAATTTGCAATACCAGCGTTACCTGGTGCTGCAAATATTTTTTCTACTTTATTTGATTTTGATAGTGCGTGAACAATTGCATGCTCACGTCCGCCACCACCAACAACTAATACCTTAGCCATAATTTTCTCCTTAAATTAATGCTTGAAATGACGCATACCAGTGAATGCCATTGGTACATTCTTTTCGTTTGCTAAATCAATTGAATCCTGATCCTTCTTAGAACCACCTGGCTGAACAACAGCTACAACACCATTGTTAATACCATACTCTAATGTATCAGAGAATGGGAAGAATGCATCTGATGCTAATACTAAGCCATCAGTTACTCCTCTTGAATGTGCTTCTTCAATTGCAATCTTAGCAGCACCAACACGGTTCATTTGACCAGCACCAACACCACATGTTGTACCATTCTTTACAACAACGATAGCATTTGACTTAACATGCTTAACAATCTTCCAACCAAAATTCATGTCAGATAATTGCTCAGGTGTTGCCTTTGTATTAGTAATAACCATATCTTCAGTTATAGTCTTAATTTCAGTATCTTGATCTTGAACTAATAAACCACCATTTACAGAAACATATTGTGGTTGCTTAGGATAATCACCTAACTTAAATTCAATTAATCTTAAATCAGGTCTCTTAGCAAATGCAGCTAAAGCTTCATCTGTAAATCCTGGAGCTAAAATAACTTCAAGGAAAATTGACTTACCCTTTTCACCATGGTCAAACTTAATTAAGTTAGCAGCCTCACCATCGATAACTTGGTTAGTAGCTACAATACCACCAAAGATTGAAACTGGGTCAGATTCATAAGCCTTTAACCAAGCTTCCTTTAAATCCTTACCAATAGCAGCTCCACATGGATTCATATGCTTTAAGCCCATTGCAAATGGAGTATTACCAAATTCTCTAACAATATTTAATGCAGCGTTAGCATCTTGAATATTGTTATATGATAATTCCTTACCTTGGATTTGCTTAGCATTAGCTAATGAATAAGGTAAATCATTTCTTGTTGCGAAGAACTTAGCATTTTGATGAGGATTCTCACCATATCTTAAGCTTTGAACTATATCTGCTTCAATAAATAATTTTTCAGATAATCCAGCCTTTTCTCTCATATATTCTGCAATCATAGTATCATATTCTGCAGTTAAAGTATAAACCTTAGCGGCTAACTCTAATCTTGTTTGATAAGTTGTATCGCCGTTTTCTTTAATTTCCTTTAATACTCTATCATAATCATTAATATCTGATACTACAGTTACAAATTTATGATTCTTAGCTGCTGATCTAAGCATTGAAGGTCCACCGATATCGATGTTTTCGATTGCTTCGGCAAATTCAGCACCTCTTTCAATTGTCTTCTTGAATGCGTATAAGTTAACACATACTAAATCAATATATTCAATATTGTGCTCCTTTACCTGTGCTACATGAGATTCTAAATCTCTTACTGCAAGTAATCCACCATGAACCATTGGATGTAAAGTCTTTACTCTACCATCTAAAATTTCAGGGAAACCAGTAACATCAGAAATATCAATAGCCTTAACACCACCAGCTAATAATACCTTCTTAGTACCACCTGTAGATACGATTTCATATCCACATTCTTCTAATCCCTTACAGAATTCTACAACACCAGTTTTATCAGTAACACTTACTAATGCTCTTTTCATATAATTTCTCCTAATCTGTTAATTTTTTTATTACTCTTGGATAAAGCACATGCTCAATTTCATGGATACGAGCTTCTACCTCATCCACAGTTTCACCTTCAGTATAATGGAATGCTTCTTGGTCAATAATCTTTCCTGAATCCATTCCACTATCAACATAGTGAACTGTAACTCCAAATACCTTTACACCATAATCAAAGGCATCTTGAATACCATGAGCACCTTTAAATGATGGTAATAATGCTGGATGAATATTTATAATTCTTCCTTCATATGCATCTAATAGTACGCTACCACATAAACGCATATATCCAGCTAATACAACTAAATCAACATGAAGCTCATTTAGCTTTGCAACTAATTCAGCTTCATATTCTTCTTTTTTTCTACCCTTATAATTAATTACAAAAATTGGAGTATTAAACTTTTTAGCACGCTCACATACATATGCATCAGCGTGGTCAGTAGCCATTAATACTACATTAGCTTTAATATAGCCATCAGCCACTTTCTCCATAATTGCTTCATAATTAGTGCCGCTTCCACTAGCAAATATCGCTATATTCTTCATATTACTTATGAATTACAACCTTACCAGCGTTATCAGTAATAGTACCAATGATATATGCCTTATCACCATACTTAGCTAAGATATCAATAGTCTTCTTAGCATCTTCTTCATTATCTAAGGCAATAACCATACCGATACCCATGTTATAAACATTAAACATTTCTCTATGATCAACCTTACCATATTTTTCTAAGAACTTAAATACTGGTAAAATTGGCCAAGAACCTTCAACGATATCTAAACCCATTTCAGGAGTTAAGATTCTAGGAATATTTTCATCGAATCCACCACCAGTGATATGAGCAACACCGTGAACATCAACATTCTTAATTACATCTAATACTTGCTTACAATAAATTCTAGTTGGAGTTAAGAATACTTCACCAGCAACTCCGCCTAGTTCTTCATTATATGCATGTAAATCTACATTATTATCAGCAATGATCTTTCTAACTAATGAGAAACCATTAGAATGAACACCACTAGAAGCAATACCAACTAAGATATCGCCAACCTTAACCTTAGAATCATCAATTAGCTTTGACTTTTCAACAACACCAACTGCAAAACCAGCAATATCATATTCACCATCAGAATACATACCTGGCATTTCAGCAGTTTCACCACCAATTAATGCGCAACCAGCTTGAATACAGCCATCGCTTACACCCTTAACAATTCTTTCAAGCTTTTCAGGGATAGCCTTACCTAAAGCGACATAATCTAAGAAGAATAAAGGTTCTGCTCCTTGTGCTAACACGTCATTAACACACATAGCAACTGCATCAATACCAATAGTATCATGCTTATCCATCTCAAATGCTAATTTTAATTTTGTTCCAACACCATCAGTACCTGATACAAGCATTGGCTCTTTATAATCTAATTTTGTTAAATCAAACATTCCACCAAATGAACCAATGTTTGATACACAGCCTAATCTATTTGTTGCAGTAACGTGCTTCTTATATCTTCTTACTGCTTCATATCCAGCTTCTAAATCTACACCACCTGCAGCATATGCCTTTGAACCCATAGTTCTATTCCTCCTATTTTACTTTAATGTTTCAAGACGCTTTAAGATTTCAACATAAGCGCCCATAACATCACCTAAATCACGTCTAAATCTATCCTTGTCTAGATGATCGTTTGTCTTTGCATCCCAAAGTCTGCAGCAATCTGGTGAAATTTCATCTGCAAGAACAATTTCACCATCAGCTGTTCTACCAAATTCAACCTTAAAATCAATTAAATTAACACCGATTTCAGCAAACATAGTCTTTAATTCTTTGTTTACTTTACCAGTTAATTCATAAATCTTAGCTAATTCATCATAAGTTGCAGCACCAACTGCTACTGCATGATGATCATTAATTAATGGATCACCTAATGCATCATTCTTATAGCAAATTTCGAATATTACATTTGAAGGAACAGTTCCTTCTTTGATACCTAATCTTTTTGCCATTGAACCAGCAATTGTATTTCTAACAATTACTTCAAGAGGGAAGATACTAACCTTCTTGCATAACTGGTCAGTCTCATTTAATGTCTTAATGTAATGAGTTGGAATACCAGCCTTAATTAATCTATTATAAATAATTGTTGTAATCTTATTATTTAATTCTCCCTTATGAGCAAATAATGCATGCTTTGCACCATTACCTGCAGTTGCATCATCCTTATAATGCATAACAATAATATTAGGATCTTCTGTTGAATAAACTTGTTTTGCTTTTCCTTCGTATAATAATTCTTTCTTTTCCATGTTTTTTTCTCCCAAGATTAATCTTTAAAATAATCTACTGCGTTTTGGAATATATTCTGCTTCTTATTTCCAGAAATATTCTTAAATAAATTCTCTTCATATCTTTCTGAGTGACCCATCTTACCTAAGATTAAGCCATCCTTAGAAACAATACCTTCAATTGCGTAATCTGAACCATTTGGATTAAATGGTGCTTCTGTTGTTGGATTACCATTACCATCTACATATAAGAATGCTATTTGACCATCATCTCTTAACTTTTCAGCTAGTTCCTTAGATACAACAAATTTACCTTCACCATGTGATACAGCGATAGAATCAATTTGACCTAATTCTAATCCAGCTAACCAAGGTGACTTGTTAGTCATAAGCTTAGTTGATACGATTTGAGAAATGTGTCTATTAATATCATTTCTAAATAATGTAGGTGATTCCTTAGTTAATTCACCAATCTTACCATATGGTAATAAACCAGACTTAACTAATGCTTGGAATCCATTACAAATACCTAAAATTAATCCCTTTCTAGCAATCAAACGATTGATAGCTGCCTTAACCTTCTCTTGATTTAATACATTAGCAATAAATTTAGCTGAACCATCTGGCTCATCACCAGCAGAGAAACCACCAGATAATACGAAAATATCGCATTCATCAATCTTAGTTTCCATTTCCTTAATAGATTCAAATACATCATCACTAGTTAAATTCTTAAATACTGAAGTTGTAATTAAAGCACCAGCTCTCTTAAATTGTTTAGATGTGTCATAATCACAGTTTGTACCAGGGAACACAGGGAAGTAAGCAACTGGTGTTTTCTTTCCACCAAGCTTTGCAGGCTTTTGATCAAATGGCTTAATATCCATAAGCTCACACTTGTTATCGCCCTTATCCTTATAAACCTTGTTAAACTTAGCAGTATTTGCTTGATATAATTCTTCTAATGTAAATTCTTCATTATTGAATT
Organism: Acholeplasmatales bacterium; assembly: GCA_024690445.1. The sequence continues at coordinate 16,866 of JAILPD010000046.1, forward strand.
TAGCATTCTTAGAAGCATTTGTAGAACCAATAAGAATTACATTTTTATAATCAGGTAAATCATTTTTAGCTTCAACTAGAATTGAACCATAATTATATCTATTCAATTCCTTTTCATCATAATTGATTTCAAAACCAATTTCATTACCAAAACTCAACTTAGAAGCGGCTTCGATAATACCACCAAACGAAAGTGCATATGCAGAAATAATATTACCATCAACGATATTATTATTTACATATTCAAAGTTATCCATTAATTCATCTGTATTAGGAGTGAAGTTTTCTCTTTCATTATGCTTAATTAAGTATAACTTATGACCAGCCTCTTTAAATTCAGGTGAAATAACAGTTCTAGCATCAACAGTTGTAATACCAAATGCCATTAACATAGGTGGAACATTGATATTTTGGAATGTACCACTCATTGAATCCTTACCACCAATTGATGGTAAACCAAATTCATTTTGCATCTTAAGTGCACCTAATAATGCTGCTAAAGGCTTACCCCAAGATTCCTTATCGCCCATTCTTTCAAAATACTCTTGATATGAGAATCTCATCTTATTGTATTTTGCACCTGCAGCTACAACCTTTGAAATTGCTTCAACGATTGCATATTCAGCCCCATGGTATGGAGAATACTCAGCGATATATGGGTTATAACCATAAGCCATAATTGATGCTGTATTTGTAAAACCATTTAATACTGGTAACTTTTGACAAGAAACCTGAGTTTCAGTTCTTTGTGTCTTACCACCAAATGGCATTAATACAGTTGATGCACCAATTGTTGAGTCAAACATTTCAATTAAGCCCTTTTGGCTTGTTACATTATTATCATTTAAAGTATTTAATACTCTATCTCTTAAAGGTTCATCAGCCTTGTAGAAAGGATTCTTATTTTCTACTGCTGAAATCTTTGCCTTAGCTGTATGAACAGCACCAGCTGAATCAATAAACTTTCTAGAAAGATTTACAATTTCTCTTCCTCTATAATGCATTACAAGACGCTTTTCTTCTGTAACCTTAGCAACCTCTGTAACCTCGATATTTTCTTCATGACAATACTTCTTGAATTCTTCTACATCCTTAGGTTCAACAACTACAGCCATTCTTTCTTGTGATTCAGAAATAGCAACTTCTGTAGCGTTTAATCCAGAGTACTTAACAGGTACAACGTCTAGATTAATATCTAATCCATCAGCTAATTCACCAATAGCTACTGATACACCACCAGCACCAAAGTCATTTGACTTCTTAATTAACTTTGTAACTTCAGGTCTTCTAAATAAATGAGAAATCTTTCTTTCCTCAGGAGCGTTACCCTTTTGAACTTCTGATGAACAAACCTCTAATGATTTAGTTGTATGTTCCTTAGATGAACCAGTAGCGCCACCGATACCATCACGACCAGTTCTACCACCTAATACAAGGATTACATCACCAGGAACTGGAGATTCTCTTCTAACATTTTCTGCTGGAACAGCACCAACTACCGCACCAACCTCAAGTCTCTTTGCAACATAATCATCATGATAGATTTCTCTTACATGAGTAGTTGCTAAACCAATTTGATTACCATATGATGAATAACCACTTGCTGCCTTTGTAGAAATGATACGTTGAGGAAGTTTACCCTTTAATGTATCCTTTACATCAGCGTAAATATTACCAGCACCTGTAACTCTCATTGCTTGGTAAACATAAGCTCTACCAGAAAGTGGGTCACGAATAGCACCACCTAAGCATGTTGAAGCACCACCGAATGGTTCAATTTCTGTTGGATGGTTATGAGTTTCGTTCTTGAATTGTAATAACCACTTTTCAATCTTTGAATCAACATCTACGTCAACAAAAATTGAACATGCATTATTTTCTTCACTAACTTCCATATCATCAAGCTTACCAATAGCCTTAAGATATCTACCACCAATAGTACCTAAATCCATTAAGCACTTCTTTTTCTTTTCTCTCTTTAAATCCTTACGGATGTTATCATATAAATCTAATGATTCTTCAAATTCACTCTTCATGAATGAATTCTCAATCTTGATATTCTTTAATACAGTATTGAATGTTGTATGACGACAATGGTCAGACCAATATGTATCTAGAATTCTAAGTTCTGTTTCCCAAGGATCTCTTTCTTCTTCTCTAAAGTACTCAATTACGCACTTTAAGTCATCTTCGTTCATCGCAAGACCCATCTTCTTAACAAATTCAGGTCTACCGAAGTGATTGATTTTTCTAAATCCTTCTAAAACCTTAACTGGGATGATTGGAGCTTGCTCCATATCAGTTAACTTACTTAAATCCTTTTCTCTTGCCTCAACAGCGTTTATAACATACTTCTTAATCTTTTCAATATCTTCATCAGTTGTATTATCATCAAGAATAATGATTCTACCTGATCTAATGTTAATTTCTGCATTAGGATCAATTAGCTTACAACAATCAATAGCTGATGAAGCTCTTTGGTCAAATTGACCAGGTAAATATTCTGTTGCTATATACTTTTTACCCTCTAAATTTAATTCATCAGTTACATTATCAGTAACAATTTCACCGAATACTTGATATTTACTCTTTTCTAATAATTCTTCTGAGAAATTGAATAAATCATAAACGTTAATTGTTCTAACATTTTCTAAATTTAATCCTAAATTCAAATTTAATTCAGCTTGAAGACTCTTTGCTTCAACCTGAAATTTGGGAAGTTTTTCAACATAAATTCTATAATCGCCCATACTATCTACCTTTTCTTTACAAAATAAATTTTTATATTTTTTATCATAATCAGCCAATGTCAAATTAGTAAATGTGACATGTGCCATTTTTCTCTTTTCTCTTACTTCAGTCTTATGATAATCATGAATGTGAATATCATCAGAAGCATCTAGATTCTTCATATTCTCATAATCAAAACCTAAAATGTTTTTCATAATTGTTGGACTTACTAGCTTTGGTTCTTCAAGTGGAATATCAAGTAAGAACTTCGCAAGCTCTCTATACTGATTTGTAGTACAACCTTCAATTGTATAATGTCCTGAATTATGAGGTCTTGGTGCCATCTCATTGAAATAGAAATCATCACCTTTAACAAAGAACTCTATTGCTAAAATACCATAATAATTACAAGATTCCATAAACTTTATTGCTGCTTCTTTAATCTTTTTAAATACTGGAAGCTCATCATTAACAACACATAAATCTAAGATTCCTTCTTTATGCTTGTTAATTCCCATTGGGAAGCAAATTGTTTTTTCTTTACTTCTAACTAAAATAGCTGATGTTTCAAAATCATATTTGATAAATTCCTCTAAGATACCTTCACCACTTAAGAAAGGCGTAACCTTTTCAATGTCATCTAGTGTCTTAATCACAACCTGACCATGACCATCATAGCCAAGCTCAGTTGTCTTATAAACGCAAGGTAATCCTAATTCTTCAATACCTAATTTTAAATCTTCAAGATTATATATCGCTTTAAATTTAGGAGGTGTTAATCCATGCTCCTTAGCATTTGTTTTTTCTCTAATTCTATTTTGAGAATCAAACAAAGGCTCAATTCCTTGTGGAATATTGTAAGTATCTCTTATGAACTTCAATTTCTCACCAGGAACATTTTCAAATTCATAAGTTAATACATCTGATGCTTCACCAAGCTTCTTTAATCCATCTAAGTCATCATACTTTGATACGATTACTGAATCACAAACAAATGAAGCAGAGCACTTAGGGTTTGGATCTAAGCATATGGCTTTACCACCCAACTTATTAACTTCTTCAGCTAGCATCATTCCTAGCTGTCCACCGCCTAAAATACCAACAGTTTTCATTTTAAATCCCCTTAAAAAATAAAAACAACACCAAAATAGATTAGTGTTGTTTAGCGCATTTGAAAATAACCATTACAAGATAATGGCTTAGTACAATTATTTACCTGTTCAAATAGTTTAACCATACGATTTTCTCCATTCCAAGTAATAACATACTCTTATAAGCTATGCTTATATAATTTTACAAGCAATAGTATTTTATCATACATTTTAGTAAAGGACAACATAAATCAAACCACTAGAAAAATAAAAGCACTTTCAAAATTTAAATATTAATATTTAAAGTGTACGATATCACTCGAATTTCTTTAATATTTGCATTATTACACAAATATTGAATATTAAACAAAAGAAAAAGAGACCTAAGTCTCTCTTATCTAACAATATCACCAGGATTACACTTGTCGATATTTACTAATTCTAAATATGAATCAGCTAAATCAGAACCACATAATAACATACCATGAGATTCTTCTCCTCTTAACTTAATTGCCTTTAAGTTCTTAACGACAATAACCTTCTTGCCAACTAATTCATCAGGATTATAGAATTTCGCAATACCAGAAACAATCTGTCTTACCTCAGTTCCTAAATCAATCTTAAATACTAAAAGCTTATCTGCCTTAGGGTGCTTTTTAGCCTCTAAAATCTTACCTACGCATAAATCAATTTTTTCAAAATCGTCGATTGTAATTTCTGGCTTAGCCTCAACCTTTTCTTCTTCATTTTTAGCTTCAAGATTCTTTTCTTTTTCTTCTACCTGAGCCATTATTTCATTTACATCTAATCTCTTAAATAGAATTTCACAAGGTGAAACCTTATATGATTTTTCAGAGCCAAATTTAGTATCACTTAAATTAATTTTTGATGTATTTAATGCAGTATAAACCTTTGATGAAGTAACAGGCATTGCAGGCTCTAATAATATAGAAGAAATTCTAATTGACTCTAATAAATTATAAAGTACAGTCTTTAATTCTTCCCTTCTATTTTCATCCTTTGCTAATACCCAAGGTGCTGTTTCATCGATATATTTATTAGCAGCACGTAATGCCTTTTGAACTTCCTCTAAAGCATCAGCTACCTTAAATTGATCCATTAACTTTTTATAATTATCAGCTGCCTCAAGAACAACATTCTTTAAGCTATCATCAAATGCAGTCTTTGTGCTTTCTTTGATTTCTTCATCACCAAAGTATTTCTTAACCATGGCAATTGTTCTAGATACTAAATTACCATATGTATTAGCTAAATCAGAATTACTTCTTTCGCATACTAATTCATAAGTAATATTACCATCTGAAGCGAATGGAATTTCATGTAAAACATAATATCTTACAGCATCAACACCGAATAATGATACTAATTCATCTGCGTAAATAGTATTACCCTTAGACTTGCTCATCTTATTATGATTTGTTAAAATCCATGGATGACCAAATACCTGATGAGGTAAAGGTAAATCTAAACTCATTAACATAATTGGCCAATAAATTGTATGGAATCTTAAAATATCCTTACCAATTAAATGGATATCAGCTGGCCAATATTTCTTGTATAATTCACCATTATTTCCATCAACATCATATCCTAAACCAGTTATATAGTTTAATAACGCATCAATCCATACATAGATTACATGCTTAGGATCACTAATAACAGGAATACCCCACTTATATGAAGTACGAGATACGCATAAATCAGGAATTGGGTTCTTTAAGAAATTATTAATCATTTCATTCTTTCTTGACTCAGGCTGAATGAACATTGGATTTTCATTAATGTAATTTAATAATCTTTCTCTATATGGTTCAAGCTTTAAGAAATAGCATTCCTCACTATTCTTAGTTACCTTAGCACCACAGTCAGGGCAACAACCATCTACTAAATCTTTCTCAGTAAAATATGATTCACAATCTACACAATAGAATCCTTCATATTTTCCTTTATAGATATCGCCCTTTGCTAGCATCTTTTCAAATGCCTTAGCAACTTGCTCCTCATGATTTTTATCAGTAGTACGAATAAAATGATCGTATTTAACATTCATCATGTCATAAGTATCTCTTAATTCCTTTGATACCTTATCAACATGCTCTTTTGGAGTTGTACCCATCTTTAGAGCTTTTTGTTCAATCTTTTGACCATGCTCATCTGTTCCTGTTTGGAAATATGTATCATAGCCATCCTTCTTCTTATATCTTACAATACAGTCAGCTAAAATAGCCTCATATACGTTTCCAATATGTGGCTTAGATGATGTATAAGCAATTGCAGTTGTTAAATAAAACTTTTTACTCATATTATCCCCTCCAAAGAAAATAAATACGCGAATATTATATCAAAAATAATATAATTATTCAATATAACCTATAATAAACAAAATGCCGCATACACGGCATTTTATCATTACCACTTATTAATAAGTTTTCCGATATTATCGAATTGTTTCTTAACCCATGGAATAGCGTATTGATATAGACGCATCAATGGACCTGCAGATAAACATAATGCAAGTAAGAAAATTACATTTGTAACACTTAACGCAGTAACAATACCACCTGTAGATGTTACAACAGATACTTCAAAAGTAGTCTTATAGTCACCTAACTGTAAGTAATATTTATCATCCTTACTGTAATATGTTTCAACTAATTCTGTACCAATTGAATGTTCATAATCTGTATAATATCCACCAATTACATAATGTAAATCTTCACTTATAGAAATTGATGGTGCGAACTGAGTTTCATTTAATGAAATCTTAGTATCAGAGTCAGTTAAATATTCGTTAGTATCAATTACTTGTGTTAATGAATATTCAGACTTATCAGCGTCAACCTTATAAGATAATGGTGTTACACCAGAATGTACATTAATTTCATATCCATTCTTATCGAAGAATCCCTTAAAGTCATCTTCATAGAAGTTTTCAAACTTGAAATCTTTAATTAAATAATCATCTAATTTAATATCATTTAAGTTTGGATCTCCTGGATTAATAACACTTGGTAAATAATCATATACATTCAAATATACAGCATCATAAGCTGAGAAATATGTATAATAAACCTTATTGTTATTTCCATCAAGCTTATAAATCGTATAAGCATAAGAATCTCTCATGTTTACAAATTCATCAACTTTATCCTTAGTACCATATAATTCAAATACATTTTTACCAGATGAAATACCATCAAAATATAGACGTCTTGGTTCAACACCAGCTGTTCTTACATTACCGGTCGATGATACAACAGGCATAGATACCCTATAAGTACCACCTTCAGAACCATCATTCATAATCTTTTTAATAGTGTCACCATTAATTAATAATTCTAATGTATTAGGATTAATAGTGATTTGAGTTGAATCACCTGTGAAAATTTGAGAAATACTACTACTTACTGGATAATATCCATCATCATCAACAACACCATTAAAGATATACTTGTTATTCTCTATTTCTACCTTTGGTAAAATTGAATATTGGCGCTTTGCGTCCTTTTCAACGTATGTACCATATTCAATCTTGAAATCATAATAACTATCATCCTTAGTTAATGTTGTATATAGAGGATTATCATAATTCTTTAAGAATACATTACCATGACTATCAACAATTAAATCATCTTCAATTCCATCATAATATGCAACATCATTAATTAAATATCCACCAGCAAAAATCTTGCCAGTATTATTATAACTAATTGTTGGAATATTAATTAAAATATCAGTTTCTTCACCATTGATTGCGTAATAATTCACTAATGTAGCATCCTTATTAGGATCTTTAGACTTAGATAAACGAGTTAATACCTTCTTATCGCCATCTGCTCTAATATTAGTAATTCTTCCATCCATTACGAAGTAATTACCTGTAGATATACTAATTTCAGGGAATTCCTTCATATATGTGAAATCTTGATTCTCGGAATAATAATCAAATAATGATACTACAGGTCTAAATTCTAGTAAGTTAGGTAACATAATTATCACTATTAAGAAAATTGTATAGCATGTAGTAAATAATATTTTTCTTAATGTAGTAAATGGACGACATGCTTTAAATAATACCATCAAACTTGTATGAGAGGCAGTAATTACAATAATTGTAGTTAAACTCTTATCATCTAAGTGTAATGTGTCGCTTAAGATAAAGATTATTAATGATAGCATTGTAATAACTAGCGCACCCGGCAAGGCTTTCTTAATAACGTTACTTAAGAACTTACCTTGGAATGTTCTATTATTTGGTTCATTAACTAAGATTAATGATGGAATACCAATTGCTAAAATATCAATAATAATTAATTGCTTTGGAGTAATAGGATATACTCCTGTAAAAATAGCAACTATTGCAAGTAATAATGAGAAAATTGTCTTAGTTAAGAAAAGTGAAGCAACAGATGTAACGTTGTTAATAACTCTTCTTCCTTCTGCAACTACACTAGGCATTGATCCAAAGTCAGAATCTAATAATACTAAGTGTGAGCATGATCTAGTAGCTTCACTACCAGAACCTAATGCAATTGAACAGTCAGCTGCTCTTAAAGCTAAAATATCGTTAACACCATCACCTGTCATCGCAACGCACTTTTCAGCGTGTTGTAATGCTAAAACGATAATTCTCTTTTGACTAGGTGATACACGTCCAAATACAGTATATTTTAAAGCTGCACGTGCAACTTCATTATCATCCATACCTTCTAACGATATAAAGTTAATTGCGTTAGGAACACCAGCACGTTCTGCAATCTTTGAAACGGTAATAGGGTTATCACCTGAAATAACCTTAACTTCTACACCAGACTCTTTAAAATACTGAATTGTAGAAATTGCATTTTGTCTAATGTTATCCTCAATTAAAATCATTGAAACAACAGTCATTTCACCGTCTGGAAGTGCGTTATTTTCAATATAACCAGGAATATATGCTAAGCAAAGTACTCTATATCCAAGCTTTGCATATTTTTCAACATCTTTAGAAACACTCTTATATGTGCTACCTAATACAAATTCAGGAGCACCTAATGCAAATGTTCCATATTTATCAAATGTAACAGCTTGGAATTTTCTTTGAGATGAAAAAGGAATAGTACCTGTAAATTTCATTCTCTTACTTAATCCAAACTTATTAATTAATGCATCAGATGTCATATTTCTATCTGGTAAAGCATTTAAAATAGCTGAAACAATATTCTTAGTTGCTAAACCAGCAATTTGTTCATAATCAATTACATTTTTAACAACCATTGTACCATCAGTAATTGTTCCTGTTTTATCCAAACAAATACAATTTACTCTGGCAAGCATTTCAATACAATATAAATCCTGAACTAATACATTCTTTTGTCCTAATCTAATAACACCTACATAAAGGGCAATAGATGACATCAAGAACAATCCAGAAGGAATCATACCTACCATTGCACCAGCTGTTCTTCTAATATTATTAAATAGAGAAACATCTTGGTTAAAATACATTCTTAAGAATAGTAAGAAACCAAAAATGATAACTGGAATAAACATGAATTTAATAATTCTATTTAATGATATTAACAAATCACTCTTTGGCTTTTTATACATCTTAGCTTGGCTAGATAATTGTTCAATATAATTATCTCTACCAACCTTATCAACCTTAGCAGCACATTTGCCAGAAATAACAAATGAACCAGAAAGTAATTCATCTCCAACTTTCTTAATAATTGAGTCAGACTCACCGGTTAATAGAGATTCATTAACTTCAATTTGACCAGAAACCACTATTGAGTCAGCACATATTTGCTTACCACTTTCTAGTAGCATGATATCATCTAATACAACTTCTTCAGTTGGTATTTCCTTTACCACACCATTACGCATAACGAATACACTTGATTCGTTCATTAATGACAAGCTTTCAATAGTCTTCTTTGCTCTAATTTCTTGAATAGTACCAATAGTAATATTAATAATAACAATTAATAAGAATGATAAATCTGTTATTGGTTCAAATCTCTTATATGCAATTGCGATAATAATCAAAATCGCAGCTAAAGCAAATACTAAGAAGTTGAAAAATGAAATTACATTACCAGCAATTATTCTTCCAATAGACTTTGTCTTTTTACCAGTTGTCTTATTTACTCTTTCATCAATAATTCTTTGTTCAACAATTTCAGTTGGTAAACCAAATTCAGGATCAACATCATATCTCTTTAAAATAGATGGATTCTTTCTTAAATCTCTTCTATGAGCACGAATCTTCTTTTGTGTTTCCTTCTGAATCTTTTTATTCATTTTGGCTTCTGCTCTTTGAATTCTTTTTCTCTCAGCTTCAGGTAAAAATTCAACTTCATCTATAACCTTAGCTTTAGATTCAATCTCTTCATCAGATGGAAGACCAGCTAATGCAGCATCTTTTTTTCTAAATTCATCAAGAGCGTCTACGTCATAACCATCCTCTAATGTTGTTTCATCGGCTTTAAGATCTTCTTCAGAATTTTTAGCTAGATATTCAGTTAATTCTTGTTCATTTAATTCTTCTAGTTTAGAATTCTTTTTCATCCTTTTCACCTCTTAACTTAATACATAAATTAATTAGTTCTTCCAATCTTTGAATATTTTCATCGAGATATAAATATCCCATTAAAGCTTCAAAGCCAGTAGCATCTAGATAATCCTTAAGCTCTAAATTCTTTCTTGAACTATTAACATGAGAATTTCTTCCACGCTTAAAAATCATCAATTCATTTTCGTTTAATATATTCATTTCTAAAAACTTATGAATACAATATGCTTGTCCTTCACCACTTGTATATTTAATAACATGCTTATGTAAATCATTAACCTTTGTATATCCTAATGATAACACATATTTTCTAATATATATCTCATAAATTGCATCACCAATATAAGCAAGTGAAAGACCATTATAAGAATTTGCAGTCATTATAGAATCTTCCATTCAATTAACTTATTACGATAAATATCAGCAGTTTCGAAATCTTTATTATTTCTAGCTTCCATCCACTTAGAATATGCATCTAATTGCTCTTGATTCATTTCTTCTACAAATAAATTAATACCTAATACATCAAAAATAGTCTTAAAAGTATTTAATTTAATAGCTGTTTCTTCATAGTTCTTAGAACGTAAATTAGTATTAATTTCCTTAACAATATCAGTTACTAAAGTTAATACATTTTGAACATTGAAATCCTGATTCATATATTCTTTAAATTTTTCAATATCAGAATCAGAAACCTTATCTGTTAATTTATTCTCATATTGTAAAGTGTATAAGGCCTGCTTATAAGCTCTTTGCCACTTATCATATTCCTTAACATATTGATTCTTTAAATCTTCACTATAAGAAATAATGGAACGATATGGAGAGAATAAAATTAAGCTTCTTAAAATCATTCCATCCTTTTTAGATTCTAAATCCTTAACATAAATAACATTTCCTAAAGACTTAGACATCTTCTCACCAGCTAAATCAAGTCTTCCAACATGAATCCAATATTTGGCTAAATGAGTCTTATATAATGCTTCAAATTGAGCAATTTCATTTTCATGATGAGGAAACTTCAAGTCCATTCCTCCACCATGGATATCTAAACCATTACCAAATAACTTATGGTTCATAACAACACATTCAGTATGCCAACCAGGTCTACCAGCACCAAATGGAGAATCCCACTTAATACCTTCATCAGTCTTCTTCCATAATGCAAAATCTAGTGGTGATTCCTTCTTTGAATCAACTGAGATTCTAGCTCCTGATTCCAAATCCTCAGTTACTTGATTAGAAAGACAACCATAATCATCTATCTTAGAAACTCTAAAGAAAACATCTCCATCAACATTATATGCATAACCTTTTTCAATTAATTCTTGAATAAAAGAAATCATTTCTTGAATATAATCTGTTGCGTGAGGTATTAAATCTGGCTTTGATGAACCAACCTCTTTAACAGAATCAAAATAAGCATTCTCATAGAATGTTGCGATTTCTTTTTCAGTCTTCTTTTGTTCTAATGCTTTTTTAATAATTTTATCGTCTACATCTGTAATATTTGAAGCATAAGTCACATCATAGCCAATGAACTTCAAATATCTTCTCATCATATCGTAGAAAATAACAGGTCTAGCATTACCAATATGAATGTAGTTGTAAACTGTAGGTCCACAAACATACATATTTACCTTATTTCCATTTTGAGGAACAAATTCCTCCATCTTATTTGTAAGTGAATTATAAATTGTTAGTCCCATATAATCTCTCCTTATATATAGTGGAAAAAGAGCCAAAGGCTCTATATTCCGTTTTTTATAAAATAATTGTATTTACAAAATTCTTAACGTAATCAGCGAACACACTTGTATCTGAAGTTGATTGATACTTACCTACATTTGATAATTTTGCATCTAATTCAGTAGTTTGTCCGGCTGCGTCAATATATGCAGTATATCCATATACTTCACCAGTAATTAAATATGTAGCTGTTAATACCTTTGGAGTATAGCTTTCAGCCTTAATATATTCTTCACCTGATTTAGTATAATACTTATCTGGTGAGAACTTATCTGGATCAACATCAGTAGCTAAAATATACTTATCATTTTCGCTATCATATGTATAATACTCAGTTTCAGCGGTAATTTCGTATAAAATACCATCAACAATTCTTGATGTACCAACGGCAGATTCAGATATCTTACCATCAATTGCAGTTTCAAACTTTGTTCTTTCTGCCTCAGATGCATTTCTTGTTGCCTTTGCATAAACATTAACATCGCCTAAAAAGTAAATATCTTTAAATGTACCAACAGTTCTATATAATCTACCAGCAAATCCACCAACTGATGCTGTATTTGAACTCTTATCAGCTACTAATAATGTATCTTGGATACTTGCTATATCTTCTGGAGAAGTTTCGCTTGTAACCTCACTACCAGCTGATAATTTAATATTTGTCTTTGCAAAGCATTTTTCAATATTGATATAACCATTATTAGATCCTACGAAACCACCAATAGATAAATCATACTTATTAGTTGCTTCACTCTTTGTAATATTGATATTTGCAGAACAATATGAATTATAAATTAAGCTAGATGCTGCTTCTACAAATCCTACAAAGCCACCTGCACGTAAGTAACCTTCAGTTGATGAAGTAAACTTAATATTTCCCGTTAATTCTCCAACTGCGCTACATGCATCAGTAATTACACTCTTTTCTTTGCCATCAACTGTTCTCTTAACAGCTGAAGCACCAGAAATCTTACCAACGAATAAACCTACGTTAACTTTATATCTAATTTGAGTAAAATGAATCTTAATATCTTTTACTTCAGTTTCAGTAAATGTTGAACCAGTAGCTGAACCTACAACACCACCAAGATTAATATCACCTGAAGAACTAACATTAACTGTAGCCTCAACACCAGAAATCTTAACATTTGATACTACTGTTGATTCTGCCTTACCAACTAGTACACCAGCTGAGAAAGAATTTAAGTTAGTTGATTCAACAACGACATTTTCAATATTTAAATTAGAAATTGTTGCGTTCTTTGTATAACCGAATAAACCGAAGTAACTATAAGAAGTCTTAGCTAATTTGAAATTAGAAATTGTATGACCATTTCCATCAAAAGTACCCTTAAATGGATCAGCGTCTGAATTAAATAATGATAATTCTTCTCCACCAAAATCAATGTCACTTGTTAATGTGTAAACACCATCACTATTATCAGTCATACTCTCAAATTCTTCTTTATTAGAAATTGTCTTTTCACCAGACTCTGATAAAGTTGTTACTTCAATTTGATCAATATATGTATCTGATGAATCATAGTTAACATATAACTTGAATAAATATTTTGTATCACTTTGTAAACCATCAAATTCAACAGAAGCTACTGTAGCACTTGTACCAAATGTAATCTTCTTATAATCATCTGATGATGACTTTACTTCACCATTTTCATAACTATATCTTCTAATTAATGGATATGCTTCACCTGACTCTAATTTTGAATTAGCCTCAAATGTACAGGTAATAGTTACTTTATTTGATCCTGCCTTTGCTTCCATAATAGCTTTAACACCAGCACCTGATGAACAAGAAGCTAATGTAATAAAGCCGATTAATATAAAGAATAAACCAATTAGCTTATTAATCTTTTTCATAAATACCTCTTCTAACACCTATGGACTTACTACAAATAATCCATGTTTTAAACATTTCTATTATAACTTAAATGCAACCTTATATCAAATAAAATTTGTATATAAGCCATTACTTGCATTAATTAACTTTAATAAATGATTTTTATTTTTTATGTGATATAATGTATAAGTAAAAATATTGCTTAAAATGAATTTAACTTCATTTATCATATAATTTTACATTATATTATTTTAAAAAGGGGGTAAACCAATGCTTAGATTAGGACTTGACGTTGGTTCTACAACAATTAAATGTGTAGTAATGGATGAAAATGATCATATAATTTACAAAGATTATAAAAGACATTATTCCCACATAAAAGATAACATAATTGCAAAATTAAAAGAATTAAGAGAACAAAACATAATAGAGGACAAAATTAAATTAGCTATTTCTGGTTCTGCTGGTATGGGTATGGCTGATGGTGCGCATATTCCTTTCGTTCAAGAGGTTTACGCAACAAGAATTGCTGCTAATAAATTAATTCCTGGTACTGATGTAATTATCGAGCTTGGTGGAGAGGATGCTAAAATCCTATTTCTAACTGATGGTATGGAAGTAAGAATGAATGGTTCTTGTGCTGGTGGTACTGGTGCTTTCATTGACCAAATGGCTACATTATTAAATGTAGATATCACTGAAATCAATGGTTTAGCAATGGGACATCAAAAACTATACTCAATAGCTTCTAGATGTGGAGTATTCGCTAAAACAGATATTCAACCATTATTAAATCAAGGTGCTTCAAAATCAGATGTTGCCGCTTCTATTTTCCATGCAGTAGTTAACCAAACTGTAGGTGGACTTGCTCAAGGTAGAGATATAAAGGGTAAGGTTGCATATTTAGGTGGACCTTTAACTTTCTTATCAGAACTTAAAGCCGCATTCGATGAAGTATTACATACAGAAGGTATTTGTCCTAAAAATTCATTATACTATGTATCTATTGGTGCTGCTTACTGTGCTAATGAGGAATTAAGTGTTGAAGAGACAATTAAGAATTTAATTGAATTTTCTAATAAAGCCACTTATGCCTATAATTCTCCATTATTTAAAGATGAGGAAGAATTAAGAGTATTTAATGAGCGCCATGCTAAAGCTAAGGTCGATACTTTACCATTAGATGAATATAATGGCCCATTATATATGGGTATTGACTCTGGTTCTACTACATTAAAGATTGTATTAATTGATGAGGATGGAAATATTAGATTTGATAAATATCAACCTAATAAAGGAAATCCAGTATCTGTAATAAAGGATATATTAACTGATTTATATGCTAAATATCCAAATATTAATATTAAAGGATCAGCTTCTACAGGATATGGTGAAGATTTAGCAAAGAATGCCTTCAATTTAGATGGTGGTTTAGTAGAAACTATGGCCCACTATATGGCAGCCGCTAAATTTATGCCTGAGGTTGATTTTATTATCGATATCGGTGGACAAGATATTAAATGCTTTAAAATTGAAAATAATGCAATTTCTAATATCTTCTTAAATGAAGCTTGTTCTTCTGGTTGTGGTTCTTTCTTACAAACATTTGCTAACGCATTAGGGTATGATATTAAAGATTTTGCATCTATTGGATTAATGGCACCTAAACCTGTTGATTTAGGCTCAAGATGTACTGTATTTATGAATTCGTCTGTTAAGCAAGCTCAAAAGGATGGAGCTACTATCGATAATATTTCTGCTGGTCTTTCTATTTCAGTTGTTAAGAATGCTTTATATAAAGTTATTCGTGCAACTAATAAAGAATCACTTGGTAAGCATATCGTCGTTCAAGGTGGTACATTCTTAAATAAGGCTGTACTTAGAGCATTTGAAAGGGAATTAGATTTAGAGGTTGTATGCCCTAATATTGCGGGTTTAATGGGAGCTTATGGTGCGGCATTATATGCTAAATCATTAAACCTTGAAAAATCTAGTATCATTTCTCATGAAGATTTATTAAGCTTTAAGCATGAAGTAAAAAATATTCAATGTAGTGGATGTAATAATCACTGCTTATTAACTATTAATTCATTTGCTAATAATCCGAATAAATTTATTTCAGGAAATAAATGTGATAAGCCTTTAGGAATAAAAGCTAGCTTAAAGGGTAAGAATATTTATGAATACAATAGAGAAAGATTAGCATCTTATTTACCAATTGAAAATCCAAAGCGTGGTACTATTGCTATTCCTCTAGTATTAAATATGTATGAATTATTCCCATTCTGGTACACATTCTTCACTGAATTAGGATTTGCAGTTAAATCATCAGGCTTTTCTGATAGCAAGCTTTATAGCCTAGGACAACATACTATTCCATCAGATACAGTATGCTATCCAGCAAAGCTTGTTCATGGACATATTGAAAAGCTATTAAATGATGGTGAAAAGATTATCTTCTATCCTTGTATGTCTTATAACTATGATGAAAACATGGGTGATAATCACTATAACTGTCCAATCGTTGCTTATTATCCTGAAAATATATTAAATAATGTTTCAAGAATAAGTGAAGTAACATTCATTTCTGATTTTATTGGTATTGATGTAAGAAACTTATTCGATAAAAAGATTAAGGTAATGCTTGATAAATACTTTAAGGGCATTTCAAAATCAGAAATTAAAAAAGCTGCCGATAAGGCATACGCTGAATATGAAAAATATTTATCTGATATTAGAGAAGTTGGCGCTAGCTACATTAAAGAAGCTAGAGAAAAGCATATGGAAATCATTGTATTATCAGGAAGACCATATCACCAAGATCCGCAAGTGAATCATGGCATTGATAAGCTAATCGCTTCTATGGGTGCTTATGTTATATCTGAAGAATCTATCTCTAATTTAAATTCAAAATTCCCAGTTCATGTATTAAATCAATGGACTTATCATTCAAGATTATATTCCGCTGCTAAGTATTGTACACATGAGGATGATATGAATTTAGTTCAATTAGTATCATTTGGTTGTGGTGTAGATGCTATTACAACAGATGAATGTAAAGCAATTCTTGAATCAAAGGGTAAGATATATACTCAAATTAAGATTGATGAAATTACAAATTTAGGTGCTGTAAAGATAAGATTAAGAAGCTTATTTGCCGCACTTAAACAAAAGAGGGAGGAAAAGTAATGGCTGATGATATCAAAGTAGATTCATACGAAGAAGATTTTAATTATCCAAGATTTACTGAAGATATGGTTAAGACCCATACGATTCTTATTCCTTCTATGTTACCAATCCATATGGCATTATTTGAATCATTATTATGCCAAACTGGATATAAAGTTGAAATAATGAAAAATGAAGGACCAGATGTTGTAACTGAGGGTCTTAAATATGTTCATAATGATACATGCTATCCTGCATTATTAGTTATTGGTCAATTTATTGATAATTTAAATCATCGAAATGATTTAGATAAGGTCGTATTATTAATTACTCAAACTGGTGGTGGATGCCGTGCATCTAATTACCTACACCTTTTAAGAAAAGCTTTAAAAAAGGCAGGCTATGGTTATATCCCAGTTGTATCACTTAATACTTCTAATCTAGAAAAGGATTCAGGATTTAAAATCACTCTTCCTTTAATCTTAAATCTATCTTCTGCTATTACATACGCAGATGAATTAATGTATTTAAGAAATAAGTGTCAAACTTATGAAATAAATAAAGGTGAAACACAAAAGCTAACTGAAAAATGGATTAAAGATATTTCAGATCAATATGCAAAAGGAAAGGGAAGAAAATATAGAGACATCAAAAAGAACCTAAATAAAATGGTTAAAGAATTTGATGCTATCCCACTTGATTTATCACATAAAAAGCCAAAGGTTGGTATTGTTGGTGAAATCTATATTAAATATGCCTCACTTGGTAATAATCACCTAGAAGATTTCTTAGTAAGTCAAGATGCTGAAGTAAATGTACCAGGATTATATGGTTTCTTATTATATACTGTTTATAATACAATTTATGATTATGAAATCTATGGCAAAAATAAGAAATCAGCATTTTTTGCTAAATTGATTCTTTGGTTTATTAGAAGACGCGAAAAGATAATGATTAACGCTATGAATAATTCTAAATTCACTCCAATGAATTACTTCTCTCATACTAAGGATTTAAGTGAGGGTGTATTACATCATGGAACAAAGATGGGTGAAGGCTGGCTATTAACTGCCGAAATGATGGAATTAACTGAGGAAGGATATGAAAATATCATTTGTGCTCAGCCATTTGGATGTCTTCCAAACCATATTTGTGGTAAAGGTGTAATGAAGAAAATAAAAAGCATCCATAAGGATGCTAATATAGTAGCTATCGATTATGACCCATCAGCTACTAAAGTAAATCAAGAAAATAGAATTAAGCTTATGCTTGCAATCGCAAGAGAAAGAATTAAAGATGATGAAAAGGCGGAATTATAAAAAACCGCCTTTTTAAATTCATCAAAATTGTAGCATTTACATCAAACAAATTGTAGCACGTGCTACAACTTATTTGCTTAATTTCATCATAATTTCAACGTCATTTAAATTTATATTAATGTCATTAGCCTCTGCAATTCTTTTTACAACCAAATCATTATCTAAGCTGTGATATGATTCATACAAATTATAGAATTCTTCTGGCTTTACTTTACTATACAACACCACTTCAGAAACACCAGTTGTATAAGAAAAATACTTCATTATATATCCAATCCACGCCATAACATATGATGGATATATATCTTTTCCTTGCGTTAATTTTTTTTCAGATTTGATAGTGTCATATGCTGATACTATATCTAAAGAATCAAGTAAAAATGCTTTTGATGAAAGAATCCTTTGAATTGAAGAATAAATATATGCTTTAATAAAAACCTTTGAGGAACAATCTTTTGCTTTAGTTGAATATTCAAAAAGATCAGATGTAAACTTACATAATAATAATCCATTGTCATCTATTTTTCTCATTTCAATAATTCCTCAATATATTTTCCTTTTCCAGCGTATTCTCTCAATGCTATTTTAACTTTATTCTTTCCTATCTCATTTTCCTTTAATCTATATGATTGATAATCAACTCTTTCGTTTTTACAGTAAAAACATCTTTCAAGCATCTTAAGATTATTCTTTATCACATTATCATTTAAAAAAACATATTGCTTACCTAATCTATTAGCACTCAAAGCATTTAAACATTGTAAATCTGTTATTTTACCAGATATAAAATCATCTAATGTAGTATACATTGTATTATCAGCAATAGGTGCTATAACTACGTCCACATCATTTAATTCTTTTATCAACTCTTTTATATATATTGAGCCAGTATACTCGTCTAATCTGCCTCTAAAATAGGCAATTAATAACATCCATTCTTTAGATACATTATATTCTTTTATTTTTACGTTCTCTTTATTAAAATCAAAAATATATACGGAAGACTTATTATAACCAACTACAAAGCTAGCTGATTGCTCGAATGTTTCACCTAAATAAAATCCTCTACCAAAATCCTTTTTATCTTCACTAAAGGATATTGAAGGTTCGCCAATTATTTCAGTTTTAGCACCATGAAATAATATCATATGATTCTTATCAACCGACGAATTATACATTTCTTCTTTTACTCTATTAAGATAAATATTGCTTTCATATAATTTGTTATACACCTTATCTAATGTGTCATATTCAGGGGTAATAGTGTTATTTAACCATCTAATTACAGTACTTCTAGATATATTGAGATATTCACTAAGTTTTGTATCATTTAATCCTAATACGATTTTAGAGTACTTTAAATCCTTTATAAAATCGAAATACATTGTAGCATCGCCTCCAAATAGATTGTAGCACGTGCTACAACTTATTTCAATAATTGTGTGTTAAAATCCTTATAGAAAAATTTATAATCCGCCTTTTTTCAATCAATTATTGCATTAAAAAAGGGCTTATTTCTAAGCCACATTTTTTTAAATCTTCTTAATTTGATCTACGTTTAATTCAGTTGGAGTATATGAACCGAATAATTCAAATAATACAGTAACAATACCCTTATCCTCATTAATATCAGTGATTTCAGTAATCTTACCAGCGAATGCACCAGAGATAACTTCAATCTTATCACCAATAGCGAAATCTAACTTTGGCTTTACAACTAAGCCTAACTTAGATAAGATTTGATTCATTTCATCATTAGCTACTGGAACTGGTTTAGTTCCTCCACCTGATGAACCTAAGAAACCTGTAACCTTTGGAGTATTTCTTACCATGAACCATACGTCATCGTCCATACCCTTAACTTCATCAATCTCCATTTCAACAAATACATAACCCGGAAATAACTTATTTACCTTTTCCTTCTTCTTACCCTTCTTATCAACTACTTCTACAGTCTCTTCAGGAATAAGAACTTGATAAATCATATTCTCCATATTCATTGAAATTCTACGTCTTTCAAGATCTGTCTTAACAGAATTTTCATAGCCTGAATATGTTGTAACAATATACCATCTTTTCATATTCTAAAATCCTCCTAGCTAAATATTAATACGAAGATTTCTGACATAAATGCATCGTATAAATATAATAATCCAACAAAAATAAGCATAAAGATAAAAGTACGAGCTAAGTTACCTAAGAACTTTGGCCATGTTAACCATGTAATCTTCTTAAATTCAGGTAATGCAGGCTTAAAGAATGGCCATACTGCATATACTAAACCTAATGCAGAAATACTTACTAATACCCATGCAAAAGCAGTAGGATGATTACCAATTAGAGGGAAATTATTCTTAACCTCTAGTGAACCATTTAAAATTAAGCATCCTAATAATAAAGTAATAACAGCAATTGCGATGAAAAGATAACTTTCCCACTTATGCTCTTCCTTTAGGTATTCACCAATTCTTGAAATACCACCATGAGCTTCCTTTTCTTGTTTCTTTTCAATTTGCTTACGAATCTTCTTTTCTACTTGATCCTTTTGTGAAACTTCTTCAGTTTTAGCTTCTTCTTTTACTTCAGTTTCTTCTAAAACTTCTTTTTCTTTATCAGCCATAAATCCTCCTACTTAGTTTCCTTATGAATTGTATATTTATTGCATGAAGGACAAAATTTCTTAAATTCTAATCTTTCATTATTCTTACTTGGATTTTTGGTAGTTTGATAATTTCTACTCAAACATTCCTCGCATACAAGAATAACCTTTGTTCTCATAATTTATCACCTTTTTATCCAAAATAAAAAACCTATACCTAGGCTTCAAATAAATTTTAATACAAAGTTTTATTTAAGTCAAGTTATAGTATTTTTTTATTAATGCTTTTACATCACTACAAATCTTTTTATATTTATAATAAAGATTAGGATAATTTAAATTATTATCTAATGCATACTTTTTAATTGGTTTTCCACCAATAATACATTCATAAATAATATCTAATGATAGCTTATCTTTATAATTATCCTTTATTAATTTTTCAATATGCCTATTTGGAATATTTATACCATTACTATTATCAAGGTATGATAAGCATATTTCATTTAATATAATACTTTCTTTATAATAATCATTACTAATGATTCTTTTAGCTCTCCTATTTATACTAATTAAAAAATATGAATAAAAGCTAATATCATATTCTTCCTTATAGCATTCAATACACTTATATAGAATCATTCTAAACTCTTGAGCTAAATCAGCACTTCTATTTCCATATGGTGCGTATTCCTTAGCTAGCATTCTTATTAAATGATCATATTTATCAAATAATAACTTTAGGGCCTTTTCATTACCCTCGTTTATTAAATATAGTAATTCATAATCATTACAATTTATATACAAATTATTAATCTGCCATTAAATCATGTAAAACAATACCAGTAGATACAGACGCATTTAGACTATTAACATGTCCCTTCATTGGAATAGAGATTAAGAAATCTGATGCCTTAACTAATGTCTTAGACATACCAAATCCTTCACTTCCAATAATTACAGCTAAATTTAATGATTTATCAATATTAGCTGATAACGTATCTCCACTAGCATCTGTTCCACAAATCCAATAACCCATATCCTTTAATTTATTTACTACTGTTAATAAGCTATTAACATACATTATCTTAGTATATTCAATCGCTCCAGTTGAAATATGGGCAACAGTTTTATTTACAGAAACACTATTATTCTTAGGTAAAACAATCATATCATAACCAAAGGCATCAACACTTCTAATAATCGCACCTAAATTATGAGGATCTTGAATTCCATCTAATATTAATACTCTACCCTTTTCTTTAGGTAAAATATTAAGACTATCCATATCATAAATTACATAATCACTACGATATGCCCCATAACCTTGATTTCCATCACCAAATTCCTTATCCATAAATGCTTTATCAACAATTCTATGGTTAATCTTCTTATCCTTTAATAATGAAACAATATTATTATCTTTTCTTAGAATATCATTACATACAAAAACAGTTTCCAGCTTACTCTTTGCATGTATTGCTGCGTAAACGCAATTTTTTCCATAAATTTTAATCATATTAATTACTCCAAGCTCTTAAATTATAACACTACAACAACAAATTATTCAACGAAAAAAGGACACTTTTGTGTCCTAGTTCTATTTCTTAAAATTATTTGCAACACTATCTATATTTTGTAATTCAAATCTATATTGTTGCTTAACATTAGGATATTTATTATGATCTACTTCACTTAAAAACATATCAAGTGGTCTAACCCATAATGTACAATCGCCATATAATCTTCGATATACAACCATTTTTTCTTTTGTTTCACTATCGAAGGCTAATTCCTCAACTAAATAATAATCGCCCTTAAAATGCCTATAAATTCCCTTAATTACTATTTCTCTCATAATTAATGATTATGTGAACACTGATGAACCTTAGAAGGATCATATGTAAGATTACCATTTAGAAAATCAATAACATTCTTTTCACAATCTCCACTTACACCAGTGTAAACTTCAATTCCTTTCGCATTTAATAAATCTATAGCATGTGAACCTATACCACCAACAAATAGAATATCAATATTCCAATCTGCAAGTAAGCTAACTAGCTCACCATGACTTTTTCCTTCATTGCCTTTTATTTCTCTACTATTGATGTTTCCACCATCAATATCATAAACTAAAAAGTTTTCTGTTCTTCCAAAATGAGCAAATACATTGCCACTTTCATATGCTACTGCTAATCTCATAATTAATATATAACCTTATATAAATAAAGTCCAGCTCCATCTAAAGATTTATGAGAAATCTTTGGATCTTTTTCTTCTAATACTTTATTTATAAAGCTTACTCCTTCCTTTCCTCTTCCTATTTCAACTAGCGCACCCATCATACGCCTAATTTGATATTTTAAAAAACCATTACCAATAAAGATAAATTCTAAATAATCACCTTTTTCATTTATTTCAGTGTGATATATTTCTTTTATTGTTTCTTTTCTTTTATCAATGCTTGCTGATGCGAAGCCTTTAAAATCATGTTTTCCTTCTAATAGCTTAATAGCCTCTCTCATTCTACTTATATCTAAATTAGTAATATAAGCAGAATAATTAATAGCTAAAGGATCATATTCACCAGTATTAATATAATATCTATATTCTTTTTCCTTAGCACTAAATCTAGCATGGAAATCCTCATCAACTATTTCAACATCTTTAATATAGATATCATCTGGTAAAAATGCATTTATTCCAGATTTTATTCCACTAGGCTTTATATCATTTTCTAAATCAAAATGAATTACTTGTCCTTTAGCATGAACTCCTCTATCAGTTCTACCAGATGGATAAATTTTAATTTCTTTTCCTATAAATTTAAATATGGCATTTTCTAACTCAAGTTCAATCGTTGGAAGCTCATTTTGAATTTGAAATCCCATATAATTATGACCATCATAAGAAATAATACACTTATATCTAGGCATAATGAATCATACTCCAGATAACTAAACCAAATAACGCTAATACTATAGTTAAAGCAAGATAATCTCTCCATCTAAGCTTTAGTTCATCTAATTTAGTTCTCTTTGCTCCAATAATATATCCTCTTGCTTCCATAGCATTAGATAAATCCTCTGCTCTTTTAAAGGATATAACAAACATTGGGATTAATAATGAAATTATTTGATTAACCTTATCCTTAAGGCTTCCCTCATTAAAATCAACACCGCGTGATGCTTGAGCATTCATTATCTTTCTACTTTCATTCATTAATGTAGGAATGAATCTTAATGTTAAGCTTATAAGCATCGCAAATACACTTACAGGTATATGTAATAATTTAAGTGGAGAAAGAATTGATTCTAATCCATTATTAATATCTGTAGGCATTGTAGATAGTGTTAATAATGATGTTAACCCAATCATTAATATGATTCTAATAAAGATATAGCCAGCCTTATTAGCGCCTTCTTCATATACAATAAAATCAAAATCAGTCCATAATAAATTAAAATCCCATGCAAATTTATTAAATGGAGAATTCCATAATACTAAGAAAACACCAAATAATATTAACAAGAAGTATAAAATTTTAAATGGAATATATTTCTTAGTAAATATATATAAAGCTATTAAACCAATAATGATTAATGTTTGCCATAGTCCTATAGACATATTAAATGTATATAGAATTGTTGTTGTATCTCCCTTTGTATAAATTAACTGTAATATTACAGTAAATAACAATAAGAAGATTATACCCTTAATACCTCTAATTACTTTAATAATAGAAATTCTTGTTGTTAAGAAGATTAATAAATAAACTCCAACAGCAATGAACATACCATAAAGATTAGGTATTAAGAAGATTAATACAATTAAGGCAACAGTTAAGAATATCTTCATTCTTGGATCCATTTTATAAATCCAGCTATTACCTGGAACATATTGACCGAAGGAGATGTTATTCATTAATATCGCCTCCTTCTAAATATTTTAATAAATCATCTAAATCATAATGCTCATATGAAATATTTAAATGTAGTTTTTCATTTAAATAATCAATTAGCTTTAATACTTCAGGCTTAGTTAAATGATTATCCTTATAAATATCTGTTTCAAATAATTTAACCTTATCGCCATCATATACTTGCTTCGCATCATTTAACACGATAATTCTATTAGCATATTTATATACAATATCCATATCATGAGAAATCATGATAATAGTTTTATTAGTTTCAACATGAAGCTTATAAAATAGCTCCATAATGTCATTAGCGCCCTTAGGATCTAATCCTCTAGTTGGCTCATCTAATAATATAATATCTGGGTCATATGATAAGATACCTGCAATCGCAACACGTCTCATTTGACCACCAGAAATATTAAATGGAGACTTATCAGCTAATTTCTCAATATTTAATAACTTCATTATTGAGATAGCCTTCTCTTTAGCCTCTTCCCTAGTAAATCCAAAATTAATAGGGGCAAACATGATATCCTTTAACACAGTTTCTTCAAATAATTGATATTCAGGGAATTGAAAAACATATCCTACTCTTTTTCTTATCTTCTTCATCTTAGGATTCTTATTCTTCTTTTTTGTTATTGTATAATCAAATATTTTGATAATACCATCTGTAGGAATTTGTAAGCCATTCATATGTTTTAATAATGTGGATTTGCCTGAGCCTGTCTTACCTACAACTGCTATAAATTCACCCTTTTCAGAAATATCAAGATTAATATCCTCTAGAGCCTTGATGATTTCTTTTTTCTTAGCACCCTTATAGGTATGCTCTACTTTTTGAAATGATATTCCCATAAAGCATCCATTAATTCCTTCTTATTATTTAACTTTTCATTTTGAGATGCTAAATAATATGCTTTTTGTGAGAAAGGCATATCAAGGTTAGAGCTTAATAATATATCTCGCTCTTTAAAGATTTCTAGAGGTAATCCTTCCTTTATGATTTTTCCTTCTCTTAAAACAATTATCTTATCAGATTTCATTGCTAAATCTAAGTCATGAGTAATTGTGATTAAAGTCTTATTATATTTTTCTTTTAATTCACAAATAAGCTTTGTAATCTCCTCTACTCCCTTAGGATCTAGCATAGATGTAGCCTCATCTAAGATAACAATATCACAATTCAAAGCTAATATTCCGGCGATAGCTACTCTTTGTTTTTGACCACCAGATAATGAATCAGGTTCTCTTTCTAGAAATTGATTCATATCAACTAGCTTTGTATATTTATCAATTAATTCAATCATTTCTTTTCTTTCGACATTATGGTTTTCTAAGCCAAATGCGATATCATATTTAACATTATAACCAACGAATTGATTATCTGGATTTTGAAATACAATACCAACTCTAGGTCTTATTTGATTAATTGTTTTACTATCTAAAACAACACCATCATAAGAAATAGTTCCTTGAGTTGGTTCAATTAATCCAGCTAATAGCTTAGCGATAGTAGATTTGCCAGAGCCATTATGTCCGATGATAGAAACCCACTCTCCATCCTTAACATCAAAAGATATTCCTCTAAGAGCAATATCATGTGAGTTATATGCAAATTTCAAATCTTTAACTTCTATCATAGATATGCTCTCCTTTTAAAAAAATCAAAATAATTATAACATAAATAAATAGATAATAAAAATAAAAAAGCTTTGATTCTAAAATCAAAGCTTACATTTTCTTATGGAGTCACAGAGCGGAATCGAACCGCCATCATCTGCATGGCAAGCAGAGGTACTAACCGTTGTACTACTGCGACATTTTTTAATACGCACTCTTATTATACCAAAAGAAAAAAATATTGCAACAAGTATTTTAACTTTTTTGAGGCGTATTATTATAGATAATTATTTATTCATTTTGTTAATAAAATCATCTAAATTATCTCTTATTTCAATTCCAACATAATATGAAGAAAGATCTTTTCTAACAAAATCAAAATAAGCTTTTTTCTCATTTTCTTTTAAATTATCAAATTTATCTTTATGTTCTAAATATAAATTATATAATAATCCTTCATATTCTTTTTTAGTTTCTATTAAATCATCACCATCAAATTTTGATGATTCTAATAAATATACTAATTCTATTATTTGTTGAATAATATATTTATCACTATTCTTAATATTATTCTTAACAAAATAATCATAAATATCCATATGAGCATGCATAATATCTAAATAATGTCTAACTGAAACATCATGCTTATTCTTAGCTAATGCCTTAGACATATCATTCCATTTCCATACATATGTAATATTGTCGATGATTGTCATATCATTTCTAGCTGTAAGACATGTAACAAAATATGTATCCTCATAATAATCTAATCTTTCATTAAATCTTACGTTATTATCAATAATATATTGTCTTTTAACAAATATACCATGCAATGTTCTTAACATATTAAATGAAACCTTAGAATGAATGATTCTACCATTTTTCATGTTTTCTTGATCCATTGAAGTACATAATAAATTAATATTGGTATTCTTTAGTCCATAGATGATTTCACAAAGAGATGAATTACCATAGAATTCATCATCACTATCAATAAAAGTTACATAAGTAGCGTCACTTCTATCTAATCCATATTGTTCTGCCATTCCTTGGGTGTTATGGATTTCTGGAATAACATAATCTATTTTAAATTTTCTATATCCTTTTAAGAATATTTTACTTAGCTTATATCCTTTAATATCACCAATAATAAGTACTCTTATATCATTAAAATCTAAATTCTTTTGTCTATCAATTGAATCTAATAAGCCCTTTATTAATTTTTCTTCTTCTTTAAATTGTGAAACTATAATATCTAAAAAAGCCATATATCCCCCTATTATACCTGAGCGGCATTAATTAGTGCCTGTATACCTTCTGCCATTAAATAAGCCAAAATAAAAGCTATAATAAGCTGAAATATTCTTATTGGCCAAATAGCTCCCTGTTTAAAAAGCTTTTCTACATTTGAATATAGAATTACAAAATAAGCTATTACAAAGCATAATAAGAAAATGCATGTATAAATTAATCCGGTAACATTAAATAAAAACATAAGCAACACCCTAAATAATTATAATATAGTTAAAAATAAAATGCCACAATTTGTGGCATTTTTTATAGACTTCCGGCACCAGAATTTCTGATGTGTTCGCGTAATTCCTTTTCCTTCTGAGTAAAATCAACTGTATCTTTTTTATTTTGCTCAAGGCGTTCCTTTCTAACCATCTCTAAGTGCTTCTTCGCAGAATCAACAGTACGACCGATATGTGCTTCTTGGCACAATACAGTACCTACATTGTCATGAAATTGAAATACACCAGAAACAATTACTACATAGAACTCATCCTTATCTCTTACAAGCTTTACATATCCTTCATCTATAACGCTAATTACAGGAACATGGTTTTCCATGCAGGCATATTCGCCATCTTTAACGCTATGAACTACTAAATAATCAACTTTATCATTATAAAGATTTCCTTGATGTGTAGAAATTATAATTTGCATTAATTAGCTAATTCCTTTGCCTTTTTAATAGCATCGTCGATTGTACCTACTAAACGGAAGGCCTCTTCTGGAAGATCATCATGCAAACCATCTAAAATCTCTTTAAATCCTCTTACAGTTTCCTTAACTGGTACGTAAGCACCAGGAATACCTGTAAATTGGCCACCGATAAACATATTCTGTGATAAGAATAACTTAATACGGCGGGCACGCTTTACTACTAATTTATCATCTTCAGATAATTCATCCATACCTAAAATAGCGATGATATCCAATAATTCATTATATCTTTGAATAATTTGTTGAACTCGACGCGCAACATTATAATGCTCCTCACCAACAATTGATGGTTGTAAAGCTCTAGATGTAGATGCTAGTGGGTCTACAGCTGGATAGATACCTTCCTCTGTTAGCTTACGTGAAAGGTTAGTTGTAGCATCTAGGTGTGTAAATGTTGTAGCTGGAGCTGGGTCAGTATAGTCATCGGCAGGTACATAAATAGCCTGAATTGATGTGATAGAACCATCCTTTGTTGAAGTGATTCTTTCTTGTAGCTTACCCATTTCAGTAGCTAATGTAGGCTGATAACCTACGGCTGAAGGCATACGACCAAGAAGTGCTGATACCTCAGAACCTGCTTGAGTAAAACGATAAATATTATCGATGAATAATAATACGTCTTGATGTTCTTCATCTCTAAAATATTCAGCCATTGTTAAACCTGTTAAAGCAACTCTCATACGTGCTCCTGGTGGTTCATTCATCTGACCAAATACCATGGCAGTATTCTTAATAACTCCACTTTGACTCATTTCACCATATAAGTCATTACCCTCACGTGTTCTTTCACCAACACCTGTGAATACTGAAATACCATTATGTTCTTGAGCAACATTATGAATTAATTCTTGGATTAATACTGTTTTACCTACACCGGCACCACCGAATAAACCAATCTTACCACCCTTAATATATGGTGCTAATAGGTCTACAACCTTAATACCAGTTTCTAGGATTTCTACATTTGAAGATAATTCATCAAGTTTAGGGGCAGTTCTATGAATAGGCTTTGTTAATTCAGGATTAACATCACCCTTCTTATCAATTGCCTCACCTAAAACATTAAATACACGTCCTAAGGTACATCTACCTACAGGAATTGTTATTGGAGCTCCTGTAGCCTTAACATCCATACCACGAACTAGACCATCTGTTGAGTCCATCGCAATACAACGTACCTTTTTATTGCCGACATGAAGAGCTACTTCTAATGTTAATTTTATAGCAACACCATTGTTTTCATTCGCAGAAACATTAATAGTTAAAGCTTCGTTAATTGCTGGTAGCGTACCATCAGAGAATACTACATCAACAACTGGGCCTTTAACTTCTACAATTTTTCCTAGCATTACTTATCTCCTCCTATCGCATTTGCTCCACCAATAATATCGATTAGCTCATTAGTAACAACACTTTGGCGGGCTCTATTATACAATAATTGTAATTTGTCGATTATTTCAGATGCATTATCTGTAGCACTCTTCATAGCGTTCATTCTTGATGAATGCTCAGCTGTTTTAGCATCTAGAATAACTCCAAATATTATATCCTTAACATACATAGGTAATATTAGATCTAAAGTTCTTTCGATACCTGTTTCGTAGATAAAATCTACGTTAGAGGAATCTCCTTCTATTTCCTTAATAGGTAATAGCTCTTCAAATCTAACTTCTTGTGTAAGGCTATTTACATAGTGGTTATAAATGATAACAAGCTTATCAATTTCACCTTCTAAATATGCATCTATAAATTTCTGAGCTAATGGTTCAATATCCATAAACATTACATCATCTCTTACTAATACCAATGAATCATTTAATAATTGATATTTCTTAGATTTAAGATATGCAAAGCCCTTCTTACCAATCGCTCCTGTAACAAATTCATCATTTGATTTATGATTTGCTTTAATTATTTCATCTAATGCTTTAAATACATTATTATTATATCCACCTGCTAAACCAGTATCACTTGTAATGATAAAGTATGCTGTTTTCTTAACTTCTCTATCAACTAAAAGCTTATGTGGATATTCATCAGATGCTTTTTTAACAATCTCACTAACCATAGATGCAATTCTACTCATAAAATCTTGATATGATTTATATGTTTTTTCAGCTCTTTTAACCTTTGATTGACTAACCATATACATTGCCTTAGTTATTTGAGCTGTACTTTTTGTAGAGTTAATCCTTGATTGGACTGCTCTTAATGAGTTTGCCATACAAAAACCTCCTACATAAAGCGTTTATTAAAATCTTCTAAATATGCATCTATTTTTGCATTATCAGGTAATGATTTTGTTTCAATAATTTCTTTTGCTATTTCCTTACCAGCATTATCTGTCTTTAAATCAGCATATAATGCATCCTCATACTTAGCTAAATTCTCAACTGCAATTTGATCTAAGAAGCCATGAGTTAATGCATAAATAATTAATGCTTCCTCTTCCATATTAATTGTCTTATGAAGACCTTGCTTTAATACTTCTTGAGTTCTCTTACCTCTATCTAAGCGGGCCTTAGTAGACGCATCCAAATCAGAACCAAATTGAGCAAATGCTTCAAGCTCACGATAAGCAGCTAAATCTAGTCTTAGTGTACCGGATACCTTCTTAACAGCCTTTGTTTGAGCAGCACCACCTACACGTGATACTGAAAGACCTGGATTAATAGCTGGACGAATACCTTTATAGAAATAATCACTTTGTAAGAAAATCTGACCATCTGTAATTGAAATAACGTTAGTTGGAATATATGCAGAGATATCTCCTGCCTGAGTTTCAATAATAGGAAGTGCAGTAATTGAACCACCACCAAGTTCCTTATTAAGCTTAGCAGCACGCTCTAATAATCTTGAATGTAGATAGAATACATCACCTGGATATGCTTCACGTCCTGGCGGTCTATGTAATAATAGTGACATTTCTCTATAAGCAACAGCGTGTTTAGATAAATCATCATAAATGATTAATACATCCTTACCCTGATACATAAAGTATTCAGCCATAGAAACACCAGCATATGGTGCTAAATATAGCATAGGGGCAGGAGTTGATGCAGATGCGGAAACAATAATTGAATATTTCATCGCATCATTATTCTTTAATGTTTCATAAACTGATGAAACAGTAGATTCCTTTTGACCGATTGCTACATAGATACAAATAACATTCTTATCCCATTGGTTTAAGATTGTATCTACCGCAATTGAAGTTTTACCTGTTTGACGGTCACCGATAATTAATTCACGCTGACCACGACCAATTGGAACTAAGGCATCCAATACCTTAATACCTGTTTGAAGAGGTGTATCTACACTTGAACGATCCATTACACCTGTAGCTTTTACTTCAATTGGTCTAGTAGATTTAGCATTGATAGGTCCAAGACCATCAATAGGCTGGCCTAATGAGTTTACAACTCTACCTAAGAATTCTTCTCCTACTGGAACTTCAAGAATTCTACCAGTACATTTTACTAAATCTCCCTCTTTAATCTTGTCTGATTCACCTAAAAGGATAGCACCTACTACATCCTCTTCTAGGTTTTGAACCATACCATATACATTATTTGGAAACAATAAAAGCTCAGATGACATTGCTTTATTTAAACCATGTACTAAGGCGATACCGTCACCAACCTGAACAACATGGCCTACATTCTCAGTTTGAATGTCTTCCTTATATGCTTTTATCTGCTCTTTAATTAAGCTTGAAATTTCAGATAAATTTATATTAGACATTAATTTATCTCCCTTCTATAGTTCTTCCTTAATTCTATCAAGTGAAGCTTTTAAACTCATATCAATTGATACACCATTTGATATAATTTGAATTCCACCTAATAAATCGGGTTTAACTATATATTTAAACTGTAATGTCTTATCGCTATATTTAGCAGTTAAAGTATTAACTACCTTAGCCTTTTGCTTTTCTGTTAATTCTTTAGCACTTAATACATCAATAAACATAATATTCTTTTCTAAACGAACTAATTTTCTATATTCATGACCAATTTCATCACAAAGATTAAATCTATTATGATCAATT
>JAILPD010000054.1 GCA_024690445.1 Acholeplasmatales bacterium
AGTTAGAAGAAACAAGCGAAGATGATGAATTTAGTGATTATATTAATGGCTTAAAAGAAGGTAAAAAAGAAGCCGAAGAAGAGAAAGAAGAAAATTTAGAAAATAAGGAGGAGTAAATATGTATGTTAAAATTCATGAATATGAAGTAGCTTCAGAATTTTGGAATATATTTTTAATCATAGCTATTGCTGCATTATTTATTTTCCTTATTTTGCTATTCATTATCAAGCCACTTAAAAATGAATATTATCATCCATTCCATAATGATATTTTATTTAAGGAATATAAAGAGGCTGGTGTATTGAATCAAATTTTTTCAACATATGGTGAAACAAATAATTACATTAAAAGATATGCATTAAGAAAATCTAGTTTTGATACTTCAGTAGTAACTAATTATGTAGGAAATTATAGTGTTATTGATTATTATGTAGTTTCTTATAATAAAAGAGGTAAGCCTATTTCTGCTTTATTAGTTACTGAAAGAAAAAATGATAAATCTAGTAGAATTATTTCTGTTAAGAAAAGTACTTATAGAGTAAATATTATTATTAAGAGCGTCGATGGTATGGAAATTAATAAAAATATCATTAGACCTCAAGCGATAGGTAAGATTAGAATATATTCAGCACTTGTGGCATTTGCTTCATTCAATGTATTCTATATTGTATCTAGAATTGCTATTCTATTTGCTGGAGATTTTTATGTTAAGTTTTATAATAAGACAAGTTGGAATTTCTTTGCATTCTTAGCAATGATATTATTATCTTTATTGATTTATATCTTTACAGTAATAAAGCTAAGAAAGAAAAATAGTAAAAACAGAAATGGAGGTTTAGAGTATGAATTCTATTAATTCCATTTCAAAATATAAATATACATCTAAGAATGAATATCCTATTAATCTAGAAGAATATGTTTATATGGTTGATAAATCAACTCACGAAAAGTATTTATTATTTAAATTCTTTAATACTTTATCTGAGATAGCTCACCATGTTGAATGTAATATTAAGCTATATAATGAAAATAATTTCATGATTGAAAACATTGATTTTTGCTTTGATGGTGATTTTAGTCAAGGATATTTCGTTCCAGAGAAAAAATTAAAAATTAATTCTGCCTTTAATGGTATAAAAGTTGAAATTAAGAAAATTACATTTGATACATTATTCTTTGATAAGGGAAAACTTGAAAGAATCCCTGTTGTTGTTGCGGATGAAATAAATGAAAGTGAAACAGTTTCTGAAAAAGAAAATGTATTAAAGAAAACAAAATGGCAGAAGAAGAAAGATAAGTTAGACTATGTTACTACAAAGAGAAACATAGGTCTAATAAATAAGAAAAGATATGTTGTTAGAGCTGATAGAGTTAATAAAACTCGTTTAGCAATAATATTAACAGCTGTATTCTCAGTTATTATTGCCGCATATTTTATAACTACAATGGTCCTATTCTCAGGAACAAGTGCTAGATTATATGATGGTGATTTAACTTATTTAAAGACAGGAACTGATTCTGTAACTGTCGTTCAGGCTGAAGATGGATTAAAAAATGTTGTAATTCCTGAAATGGTTGATAAATTTGCAGTTACAAGCATTGATGATGGAGTATTTAAAGATATGACATCTATTACCTCTGTTACATTTAATGGAAAAATAATTATCGGTAAAAATGCCTTTAATGGATGTACTAATTTATATAAGCTAAATAACACATCAAATATTGTAAAAATTGGTGATTATGGATTTAAGGGAACTAAAATCGAGGATTTCAGTGACTTTGGTGAATTAGTATATCTTGGAAAAGAAGCATTCCCAGAGGTAACAGTTGATGAATTATATTTCCCTAAGCTAAGCTTAAGAAATAACTCATTAGCTAATTTTAAGGGTGTAAATAAGCTTACATTCTATGATTTCGCAGATGGTACTGCTCTTGCAAATGTATTTTCAAATTACAGTATTAATACATTAAAAACTATTGTTACATATGATAGTGATGTAACTGATGCCGAATTATCAAATACAGTAGTAAATGATGTAACATTATTGTCTAGTAATGCCCAAATTAGAAGTGATAGAGTAAATGATGGTTACGTTAATAGATTAAGTGTTGCCATTGGATCTAGAACTTTAAGTGGTATTACAGGTGTTAGTGGTAATAATAAGAAGCCTTTAAATATAGTAGAAGTAAATAAGATTATTAGCTTTAATACAGAATTCTTCAAATCTATTTCTGTAAATAATATTGTATTTAATCCTTCAAATGAACTTACAACAAAGAATATTTCTAGTATCACACCATCTGCCGATACTAAGACAGTATTTATTAGTAGTAAATTAACTATTTCTGATTTAAAGAGCTATTTAACTTCATTAGAAAGTAATTGTCCAAATTTAACTGATATTTATTTTGAAGGAAACGATGGATATTATGATTCAAGCTCAAGAATCAGAATTCATAATAATTTTAGTTATAACAGTTATTATAAAATAATTTCTTAATTGTTATTAAAAAATAAAGAAAGGAGGAATCTAATATGGATGTGTCACCAATTATTAGATTTAGTATTAGATATTTGCCATCTATTATTTTCGCTTTAATAATATTAGCTGGAATATTAAAAGGATTTATTAGAGGCTTAAGAAAAACATCAATATATTTATTACATTCTATTATTTGTGCAACAATATGTTTAATATTATTCTTTACATTAGTGAACATTGAAGCTGTAGATGAATTCTTATTGAATACTACAAATAGCTTTTTAGGTTCCTCATCTATTCAAAGTCTATTGAAGGTATCTGAGGGCTGTAATACATTTAGAAAAGTATTTATTGAATTTATTCCTAAGCAGTTATATGGTAATGACTTTATGACTGCCTTAGCATTAATGATAAGTGATGATGGTGCTCAGCTTTCGGCATTAATTGATATTGCTTATAGACTTGTTTTTGGTTTTGCATTGTATTTATTATATTTATTATTACGTCTATTCTTGTATATTGGCTATAACGCATTTAAGTGTGGTAAGAGATATGATAGAAAACGTGATAATTTATATCAGGTTGGAAAGGTTGATACTCCAGCTAGAAGAAATAGAATTCTAGGCGCCTCATTAGGTGGTGGAATTGGTCTTTTTAAGGGAATACTTGGATTATCATTTATTGGTACATTCTTATTTATATTTGCTGGTGGAATTGGAAATAAAGCAAGTGAAGATATTGAATTTACTGATAAGAATTTCAATATAGTATCTGATGCATATGATGAAATAGGTTCATATGGTTCGTATGGTATTTATAAGATTTTAAATCTTGTTAGAGATGAAAAGGATGTTCCTTATTATTTATTAGCTACTAATTTATTATTTAAAGGTAATTTAAATGATGAGGTTAGAGGAGTTAATAAGAACATTTATTTAACAGATGAATTAGCTTCTTATGTATCATTTTCTAGAGATACTGTTAGTCTATTTGTAAAATATGATGACGATAGAGTAATAGATAAAATCAATAACGGTGGTACTATCAACGTTATGGATGAAATTATTACAGTATTCCAAAATAAAGAATTCCAAGAAGAATTTAAAGTATTAATTGAGAATTTTGATTCTAAAACATATTTCATTAATTTAACATTATCACTTGTTGATACTATAACAAGTAATCTTGATAAATTAGAATTTAGTAAGGATTTAGCTGATAAAGAATTAGCTCCAGTTAGAATTATGTTTGAAAAGGGATATTTATGTCCTTCAATTCCAAGCGAAAAGGAATTAATTGGAACAGGTACAGTATTACCATATATTAGAGCATCTCAATTATTAAAACGTAGTGATATTACAGTACTTTATGATATTTTCATGAACTTAATTGATAATTATTATAAAACTGAAGATGGTGATTTCTCTTTAACATCGCTTACTGATGTTGTTCGAAATACAGTTTCAAATATCACTGAATTATCAATATTATCTACATCAAGAGCTAATGAAATAGATCCTATATTAAAGAGATTGTTCGAATATTTCGAATATGAATATATGGGTGGCATTAGTGAACAGGTAATTAAAACTATCGACGAAGAAAAGATGAATGTTTCATGGATAGAAGAAATAAGATCAATCACTGATTATATTACTTGTGGTTTAGATATATATGACTCTGCCTTAAATAAGGCAAAAGAAAATGATCCAGATGCTAGCGTAGATGGTATCATGATATTTAATGAATTATATGAGCCAGAACATATCGATATGCTTAAGCATTTAATTTTAAGTTTATCATCTTCAAAATTATTAGGTAATTTATTATCTGCTAATTTAATAATTAATGGTATGACACTAGGTATTCATTCTATGTCTGCAGGATCTGCCTTCCCATCAGGTATATCTATTGGTGATAAATATGATGAAAATGGAATATTTGTTGGATATGGTGAATTGCATTATTTATTAAAGTCAGTCTTATTATTAGCTGATAATGAAGAAGCTAGAAATGCCTTCTCAAGTATTCTATTTAATAATGATACTGAAATTTCTGGTAAGGATACAATTGTTGGATTAATGGATGCCTTTATTGGGGATGAAGATGGCGATACATCTGTTATTGATACACTTATCAATAGTAGAATAGTATCTTCAATCATTTCAAATTATTTAATTAATTTCTCTGATAGCTTTGGTGAATTTAGATTATTTATCGATGAATCAATCAAAGAAGTTGATAATGAAGGCAATACATTAAGAATTATTAATGATGAAGAAATTCATAAATTGTTTAATAATTCTAAATTTATTTCTTACATGGTAAAAGAAACCATGAAGGAAGATTTTGATGCTAATAAAGTAATTAATGATGTATTATTCGGAGATGAATATGATATTAATGAATTACTTGATAGTAAGATAATTGAAGGAAGTCTTTCTGATTTCTTATTCAATCATTATTCGTCTGGAGATGGTGGTATTATTATACCTAACTATTTAAAGAATAATGATGATGCATTAATTTCTAAGAATGGAAAGAGTTCTGAAATAGTTAAGCTTCAAAGAGCACTTAATATTGATGAGATTAATACATTATTTGATGATGATGCAACTGATGAGGCAAGAACTAATTTCGTAGTTGGATTAAATAAATCTGAATGTGATATTATCTTTGCTAGTGATATATTATATTATTCATTAAGTAATCATTTCTCTAAGATAAGTGATTTTAATGGTATTGAAATTATTATTCCTGATTCTGTTAAAGAACCAAATGATAATGATATTGTATTAATTAATAAAAATGAAATTAAGACATTAGTTACTAATATTGCTAAGCTTGCCCCAACTAAGAATGAGCAAGGTGAATATAGTACAAATGATACGTTGACTAATATATTAGATAATCCTGATACATTAGATAATTTAATAACTAATGCTTCAGTTGCTAATTATATAATTGATCATTTTGGAAAAGATTCAAATAATAATTTTAAGCTTGAAATGAATGGAAAATATGAAACATTAGTTCCTGATGGTGAGCCTAAGTCCTCATATTCTAGAAAGAGTCCATGGTATAGTGAAGTTAAAGTATTAGTAAATGGATTAAATGAAATTCTAGAAGGTGCTGAAGGTGACCTTGTCGATGAAGATGTAGAAAATAGAATCATTAGTGATATTAAATTCTATAATCTTAAGAAGGATGGTAACGTATTAAGTAAGCTTGATATTGTCTATGCTTCAAACATTTTAGCTGATACATTATCGAATGTATTAGATAAAAAATTAACAAATCCTGATAATGTAGAATATGCATTATTAAAGGATGATGAAGTTAAAGAACAAATGATGGTTAATTCAGTTCGTTATAAAAAGACTGAAATAGCTGGATTAATTAATGTAATTATCCTTTATGATATTGATCCTAATAATATGTCAGACGATGATATTAAATTAATTAGTGATGATATTAAGAATGATTTCCCATCATTATTAAGTGAAGATATTTTCGTAACTATGATAGTTGATGATGAAGAAATTACTGTTACAGAAGATTATTACTATTTTGAATCTAAGGATAGTAAAAAGAGAAGATTAGATGTTGTATATATTTCAACAATTATGAAAGATCAAATTACTAAAGAATTCTTAGGTTCTAATGTATTTAGTTTTACAGCTAATGAAGATAAGCAATTAATAACTGATGATAATGGATATATTTTAAAGATTGAAACAGAAGTAGCTATTAATTTACTTCAAGCATATGATATCAACAGTTTAATAGATGATGAAGGAAGAACTATCCAGCCTAAAGAAAGAATCAACTCTATGGAACCAATTAGAGAAGATAAGGAATATTTCATGTCAACTCATTTATTATCACTAATTATGTTTGATATAGTAAAAGACGCTGTTGGTGAATATAAACCATTCTCTGGAATTCCAAGTGGAGCTAAGTTATATTATAGAGGCCATGTTTATAACGCTTTGACAGATGAAGAAATAGAAGCTATACTATTAATAGTAGACGATGATAACGATGAACAAAATGATTCAAAATTTGGTGTAGTTGTTGAGAATGGTACAATTAGACAGCTAGATAATTTTGAAACAGACTATACTAAATTAACAAATGAAGATATTGCTATACTTACTAAGTCATATTTAGCTTCAAATTATGAATATAACAGAATTAATCTTGGTAATAAAGAAGAATTTGGTAAGTTAGAAAGAAATTCTGATAATAATGAATTTAGATATTTTGAATTACATGAATTATTAGGCTTATATAATTTCTTAATGAAATACGGTAATATTGATGCATTAGTTAACGCTAATTCTGCATATATAGTTATTGATGCTAGCGTTATTGATGAGCAAAGTGTAAGTCCTGATATTGTTATAATTGAAATTAGAGATTGTACAGAATCAGAAATTTTATCATCTATTCTATTTGAAAAAATAACTAATTTAATGTATGAAGATTTCAGAAATGATGCTCCAAGTGGATTTAAGAATTTGAATCCAGTTAAAAAGAAGAATGAAGTTATTGCTATAACTAATGTAATGGAAGCATTTGAAATTAATAGTATTTCTGGAATTAGAGATGGACTTGCAACTAAATTTATTAGTGGTGGTCAAATTAATAAGCAATTCATCCTTGATAATTTAGATATTATTTATCAATCATATATCGTTTCAAATAATTTAAGTGAATCTTTATTATATTATTATAGAAATTCTATCAATCCTTCTGATAGTCAATTATATAGCTTATGTACTCATAATGCAGCATATGATAATGATTATGGAAGAATTAGAAAACATGAAATGGAAGTATTAGTAAATACAGATTATGACGATGTAACTATAAATAGTGCTGATTCTAAGAAATATGATTCAGTTATTTATAGATATAGAATCACAATTAATTCTAATATTTCTACATATGGTGAAGGATGTTTTACATATTATAACGGTGTTAAGGTTATTACAACTGCGACATTAAATAAAAGCAATTAATGAGAGGAGGTAATCATAATGAAAAAGGTTTTAGCGTTTATAGTTGGATTAGCTTCGTCAGTTCTTATTGTACTGGCACTTGCATCTTGTGGTACAAGTGCTGAAACAAAATTAGGTATGACAAAAGCGGAAGTAAAAGATTTATATTCTGAAGCACCAACATATGAAAATAATAATACATTATATTGGTGTGATGATGATTTTATCGATTTATTAAAAAAATATGGTTATGAGTTAGGAGTAGAAGCTAAAGATAACTACCAAACTATTCGTAACGCAATCACTGAATCTAGTGATTTGGCAGCTGAAGTTAGTGAATTACATTTTAGATTTAGATTTGCTAAATTTAGTGAAAAAAATAAATTAATTGAATTCTATTATGACTTTGATCATAAATTCACTTTAAGTAACGATGAAGAGAATTTTGATTGTGATTACGAATCTCATGCTAAAAAAACTGTAAAAGAAATCGATTTATCTAAATCTAGATTAGATTATTATTTAATTGAAGATAAGCAATTTAAGAATAATAAAAATAAAGCTAGCTTTAGTGCTTATATAGTAGATTATGAAAATATAACATATGATGTTGATTTTTCAGATGGTTCTTT
This sequence comes from Acholeplasmatales bacterium, assembly GCA_024690445.1. The sequence goes on from JAILPD010000054.1 coordinate 8,125, forward strand.
ATATAAGAGCTACTTAGCTTCTGATTTAGATGAAAGTTGCCGTAACATTGGTGAAACAGATTATATTAATAAAAAGAGTAATCATTTTACAATGCTTACATATGTTGATTCTGGTTTAGATACTGACACTCTTGATTTTTCAAATTTAACTGATGAAATGTCTGCCAAATTATCTTATAAATTTGCAGGTGGTATGTTAGAAGATTATAATGTTGATTTATCAGATAACAACAGTGAATTATTTAATGGTAGGTGTGTTGGTCTTTTAGCTAAAACTAAAACAGAAGGTAAGTATTCAGTTTATAAGTGGACAACAAAAAAAGACTTCTTACCTTTAGATATAATTGATGAGAATGTGTTTGAAGGAACACCTACTACAAAGATTTTAAATAATGTAATTTATGAAGGCTATGTAATTAATCCTTATTATAGAGTTGTAGGAGTTAATGATAAATCATTAGCTACATATGAATTACAAGATGGTGTTATTGAAATAGCAGCTGGTGCTTTATCCAATTTAACAAGATGTTATAAGATTGAATTACCTAAGTCAGTAAAGACTATTGATGATTATGCAATTGTTAATGATACTAATCTAGTTAGTATTTCTATCCCTTCAAGTGTAGAAGAATTTGGAGAAATTAATTTAATAGGTTGTCCTAAATTATTAGAAATTGTTAATGGATCTAAAGTTGTTACTGAGGCAATGGCAATCAATTTATTCACTAATGGCACTGGATTCTTTAGAACATATGACGATTATGAGAAAAATGGATTCGTAAGTGTAGTTAAGAATAATTACATTTTTGCCGACATTCAAAATAAGAAGACAATTATTAATAATTTAGATGATGGTGTATATCTAGTAGGAACTATTTCATTAAATACAAATATTACATTACCTGATTCAGTTAATTTAGGTGGCAAATCAGTAAATGAATATAGAATTTATAGATATGCATTTGCTAATAATACTAGACTAAATGAAATTACTATGCCATCATCTGTAATTAGTATTGAAGATAACGCATTTGACAATTGTTCTAATTTAAGAAAAATAACTGCTGATGGTGTAAAAACTATTGGTTCAAGTGTATTTAATAATTGTAAAAAATTAAGTGACATTAGCTTTAATAAAGTAACTAGTATTGGTTCTAGTTCATTCCAAGGTATTGATGCATTAACTGAGGTAACATTACCTAGTCTTACATATATTGAAGGCAGCGTATTTAGTAATTGTGTGAATTTAGAGACAGTAGATTTACCTAATTTAACAAGTATTAATGATTCAGCATTCAATAATTGTAAGAAATTGACAACAGTCAATGCACCAAAGGCTACACATGTAAGTTATAGTACTTTCAATAATTGTATTAATTTAACAACTTTAAATACTGCTAAATTAAATGATATCCGCAGTGATGCATTTAATAATTGTAAGAAATTGACTTCAATTACTATTGACGATTCTAATTTATATATTGATGATAACGCAATTACTAATAGCGCAATTACATTATATGAAGAAGATGGAATTAAATATTTAAGCTCTTTAAATAATAAATATGCTTATTTATTTGAAATTAGTAATACTTTAGATACAGTTGCTATTTCAGAATCTGTAGCATATGTTAGAGCAGCCGCATTCTATAATTTAACAAACTTAAGATATCTAACAGTTAATGATAATATTACTTTCAGTCAATTAAATAATATTGTTCAGAATTCTAGTAAATTAGTATTAGAAGAAATCTATGGTGGACATTATATTGGAAGTAATAGTAATCCATATTTAGGTTTAGTTAAATATGATAAGAACACTTCATCATGCAATATTAATGCAAATACAAAATATATATTTGATAATGCATTTAAGGATTCTATCATTGAAAGCATTAGTTGGCCAACTAACTTAGAATATGTTGGAAATAATGCATTTAGTAATTGTGATAGCTTAACAACAGTAACAATTCCAAATGGATTATCTTTTGAAAGTGCTACATTTAGTGATTGTGATAATTTAACAACTGTAACATTTAACGGAAATACTTATATTACAGAATATATGTTTAATAATTGTGCTAAATTAATTTCTGTAATTGCAACAAAAGGTATAAGCCAAGTTCGTAATAATGCATTTGAAAATTGTACAAAGCTTGAAAACATTGATTTAAGCCAATGTAGTGAAATTTGGAGCGTAGCATTTAAGAATTGTAGTAGCTTAAATAATATAGATTTAAGAAATGCTTATAATATTTCTGATCAAGCGTTCTATAATTGTAGTTCCTTAACTAGCGTTAATTTAGCAAATATTAATACTATTGGTTATCAAGCATTCGCTAATTGTTCTGAATTAGAAGAAGTAAGTATTGGTGCTAATTTATGGGATTTAGGTGGCGAAGCATTTGATAGTTGTATTAATTTAAAGAATCTTGCATTACCAAAAACATTATCTTCATTTGGTAGTGGAGTATTAGATAATTGTTCTAAATTAGCTGGTGTTACAATTCCATTATCAGTGCTTAGAGATTTTAGAGCTTTCTTCGGAAATGCAATTGATCATGTTGATTTATATGTTACTAATACATTGGAAGAATTAGAAGCGGCTAATTTAAAATTAAGCTACTTAGAATTAAATCAAAAACTATATATTTATTCTGAGACAGAACCAACTAATCAAACATCAGGTATTAGATATTGGCATTATGATAATAATGATGAAATTGCTATTTGGTAATTAGCCAAAAAAAGCATCTATCGTAAGATAGGTGCTTTTCTTTTACTCTTCAGTTTTATCCTCATCTTCATCTTCATTTAGAGTATAAAGAGGAAGAATCTTTGGATCTAAATCCTTAGGTTCATACATTTTATCTACATACATAATTCCATCTAAGTGATCATTTTCATGTTGGAATACGATAGCTGGATATCCTTCTAATGTTAATTTAACATTTCTAATTTTTTCAGTTACTGTATCAAATAATGCACATTTAGCAATTATTTTATAATGTCTAGGTGTTACTAATCCTTCAGTATTTCTATTTACTGATAAGCATCCTTCACCACCTGGTAAATAAACCATTAAATCAGATTTTGCAATGATTTCAGGATTGATAACTGTATAAGAATACTTAGTTTGGTTTTCATCTAAGAAATCTACACAATTCATCGCAAACATTCTTTTTGCAACACCAACCTGAGGAGCGGCAATACCAACACCTGGTCTAATGCCATATTTTTCTACTAATTCATCTATTTCAGAAACAACCATATATTCATGAAGCTGCTTAAGAGTTTCTTTATCATCCTTAGTTAATGGAAATCTTACTCTTTCGCATTTTTCTCTTAATATTGGATTTCCTTCAATAGTAATATCATCTTTTGTATACATATTTATCACCGGTAAAGATTATAACATAATAAAAAATAAAAAACTAGAAATGATATGTTATAATTAGGGTGTATTTGAGGTAATTATGGAAGATATTATTGATGATTATGTAAGTGATATTACAAATAATGATAATTTTAAAAAATTAATAGAATTAAAAAAGATTATTGATGATAAATATAAAAAAGAGATAATTGCTTTTAAAACAGCTGAATCTAAATATTTAGAGGCATCTAATTATGGAAAATATTATCCCAATTTAGAAGGTTTAAGAAAAGATTTTTCTGATAAGAAGAAGGATTTATATTCTAAGGAAGAGGTAAAGCAATATTTAGAATTAGAAAGAAGTATCAATGAATCTATTAACGCCGATATTAATGAGCTTAAAGAAATAATATTAGATCCTAAATATAATAAACAAAAATGTATTAAGTAAAGTGGTAATTTATGACACAATATGAGAAGATGACTGAAACAAATGTTAAGAAATTAGTAACCTTACTTGCAATACCTACTGTCATAAGTATGCTTGTTACTGCAATATATAATGTAGCCGATACATTCTTTGTATCTAGAATTAGCGATAGTGCAAGTGCGGCAATTAGTGTTGTATTTTCACTTATGACTTTAATCCAATCAATTGGTTTTACAATTGGTATGGGTAGCGGTTCATTAATTTCTATAGCATTAGGAAATAAAAAAGATAAGGAAGCTTCTAAATATTCTAGTCAAGGAATATTGATGGGAATTATTTTAGGCTTAATTTTTTTAATATTTGGTTTAATTTTTAATGGTGGAATTATGTCTCTTTTAGGAGCGTCAGACACATCTGGTCCATATGCTATGCAATATGCAAAATGGATATTTATTGCATCCCCATTTATGATTCTTTCATTTATTATGAATAATATCTTAAGAAACGAAGGAAAGGCTAAGCTATCAATGATTGGATTATCATTTGGTGGTATTTTAAATATTGGATTAGACCCATTATTTATTTATGGCTTTGATATGGGTATATCAGGAGCAGGCCTTGCTACTATGATTTCTCAAATTATAAGCTTTATGATTTTGGCCTCATTCTTTTTGTTAAATAGAACAGTTTGTAAGATTCATGTGAAATACCTAACTAAGGATATAAAAAGTTATTTAGAAGCCTTAAAAAGAGGTATGCCAACTTTATTTAGACAGGGGTTTGCCACTGGATCTAATATTATATTAAATTTCTTAGCTAAACCTTACGGAGATAGCTTAGTAGCTGCACTTGGTATAACAGCTAAATTATATATGATAGTTAGAAATATAATTGTTGGAATTGGACAAGGCTATATGCCTGTTGTTGGATATAATTATGGTGCTAAAAAATATGGAAGAATAAAGGAAGCCTTCTATTTTGTGATAATTGTTGAGACTATAATATGCGCTTTATTTACAATTGCATTCTTTGCATTTTCTAGACAATTTATCAATATCTTCTCAGATAGTGAAGAAGTATTAGTTTATGGTGCAAAATCAGTTAAATTCTTATCAATTTCATTACTTTTCTTAGGAATATCAACTACTATTAATCAATCTCTTCAAATAATTGGATATTCAAAGAGTGCGACATTCTTAGCATCTTTAAGACAGGGCTTAATTTATATTCCTACAATATTTATTTTAGAATTAGCTTTTAAGGATATTGGTTTATGCTTAACTCAGCCAATATCAGATTTAATTACAGCTTTAATTTCAGTACCTTTTATATTCTATTTCTTTAGGATAATTTCAAATGATAATGAAAAGGAGAATTAAATATGGATGTAAGTGGTGTAAATTTAATGATGATTGAATATGAAGAAAATGTTAATGTTGTTGCTAAAATAAATACTGAATTATGTAAAAAATTTGGACTTGAGCATTATTTAACTGAATTTTCTTCTAATTTAATTAGAGCCTTAAATCAATATAAAAGATTTGTCATGTTAATGAAGGATAGAAAGGCATTTGTTGAAAGAATATTATTATTTTCTCGCGCTTGTATCCATTTCTTTGAGGCTAATATTAATGCTAAAGAGCCACAGGCTACTTTAAAGAAAATGAATGAATTAGTTAATAATTTAAATGATATTAATGAAATGATAAATCTATCATTTGCAGAATCAGTTAAAGATTACCTAAAAGAGGATTGATTTACATTTTAATTATATTATGTTAAAATTTTATATGTATTTTTTTGGAAAAGAAAAGGAGAAGAACAAATGAAAAATTTAACAAAATCTATTCCCGCTATTATTTCTTCATTAATAGTTTTAGTAATAGGTATTTTATGTATTGTAGTAGGTGCATCAGGTAATAGAGTAAGTGATGGCGCTTATGAAGGTATCTCATTAACAATTGGTATTACATTATTAATAATTTCATCATTAGTATTAATTCTAGCATTAGTAGCTTCAATTATGTCTAAGGGTGAAGCTAGCTTTAGAACTCCTGCTATTGGTGTAAGTCTTGTATTAGCATTAGGTATTTTCTTTGTAGCTAATCAAAAAATAGCTGGTGGTTTAATTGGTTTATTCTTAGATTTCATTCCATTTGTACTAGTTGTTGTTGGTTCAATTATTATCGCTGATGCAATATTAGTTTTAATTTTTGGTGCAATTAAGAAGAATATTAAAGTAGCTGCAGTTGGTGCTATCGTTACTATCTTAGTTGGTGCTATTGCTATATTATTAGGTGCATTAATGATTGGTAATGATCCAGTTATTTCTAAGGATGCTCAATGGATTTTCTTTGGTATTTTATTAGTTGTTTATGCATTATTATTCTGTGCAGCAACAGTTATTATTTTAATTACTAGTAAGAAAGAACAAAAAGAAGACGAAAAGAAAGATTCTATTGACGCTCAGGTTGTAGAAGTAAAACCTACAGAAGAAACAGAAGCTAAGACAGAAGAATAAAAGTATAGGATGAGAAAAAATCTCATCCTTTTTTCGTTTTTATATAAGATAAATTATGTAATTTATTGTATAATAAATTTGGGATTTGGTGAATTATATGAACGTGAAGAATTTTATCACCTTTGAAGGTGGCGAATGTAGTGGTAAAACTACAGTAATTAATGAAATTGAAAAGAAATTAAAAGAATTAAAAATAGATTATGTTTTAACTAGAGAACCAGGTGGTATTAGAATAGCTGAGGATATTAGAAATATTATCCTAGATATCAACAATAAGGAAATGACTCCTGAATGTGAAGCGTTGCTTTATGCCGCAAGTAGAATGCAACATTTAAAGGAAAAGGTAATACCAGCATTAAATGATGGCAAGGTAGTTTTATGCGATAGATATATTGATTCAACAATCGCATACCAAGGTGTTGCTAGACATTTAGGGATTGATAATGTATTAAAGATTAATTCTTTTGCTTTAGATTATATGCCAGATTTAACTATCTTTATTGATGTTACACCAGATGTTGCGTTAAAGAGATTATCTTTAAGAGATAAGACAGATAGATTAGATTTAGAGGAAAAGGATTTCCATAATAATGTTTATAATGGCTATCAGGAAGTAGTTAAAATGTATCCTGATAGAGTTAAGGTAATCAATGGTAATCAATCTTTAGAGGAAGTAGTTAGAGATTGTACTAACGAGGTATTAAAATATTTAGGAGTAAATTAAATGAAAGTAGCTAGTGTCAAAGAATCACAAAAGATGATTTATAACATCTTAAAGCAAGCAAAACAGAATAATAGATTATCTCATGCCTACTTGTTTTATGGTGAAAAGGGCACTGGTAAGAAGGAAATGGCTATCGCAGTAGCCTGTATGCATTATTGTCCTAATGGTGGATGCTTAGAATGTGATGTATGCCAAAATATAATTGATGGAAATCACATGAATGTCGATTATATTGGTATGCAAGAGGATAAAACAAAGATTTCAAAAGATCAAATAATGGATTTACAAGAGGAATTCTCTAAGACTTCACTTGTTGAAGGAACAAGAATTTATATTGTTGATGGTATTGATACTGCAACATCACAAGCTCAAAATTCATTATTAAAATTCATTGAGGATCCTACTAATTTAACTCCTACAGTTGGTATTTTTATCGCAACTGAATTATCAAATGTAGTATCTACAATTCAATCTAGATGTGTATTAGAGCATTTTGAGGCAATACCTAAGGATAAGATGATTGAATTGTTAGAAGAAGATTCAATATCACCTCTTGATGCAAGCTTAGCATCATGCTTAACAAATGATATTGATGAGGCTAAAGAAATTATTAATAATGAAAAATTTGAATATGATAAGAATTTATTTTTAAAGCTAATTGAGATTAGAACAAAAAAGCATTTAGCGTTATTTTATCTAGATAATCAAAGATATTATAGCGATCCTAGAAATTTGATTACTTTATTAAACTGGATTTTAAGGTTTTTAGAGGACGCAAATGTGGTTAAAAGTGGCAGGGATGGTTTGATTTTATCGCCACTATATGATAAAATCATATCATATAGTAATAGTTCTAAAAGCAGTATGAAAGATCAATTAGAACTTGTATTAAATCTGTTTAAGGAATTAAATGCCAATGTTACTGCAAAGAATGTTTTCTTTGAATTAACAGAAAAATTTATTTAATTGGAGAGTTTATGAGAGCAATCAGAGTTCAGTTTAAACCTTTAGGAAAGAGATATTTCTTTGGGGTTGGAAACTATGATTTGACTGATGGAGATAAGGTTATTGTAAATACAATAAGAGGAATAGAACTTGGATATTGTGTTGGTGAGATATTTGATTTAGATGCTAAAGATTTAACATCTGAATTAAAGGATATTGTAAGAATAGCAACTGAAGATGATATCAGTCAAAATGAAGTTAATAAATCTGAAGAGGCTTTAATAGTTGCTAAAACTAAGGAGCTTGCTAAAAATAGAGAACTTGATATGAAGACATTAGAGTGTGAATACACTTTAGATAGAGCTAAATTAATTATCTATTTCGAAAGTGAAGGAAGAGTAGACTTCAGAGAATTAGTTAGAGATTTAGCTGAAATATATCATACAAGAATTGAATTGAGACAGGTTGGCTCAAGAGATGGCGCTAAGGTATTTGGTGGAATTGGACCTTGTGGTTTAATTGTATGTTGTAAGACATGGATTACTGAATTTGAGAATGTGTCAGTTAAAATGTGTAAGAATCAATCACTATCATTAAATCCTGTAAAGATATCTGGAAATTGTGGAAAGCTACTATGCTGTATCAATTATGAAAATGATTTATATACAGAATTAAGAAAACATGCCCCAGATGTAGGAGATATTGTAGAAACACCAGATGGCAATGCTAAGGTATTGTCATGTGATGTAGTTAATAAGAATGTCAAGGTTAAATATGTAGGAACTGAAGAAGTTAAATTTGGATATTTTAAACTTGATGAAATAAAATTTACTCCATCGAATAAGAAGAATAACGACAATGGCGATAGTAATTAATGAGCTTTTAGGAAGAGAATTAATTAAGATATATCAAGATACTGATTATTTTAATTTCTCTTTAGATTCAATGCTTCTAGCAAGCTTTGCAAGCATTGGATATAGAACAAAAAGAATTTGTGATTTATGTAGTGGAAATGCACCAATACCTCTATATTTAACATTAAGATGTAATGCTGAAATAGTTGGTGTTGAGGTACAAGAACATTCATATGATTTGGCTATTCAATCAATTAAGGTAAACAATCTTGATGATAGAATAAAAATGATTAACGATAATCTAATTGGTATTAGTGAAAAAATCGGCAAATTCGATTTGGTCACAGTTAATCCTCCGTATTTTAAGATTGGTAATCATAATGTTAATCCATTAGATTCTAAAGCAATCGCAAGACATGAGGTATTAGCTACATTAGATGATATAGTTAGAGAGGCATCATTATTACTTAATCAAAAGGGAAGACTTGCCATGGTGCATAGACCTGATAGATTAGTAGAAATATTAGATACCTTCAAAAAATATAAAATTGAGCCTAAAAGATTACAATTCATTTATCCTAAGATGAATAAGGAATGTAATCATATTCTAATTGAAGGAATAAAGGATGGAGAAGCTGGCAATTTAAGAGTATTACCACCACTATATGTTTATAAAGATGATAATAATTGGACAGAGGAAGTCCTAAAAATATATAACTACGAAGGAGTTGATTAATATGTTACTTAGTTTATTAAACAAAAAGGAAATGCTTAAGTTCTTAGACTTAGCCATTTATATGGTTGATATTAATGGTGAGCCAAGTGATATCGAGAAAAAAGTGTTAAAGAAGATGGTTAATGAGCTAGAACCAGTTAAGGATGAATATACATTCCGCCTAACAGACACATTAGAAAATACAATTAATTATTTTACTAATTGTAATAATGTTGTTAAGAATGTTGTATATTTCAATCTAGTAACTATTTCAATGGAGGATGACCTATATAACACAACTGAATGGTTATTCTTAGAGAATCTTCAGAAGAAATTTGAAATTTCAAATGAAAAGAGAAGAGAAATCATTTCTTTAGTCTATGCTTACCGTGATTTAAGAGAGAAATCAATTAGAGTATTAAAGAACTAATGAATAGAATTAGAAGTTTTGATAGCGATAAGGCTATTCTTTATTTAGTTGCCACTCCTATTGGAAATCTATTAGATATGACATATAGAGCAGTAGCTATTTTAAAAGAAGTAGATAAAATCTATGCTGAAGATACAAGAAATTCAATTGTATTATTAAAGCATTATGATATTAATACAAAGCTTGAAAGCTATCATGAATTTAATCAGGATATTAAAACTGATTCTATTATTGAAGAACTTAAATCTGGTATGAAAATAGCTATAATATCTGATGCTGGTTTACCAGTAATATCAGATCCTGGCTATAGAATTGCTAAGGAAGCAATAAAACAAAATATAGCTGTATCGACAATTCCTGGTGCTTCAGCTGGTATTTCAGCCTTAGTTTCTTCAGGTTTTGCCCCAAATCCTTATACATTTTATGGCTTTTTAGATTCTAAGGAATCAAAAAGAATTGAGGAATTAAATAATTTAAAGTATGTTGACCATACTATGATTTTTTATGAAGCTCCTCATAGAATCCAATCTACATTAAAGGATATGCTAAATGTATTTGGAAATAGAAATGTTTGCTTAGCTCGTGAATTGACTAAAACTTATGAAGAATATTTAAGAGGCACAATTGAAGAGATATTAGCAATAGAAAATCTTAAAGGTGAAATGGTATTAATTGTCGATGGATATAAAGAAGAAAAGATTGATATTAATCCATTTACTAAAATTGATGAATTAATTTCTTTAGGATATAAGCCTAATGATGCTATTAAAGAAGTAGCTAAATTAATTAATGTCAATAGAAAAGAACTTTATAATGATTATGTAGAATATAAGAATCAGAGGTGATTTTTTTGAATTTCGTCGTTGATTTTAAGCATTTAAATGATGAACATCATGTATATAAAGAAATAGATATTTTAGATTTTAAGGATATATTTTATAATCATGAGACAGCTTTTATTATTATAGGTGGTCCTTGGTGTCCTAAAACTCAAGCTATTATGGGTATTACTAATACAATAGCTAAACGTGAAGGATTAAAAAAGATATTTGTATATAATCCTAGATTTACAAATGTATTTGGTGAAGAAGAGGACTTAAGAGATTGTCTTACTTTAGAGCATAAGCTTGATTATTATTTTATCGTTGAAAAGCTTGGTTTTAAGAATGAACACAAGGAATTAGTTCAGGATACTTTAATTCAAAAAATGGATACACCTGTGTTCGTGGTTGTTAAAAATGGTCAAGCATTATCATATTATTCATCTAAGTTTATTATGAATCCATATTTAAGATATGAGGATAGTTTAGAGGATAAGACATTAGAGTTTGATAAGGAATTAACAAAACTAATTAGCATGTTAAAATAAACACGGAATTATTTCCGTGTTTTGTCGATTTATGGAGAAATTAGTATGACTTATAGAAAATTTATTAAAGCTAAACAAGAAGAAGCGTTAGAAAATGATAAGGAAGAAAGTGCAGTTTATTTATTAATGGAGGCTGTTACTGGACTTGAAACTAATGCTTTATATATGAGAAGCGATGAAGAAATGAAAAAGGAAGATGAAGACAAATTTAATGCTATTTTTGATAAATATCTTCATGATAATAAGCCTATTCAACATTTAATTGGTTATAGTAATTTTTATGGCTATGACTTTATTGTAAATGAGGATGTATTAATTCCTAGATGTGAAACAGAAGAATTAGTTGAAAATGTTTTATATAAATATGATGACTTTTTTAAGGGTAAAAAGGTTGATGTATGTGATTTAGCAACTGGTTCTGGATGTATTGGTATTACATTATCATTAGAAGAAAAGAATATGAATGTAATTGCCACAGATATTAGCGATAAAGCATTAGAGGTTGCTAAAAAGAATAATGAAAAGCTTGGTGGTAGAGTTACATTTATTCAAGGTGATATGTTAAAGCCTATACTGGGAAAGAAATTTGATATATTTGTATCAAATCCTCCATATATTCCAGATAGTGAGCTAGTTGATTCTTTAGTAAAAGATAATGAACCAAATATAGCTTTATTTGGTGGTAGTGATGGAATGAAATTTTATCGTATTATTCTATCTGGCTTAAAGGATTTATTAAAGCCTAAGGCTATGGTAGCTTTTGAGCATGGATATGATAAAAAGGATGAAATGTATAAGCTTGCTAAAGAATATTTTCCTAAATCTAATGTCGAGTGCATTAAAGATTTAGAGGGAAAGGATCGAATGACATTTATTTATGTCGGTGGAATAGATGAGTAAGGTTATTATATTTCCAACTGATACAGTGTATGGAATTGGTACTCCTATATTTGATATAGAAGGAATTGAAAGAATCTATAACATTAAGCATAGACCAAAGGAAAAACCTTTGGCTTGTTTATGTGCAAATCTTGAACAAATTGAATCTATTGCTTATGTAACAAAAGATGCTAAAAAACTAATAGATAAATATCTACCTGGTGCCTTAACATTAATATTAAATAGTAAGGATGAGGTAATTGATAGAATAGGCTATAAAACAATAGGTGTTAGAATCCCTAATTCTAAAATAGCATTAGATATTTTAAAGGAAAATGGTCCTATGCTTACTACATCAGTAAATGAATCAGGAGAGGTTCCTGAAAATGAATATGAGGATGTATTAAAAGACTTCGGTAAATATGTAGATAAGGTATATGATACAGATCATAAGTCATCATCAGTTCCATCTACAGTAGTATTAATTAATGATAATTCTTTTAAAATTTTAAGAGAAGGAGAAATAAAAGAAGAAGATATTAGACATCTTCTAAAATAATTTATAATTTTCATACTGTAATTTAAAATTTAACTAAGTATATTTTGTAACTTGTAAAAAGGTTTAAAGCAAAGTATAATTATATGTAACTAGAGAGGGAACGCATTATGTACGAAGTAATTGATAAATATATTGATAAGTTGATGACATCAGCTCCAGATAAGCCACTTTGGAACATTGAATCAATTAAATTAGGAAAGAAGCCAAGCTGGAATTATATCGATGGATGTATGACTTCATCATTAATTGAACTTTATAAAACAACAGGAGATAAAAAGTACTTGGACTTTGTAATAAAATTCGTTGATTACTATGTTCATGAAGATGGTACTATTTTAGGTTATGACCCTGAAAAATTCTCAACTGATGATTTAAGTGAATCAAAGATTTTATTTGATTTATATGGATATACTAAGAATGAAAAGTATAAGAAGGCTATTGAATTAGCCCATAGTCAAATCTTAAAGCATCCTAGAACTAAGGAAGGAAACTTCTGGCATAAGAAGATTTATCCAAACCAAGTATGGTTAGATGGTCTATATATGGCTCAGGTTTTCTATACTAGATATCAAACTATCTATGGTGGTAAGGATTACGCTGATATCATTAAGCAGTTTAAAAATGTTAAGGAAATTATGTTTGATCCTAAGGCAAAGCTTTATTACCATGGCTATGATAGTGCAAGGGAAATGTTTTGGGCTGATAAGAAGACAGGTTTATCAAAGAACTTCTGGTTAAGATCAATTGGCTGGTATACTGTAGCTTTAGTTGATGTATTAGATTATATGGATCAACAAATGTATGATGAATACGCAACTATTAAGTCTATTTTAAAGGAAACTATTGAGGGTATTTTACAATATCAAGATAAGGATAGTAAGATGTTCTGGCAGGTTCCTAATTTCCCTAATAGAGAAGGGAATTACCTAGAAACATCTGGTTCAGCTATGATTGCCTATGCTATCTTAAAGGGAGTAAGATTAGAGGCGTTACCAGAAAGATATAGAGAAATCGGAAAAGACATTTTCGATGGTATTTGCAAGAAGTATTTATCAGTTAAGGAAGATGGCGACTTAAATTTAGGTGGTATCTGCTTAGTTGCTGGCTTAGGTCCTGATAAAGATAGAAGAAGAGATGGTACTTATGAGTACTATATTTCTGAGCCAATCGTTGAAAATGATGCTAAGGGTGTTGGCCCATTAATTATGGCATATACTGAAATGATCAAATTAGAAAAGTAATTGGGATTATTTTGATAGTTATTTATTTTCTTAAAAATAGGAGGATAATATGGCTATTAGATATTGGGTTGGTGCGAAAGCATTCATTTATAATACAAAATTAAAGAAATTTCTTATCTTAAGAAGATCATTAGATGATTTTGGTGCTGGTCTTTGGGAAAATGCCGGTGGCAAAAAGGAAATGAAGGAAGATATTAGAGA
>JAILPD010000063.1 GCA_024690445.1 Acholeplasmatales bacterium
TTAATACCTTATTGCTTAGATTATCGAAAAATGGCCAAAATAAAAGACAAATCGAGATGGATGATTGTACGTTTTTTCGTTTCTCGATTTGTCTAATTTTTTAGCTCTTAAAATGAATCTTTTAGTATCTCTAACGCCTTCTGGTAATCAACAGTGATTATGTCGTTTAAAACTCTCTTTCCTTTGAACATTGTGTTGTATGCTAATGCTTCAAGTGAATCTTCTTTAACATTTAATTCTCTTAATCTAACTGACATTCCGATTTCTTTGAAGAATGATTTCAATTTTTGAATACCATCTTGGATATCTTTATCTTTATCGCTTGTTGGAACTATCTCCATTACCTCGTATGAGAATCTTAAAAAGCGATCCTTTGCGTTTTTGTATGCATGCATTGCCCATTGTGGCCATAGACACGCTAAGCCTGCTCCATGAGCTATTTCAGGATACATGCCTGAAACTTCATGTTCGATCTGGTGAACACTCATTACAAAGTTTCTACCACAACCTGTTAAACCATTGTGTGATAAACTATTTGCCCACATTAATTCAGCTCTTGCGTTATAGTCGGTTGGATTAACTATTGCTACCCTACCAGCTTTAATAACTGCCTTTAGCAATCCTAAAGCGATATTATCTATAAGATAAGTCTCTTCACCTAAAGAAAAATATCTTTCTAAAGTGTGCATCATAATATCTACGATTCCACATCCTGTTTGGAACTTACTTACTGAGTATGTTAATTCAGGATTTAAAATTGAGAATAAACATCTATTACACTCTGAAGTAAATCCTCTTTTTTCTTTTGTTTCGTCATTTGTAATAACACATGAATTTGACATATCGGATCCAGCTGCGGAAATGGTTAAAATTGAAGCTACCGGAAGATGGTCCTTTGGAGTCTTATTTTTGATACTAAATTCCCAAGGAGAAAAATCCACCTTTGCACCTACGGCAATTGCCTTAGATGAATCTATTACTGAACCTCCTCCGACGGCAATAATTAGTTCGACCTTTTCCTTTTTTGCTATTTCGACACCCTTTAGTACTAAAGAAAGTTTTGGATTTGGATCAACTCCTCCTAATTCTACATGCTCTATATTTGCCTCATCAAGTGATTTTAAAACCCTGTCGAGTAGCCCAGATTTGATTACAGAGCCTTTTCCGTAGTGAACTAATACTTTTTTAAAGCCGTATGAGGCTGAAATTGCCCCTATTTTTGATTCTTCACCTTTTCCAAAGAAAACCTTCGTTGGTGTATTATAAATGAAATTTTCCATAGTTTTTATTCAATCTCCTTTAAAAATGATTTTCCTATTTTTGTTGTTGATAAATTAAAGTTTAGAGCTATAGTTTCACCTATATCAGAAAACGTACTTCTTGTGCCTAAATTTCCACTAGCTAAGCCGTTATATACAAATAATGGCACATATTCTCTAGTGTGATCTGTACCTTTCCAGGTTGGATCATTTCCGTGGTCTGCAGTAATGATTAATAGGTCATCTTGCTTTAAATATTTTAACATCTCGTTTAAATTACTATCAAACTCCTCCAAAGCTTGCTTATAACCTATACTATCCCTTCTATGTCCATAGAGAGCATCGAAGTCTACGAGGTTTAAAAAGCATAATCCTGTAAAATCTCTTTCTTTGGCAAATTTAGTAATTATTTCCATACCATGATTGTTAGATGTTGTTCTATTTGATTCTGTTAAGCCTGCTCCATTAAATATATCGTAGATTTTTCCAATAGATATGACATCATATCCATTTTCCTTTAAATCATCTAAAACAGTTTTACCAGTTGGTGATAAGGCATAATCATGTCTATTACTAGTTCTTGTGAAATTATCTTTATTTTCTCCGATAAATGGTCTTGCGATAACTCTTCCTACCTTATATTCATCCTTCATACAGATATTTCTTGCAATCTCGCAACATCTATATAATTCATCTAATCCAAAATATTTTTCATGACAGGCGATTTGTAAAACTGAATCTGCAGATGTATATACAATCATCGCCCCAGTTTTAATATGCTCTTCTCCTAATTCTTTAATTATTTCAGTTCCGGATGCGGCCTTATTACCAATTACCTTATGACCAGTTTTTGATTCTAACTCATCTATTAATTCCTTTGGAAAACCAGTATCAGTAAATGTTACAAACGGTACCTTAGTTTCAATACCCATCATTTCCCAGTGACCAGCCATCGTATCTTTAGCATTAGACAATTCATCCATTTTCCCATAAAAGGCAATAGGCTTATCATTTTTCTTTACCCCTTTTATATCTGTAATGTTTCCATATCCAAACCTTTCTAAAGTGGGTAAGCTAATTCCATTTGTAGCCTCACTGATATGCTTTATTGTATTTGCACCATCATCACCAAATTTATATGATAGTGGTGCGGTACCACAACCAACTGAATCCATAACAATTAAAAATATTCTCTTATACATTGCTATTTCTCCTTTTTAACAAAATTATTGTTAGCCATTGGATGACTTCTATCATATTCAGCTTTAATTTTGGATTTATCTAAATGAGTATAAATTTGTGTAGTTGATATATCTTCATGTCCAAGCATCTCTTGAATTATTCTTAAATCAGTTCCATTTTCTAATAAGTGTGTAGCAAATGAATGTCTAATTGTATGAGGTGATATTTCTTTTGTAATGCCATTTTCTTCTGCGAGCTTTTTAATATATTTAAAAAAGCCCTGACGTGACATCATATCACCTTTATAGTTAAAGAATAATAAATTTGATTTTTTGCCATTTAATAAAGAATCTCTAGCCTCACCCAT
The DNA here is from genome assembly GCA_024690445.1 of Acholeplasmatales bacterium. The sequence goes on from JAILPD010000063.1 coordinate 2,809, forward strand.
ATATTTTCTTAAAGCAATGACAGCGTAATATCCAAGTGGAACAATTCTTTCCTTATCACCCTTACCTGTAATAGTTAAATATTGGTCCTTATAATGAACTTGTTCATTAGTTAATGATAATAATTCAGAAATTCTTAATCCAGATGAATATAATACCTCCATCATCGCTCTATTTCTTAATGATAATGGATCTTCTCCATCTATTGAATTAATCATTTTAGATATTTCATCTATTGATAATACCTCAGGCAACTTTTTATCAACCTTTGGTGAATCAATATTTAAAGCTACATTTTCTCTTGTAATATTTTCTTTATATAAAAACTTATGAAATTCCTTTATTGCAATTATTTTTCTTGAAATAGATTGCTTAGATAATTTCTTTCTTTTTAAAGATTGAATATATTTTTCAATATCCTCTCTAGTTATATCTGCCTCATCTTCATATCTTTCATACTTAACCATGAATTCCTCATATTGATATAAATCAGTCATATAAGCATGAATTGAATTTTCAGATAACCTTAAATTATCTTCTAAATAATACTTAAAATCTGCTAAACGATAAAAGATAGCTTCATTATTATCTCTACGCTTAGCTATTCCCTCTTCCTTACTCATACAAATTCCCTCCAAACAACATTACCTAAGAAAAATTTATCCTCAGGTATTTTAATTTGGCTATTTTCAATTATTAATAAACCTTTCGATACTAATTCATTTATTACTGGAAAATCGATTGTAGGGGCAATTTTATACCTTTTAACGTAATTATCGATATTAATTCCAGATAACATTCTAAGTCCTAGCATCATATATTCCTTTTTTTCTTCTAAAATTGATATTTCATTTTTCTCTTTAATGAATTCTTTTAAATAAGAATCAATACCTAGATTATTTAAATATCTATATCCATTAATAAATCCTGAAGCACCAATTCCAACACCTACATATTCAT
>JAILPD010000011.1 GCA_024690445.1 Acholeplasmatales bacterium
CCCTGTTAACGAGTTAAGATTATTAGCTTCTGCAAGAAGTGTAGGTAAGAAGGTTACTTTCCAAGGTAAGGAATATGCTATTCAATTAGCTGATCATAATGCTTTCGAAGGTTTAGATATAGTTTTAGGTGCTGCATCTAATGCAGTTGCTAAAGAATTCAAGGATGATATTGTTAAGGCTGGCGCTGTTTTCATTGATAATTCAAGTGCTTTTAGAATGGATGAAAATGTTCCTCTAGTAGTACCTGAAATTAATCCAGAAGATATATTTAAGAACAAGGGTGTTATTTCTAACCCTAACTGCTCAACTATTATTACATTAGTTGCTGTAAATGCTATTAATAGCTTATCAAAGATTAAAGCTATGAATGCTTGTACATATCAAGCTACATCAGGTGCTGGTGCTGCTGGTCCTGTTGAATTAAGAGATGAAGAAGCTGCTATTTTCAGTGGTAAGACTGTAACTCCATCTGTATTCCAATATCAAATTGCTGAGAATGTAATTCCTCATATTGGTTCATTCTTAGAAAATGGTTATACAACAGAAGAAATGAAGATGCAAAATGAAGGTAGAAAGATTATGCATTTACCTGAATTAAATGTAACTTGTACTTGTGTAAGAGTTCCTGTTGTTAGAAGCCATTCAATTGGCGTAACTGTAGTTACTGAAAACAAAGTATCAGTTGAAGCAGTTAGAGAAGCTATTAAGAATGCTAAGGGTACAGTATTATATGATGTACCAGCTGAAAAGAAATATCCTATGCCAATTGTTACATCTGACCAAGATTTAGTATATGTTGGTAGAATTAGAAAAGATTTAGTTAACGATAATGGTATTACATTATGGTGTGCTGGTGACCAAGTTAGAAAGGGTGCCGCTACTAATGCAGTACAAATTGCTTTAGTATGGGCTGGCTTAGAGGCTTAATATGTTAAAGGTTGTAAAATATGGTGGTAGCTCATTATCATGTGCTACTCAATTTGAAAAAGTAAAGAATATAGTATTAGGTGATGCTACTAGAAAGATTGTTGTATGTAGTGCACTTGGTAAGAGAGATAAGAACGATACTAAAATAACTGACTTATTATTCATTTTACATGCTCACTTAAAGTATTCTGTTCCATATTCTGATATTTGGGGCATGATTTATGATAGATTTATGGGCGTTCAAGCTGATTTAAAGATTTCTTATAATATTAAGGATGATTTAGATATTTTAGCTTCTGAATTAAATAAGAATATTAGTCAAGATTATTTAGTAAGCCGTGGTGAATATTTAACATCTAAATTAATGGCTGCTTATTTAGGATATACATTTGTAGATGCTAAAGATTTATTAAGATATAATTATGATGGAAAATTAGATGAAGAATTAACTGAAAAGAATGTACAACTTGCTTTTTCTAAATATGGCAAGATTGTAGTTCCAGGATTCTATGGAGCTTATCCAAATAATTCTATTAAATTATTATCTAGAGGCGGATCAGATGTTACTGGTTCAATCCTAGCTAAGTGTTTAAATGTTTCAGTATATGAAAACTGGACAGATGTAAGTGGTGTATTAGCATGTGACCCAAGAATTGTTAAAAATCCACGTGCTATTAAAGAAATCACTTATGCTGAATTAAGAGAATTATCATATATGGGTGCTTCAGTATTACATGAAGAAACTGTATTCCCTGTTCAAGGTTTAAATATTCCTATTAATATTAGAAATACAAACGAGCCTGAAAATCCAGGTACAATGATTTTAAATGAATGCTCTGACGAGACAAATTTAGTAACTGGTTTAGCTGGTAAAAAGGATTTCGTAGCTTTCAATATTTATAAGGACCATATGGCTGATAAGGTTGGTTTCTTAACTGGTGTGCTTGATGTATTTGCTAAATATGAAGTATCAGTTGAACACGTTCCAACTGGTATAGATTCATTCTCTGTAATCGTATCTGGTGATCAAGTAGATAAGTGCAAGTATGAATTAGTTACTGAAATTAAGAAGAACTTTGATTGTGATGTTGATGTTGAAACTAACATTGCCTTAGTAGCAATCGTTGGTAGAAATATGGCTAAGAGATCTGGTGTATGTGGTAAGATTTTCGCTGCATTAGGTGAAGCAAATATCAATGTTAGACTATTAGCTCAAGGACCAAATGAATTAAATATCATCATCGGTGTAAGCCAAGATGATTTTGAAAGAACATTACAAGCATTATATGAAAGCTTAGTAAGATAATAATAAAAATACTCGGGATTCGATTCAATCCCGAGTTTTTCTTTTGTTATTTTGTTTTCTTTGTTGTAGTTTTTTTAGCTGCTGGTTTCTTTTCCTTCTTAGGTTCAGCTTTTGCAGAAACCATTGCTTTAAATTTTTCCATATCTTCAAGGAATTCAAATCTTGCGATATAGAATTCATTGCCCATAGCACCAGATAATATATCGCTCATTCTACCATGCATTTGAATAAATGGATATTCCTCTTTAATTTCATCATATGAATATTTATATTCGAATCTATCACGTCTACCATAGTAGAAGCAGTAATATTTAGGATAATCTAATTTAACATTAACAACCTTATCATATTTCATCACATCAGCATAAATTTGATATGTATCTACAGATTGACCAAAGTTGATCATATCTGGAGTGAATCCTCCAGGTGGACGCATGTTTACCTCTAAGGCAACGATATCTCCAGCTTTACCTAAACCCTTCTTAGCTTTAGTTAAGCGGAAGAATTCTAGATGGAAATATCTTGATTTAATATTAAATGCCTTAAGTACTTTTTGACCAATTTCTCTAATGTCATCAGGGACTATTTTATTTACATAATATGATACTTCAAGGTTTTCGTTTACAATATCCATAATTGATGGTGGGAAAACCTCATTATCACAGAATACTACGTTAGAATTTGAATCACAAATACCATCGAAAGAAGTGATGTCACCAGTGATGAATTCTTCCATTATATATGGAACTTGAGTTCTATATTCGTGAAACTTCATAAGGTCGTATTCATTCTTTAACTTGTAAGTGGCAGCGGCACCAACGCCAACGTTTGGTTTTACAACTACTGGGAAGCCAACTTCTTCATTAATAAATTTTAAATCTTCCTCATATGTTGTTACGAACTTATATCTAGCAACTGGTACACCAGCCTTGATATAGAAATCCTTCATATCGCTTTTTGAAGTGAAGCTAACAACGTCTTCAAACTTAGCACCAGTAATATTGAAATCAGTTCTAAGCTTTGAATCTTGTCTTAACCAATATTCATTATTTGATTCTAGAAAATCAATCTTTCCATACTTGAACGCGAAGAAGGCAACAGCTCTATATACTTCATCATAGCTTTCAAGTGAATTCACTCTATAATACTCTGTTAATGAATTCTTTACGTTGTCATCAAGTTCAAAATAATCAGTATCACCAATACCTAGTACATTAAATCCGTTTTTCAATAATCTATCACAGAAATTGTAGTAGTTTTTAGGGAATGCTGGGGATATAAATATAAAATTCATCTCTCTCACCTCTTTGCTACAAATTATATCATAATTTGACGTATCTTATTATATAAAAATGCTTTCAAAAAATAAATATTTAAAGTATAATAGAAATGATATTTTCAAACGAGGTGAATTTCATGTTTGGTAAGAAAAAGAAACAAGAAGAAGCTGAGGCAATTGATATTACAAACGCTGAAGAAGAACTTAGTGATGATTCAATAGACGCTACTGATTCAGCTGTTGAAATGCCTGTTAAGGTAGAAGATAATTATGAGCATAAAGAAGAGGAAAAGCCTAAGAAAAAGAGAAAGTTACTTGGTGCTTGGGATACTTTTAATCTTTATAAATTCATTTTTGAGATTATTGCTACTTCATTATTAGTAGCTTTAGGATTCTTAATTCTATTTAATAAAGAAGAATCAATGTTTGCTATCTTTATTATTACTGGAGGTGTTCCATTAGTAACAATAGTTATTCGTTCTGTAGTTTTATTTAGAAAAAGAAAAGATATTGATAAAAAGTTAATAAGATTTATTCTAGTTGAATTCTTAATAGAAGCAATATTAGCTACTGCAATGATATTTGCAGCAATTATGTGTATTGAATCTAAAGCAGAAGATGCAGATACTTCGATTAAGATTAAGGATTGGTTCAATGATACATTTGCTTATTGGGCAACAGGTTTATTATATGTTGCCTCTGTAGCATATTTCATTCGTACTATTTTATTTAAGGAATATACTGATAATTTCAAATTCTGGATGAATATTGTCTTCGTTACAGGTGCAATTATCTTATTATACTTTAAGGGTGCAACTGATATTACTGTATGGGCAATTGCTATTATTATTGCAGTATTATCATTCCTATGTGCTGCAGTTTTAGGTACTGATGCAGGTGGTGGATATTTCAACTACTATAAGAGATCTAAGGCTAAAGCAAACAAAGAAAAAGAAGAAGATGATAAAATTGAAGCTCCAGCTTCAGATAATGCAAGCGAAATAGTCATTGACGATCCAAGTGATTTTGATAAAAACTCTGATAGAATAGCATAAAAATGTAAGGCTAACTTGACAAAAGTTGGTCTTTTTTTGTCATTTTGTATAAAAAAAACCTAAACGCCTTGAAAAGTTGAATTTTATAGTGTAATCTTTAAATATGAATGACATTTCAAATTTAATAAAAAGGAAGGCGATAGCTATGAAAAAGAAACTCATTCTAGGCTGTTCGATTGCTACTATGACTTTAGCAGTAGTTTCTCTAACTTCTTGTGGAGGAAATGGAAAGATTGTAACTCCTGAAGTTTTAGATACAACATTGGTTGAAAATAGTAGTACTAATTCTAAATATTATTCCAGTTTGGTTGTAAGTAACAATTATCCAGAAGGAAGCTATTTAATTGATGCAGCTAATAATAAAATAACAAACATAATTACTGGAAAATCTATCATAATCGATGACTTAGGTAGTTATACACCAAGTACTCAGTATATTGATTATGGTTATGATTCAACAGGTTTATTGAAATTAGAAAAGGATAATTCTGGTATATTCCATTTAATTTTCCTTGATAATTCATTAGATAAAATTGTTGAAATTGACTCAGTTGATTATTCTGTATCTTTCAATATATCATCTAATGATAGTAAATATGAAAATGGAGTAAATTATTATACTGCAACTTACGAATATTCTTATCGTGATTCAAATTATGAAACTCAAGAAAAGTCATTTGGTATTGAAATAAATGATGAAACTAAAGCTGAAAAGGTAATTAATGAATCAGCAACCAAAGATTTCAATAAGAGAAATTATATGGAATTTTTAAATGGTTACTATCTTACAATTGATAAAGTTGAAGAAAATCAATTAATTAAAGTATATGATTCTTCTTATAATGAAATTGGTGAACTTGAAACAAATGCTTATTTTGAATTTAATTTCTGTGAACAATTTGGTGATAAGATTTATATGCAAGGAGCTAGGGATGTTCCTGAAACTTATAAGGATTTAATTACACGTTACGATAGTAATAACAATAAATACGATTATTGGGAAGTAAAAACTTATTGTGTTGATTTAACAAAGAAAAAGATAAAAGAGATTGATACAGAAGCTATTTTTATTAGAACATGTAACGGAAATAAGGACTCAGAATATCTTGTAGCAAATTATTATGAATTAAATAATAATACATTTACTACAGATACATATTACACTGGTTTCTTTAAGGATGGAGAACTTGAATATAAGTTACCTGTTTCTATTGATT
>JAILPD010000018.1 GCA_024690445.1 Acholeplasmatales bacterium
CCTTGAGCTAGTAATCTTGTATCTAGGTTATGTAATAATTTAGTAACAATCTTAAATTGAACATCCTTAGATAATGGATTAAATGTAATAATTTCATCAATACGATTTAAGAATTCTGGCTTGAAATATTTCTTTAATAAAATATTAACAGCGTTTTTATCTCCTGATAATAATTCTTGAGAACCAATATTAGAAGTCATAATGATAATTGTATTTTTGAAGTCTACAGTTCTACCTTGAGAATCTGTTAATCTACCATCATCTAGAATTTGAAGCAATATGTTAAATACATCTGGATGAGCTTTTTCAATTTCATCGAATAAGACAATAGAATAAGGATTACGTCTAACCTTTTCAGTTAAATGACCACCTTCGTCATATCCTACATATCCAGGAGCTGAACCAATCAATTTAGATACTGAATATTGTTCCATATATTCACTCATATCAAGTCTAATGATATGTGATTCAGAATCAAATAAGGCATCAGCTAATGCTTTAGCAAGTTCTGTTTTACCTACACCAGTTGGGCCTAAGAATAGGAATGAACCAATCGGTTTATTTTCGTCCTTAATACCAGCACGCTGTCTAATGATAGCATCACTTACTAATGTTACAGCATCGTCTTGTCCAATTACTCTTTCTTCAAGAGTATTTTTTAATGTTAAAATCTTTTCTCTTTCGCCTTGCATCAATTTAGAAATAGGAATATTAGTCCACTTAGAAATAACTTCAGCAATATCCTCCTCACCAATAGATTCAGATAATAAATGGTCATCCTTAGATTTTTCTTGATATTCTTTTATTTTAGCCTCAAGAGCCGGAATAATTGAATATTGTAATTCAGATGCCTTCTTATAATTACCTTCATTAAATGCTTTTTCTAGTTGGAATTTATCAGTTTCTAATTCCTTTTTAATTTCCTTATAATTTGCAATCTCTTTCTTTTCTTGTTCCCACTTAGTGTTTAATTTAGAAGCTTCATCCTCAAATTTAGCTAAACTTTCTCTTACAGAGTCTAATCTCTTCTTAGAAGAAGGGTCTGATTCCTTTTTTAAAGCCATCTCTTCAATCTTTAATTGAGCAATCTTTCTATCTAAATCATCTAGTTCAGCAGGCTTAGAATCAATTTCCATACGACAAGAAGCACAAGCCTCATCAATTAAATCAATTGCCTTATCTGGTAAGAAACGATCAGTAATATATCTATTAGATAATGAAGCGGCAGCAACAATCGCGCTATCTTGGATTGTAACACCATGATGTGTTTCAAATCTTTCCTTAATACCTCTTAGAATAGATACTGTATCTTCGACAGATGGTTCAGATACTAATACCTTTTGGAATCTACGCTCTAAAGCTGAGTCCTTTTCGATATATTCACGATATTCCTTTAAAGTAGTAGCACCGATACAATGAAGCTCACCACGAGCAAGCATAGGCTTTAGCATATTACCTGCGTCTAGCGCACCATCTGCTTTACCAGCACCAACGATTAGATGGATTTCATCAATAAACATGATGATATTGCCATCTGATTCTTTAACCTTATTTAAAACAGCTTTTAATCTTTCCTCAAATTCACCTCTAAATTTAGCACCAGCAACTAGCGCACCCATATCTAGTTCAAAGATACTCTTATCTTTTAAAGAAGTAGGTACATCATTAGCTACAATACGTCTTGCTAAACCCTCAATAATAGCTGTTTTACCAACACCTGGTTCACCAATTAAAACGGGGTTATTCTTAGTCTTACGTGACAATATTTTAATAATACGTCTTATTTCCTCATCTCGGCCTATTACTGGGTCAATCTTACCTTCACGAGCAAGTTTAACTACATCACGGCCATATTTTTCTAATACATTTTCGTTTTCTTGATTGTTGTTATAGTTTTCCATATTAATAAGCCTCCCTTTAAGTATTTGTGCAATTTTATCGATTGCAATTATAGTATAAGTCTGTTTTTTAGCACTGTCAAGTGTAGAGTGCTAATTTTCTTCAAAAAGGTAAATAGTATTTGACTTATAATGGTTCTTTTGGTAGAATTTTAATTGTTCATATGTGGCCCTGTAGCCAAGTGGTAAGGCACGGCACTGCAACTGCCTGATCGCTGGTTCAAATCCGGTCGGGGCCTCCATTATAGAACAATAGGATTGATACTAATGTGTCAGTCCTTTTTTCTTTTAGAAAATGGCTATAATAAGCCATTTGATAGATTATAGGATTTTGTTTTGTATTGTTTATTGTAAATGTCTTTTATTAATAAGGCGCAAGTTGTACTCGGACATTTTTTGTGTGAACCACATGTTATAAAATACTTTATTTATAGTGCTAGATTTGTAAGTGTGATATAATTATCTTAGGTGAGATTTCAAAATGAAACGATTATTTTTAAATGATATAAGAAGAGGATTGGGAAAAGCATATATAGAATTAGAGAATTCTAATGATAAAAATGAGTATTTAGATACTCTTATTTTTGCCTGTACTCATGATTGTTCATATGATTTTATTTTTGAAGGACCTAAAAGTGATTA
>JAILPD010000020.1 GCA_024690445.1 Acholeplasmatales bacterium
CATGTGTCATTTCTGTTAGAAAAGTAAATGATAGCTATGATGAAATAAGAATAGTAGATGGTAATAAAGAGTATTTAAAATCTTATGAACAAGGATATTACGGAAAAATACAATTTATCCCTAATTCTATTTATACTAACTATTTACAAAGAAATCTTAATTTCGAAGATTATTGCTATAGATCTGCAGTTAAAAAAGAATTATTACATTCTTATGCGTATCCTGAATATTTTAAATCGTGGATGCACATGTTATTTATTCCGCTTGAATATGAAACTGCTGAATTATCATATTGCTTATACATTATGGAAATAAGTAATGTATTTAATCCGGAAAATCTCGCCAATTCTGGTGTTGAAATTAATAATGAAGTGTTAAAAACAACTTTACAGTTAGCAAAAACAGAAGATTTTGTTGCATCGCTTAATTTAGTTACTAAAGAAATTAGAAAATTATGTAGAGCTACATTTTGTTGTATTTTATTAGTTGACGAATTAAAAGAAGAAATAGACCCTATCGCAGAGGATAGAGATTTAAATAGTGATAGATTACCTATGAAGGCATACATGGATGAGGATTTTTATAGTGCAGTTAGATTGTGGGATGATACCATTGGAGATAGTAATTGTCTTATCATCAGTGATGATAAGGGACGTGAATTTATTAAGGAAAAGAATCCTATATGGTATGAATCACTACAAAAAAATAAGTTAAAATCATTAGTATTATTTAGATTAAAGTCTGGCAAAAATCAAATAGGATATATGTGGGTAAGTAATTTTAAAACTGATGATACTACTAAAATAAAAGAAACTTTAGAAATTACTACATTTATTTTAGGGTTTGAAATTGGTAATCATTTATTAGTAAATCAATTAACAACATTATCTTCTATTGATGTATTAACAGGTTTATATAATAGAAATAGAATGAATAGCTATATGACAGAAATAGCTGAAACAAAAGAACCAATTGGTGTAATATTTTTAGATATTAATGGTTTAAAGAAGGTCAATGACACAGAAGGCCATTTAGCTGGAGACAATTTGATTAAAAGAGCTGCAAATGTATTAAAGAATGTATATAGTAAAGCATACATATTTAGAGCTGGTGGCGATGAATTTGTTGTCATTTTAAAGAATATGGATGAAACACATATTCTAAAATCATTTGAAATCTTAGAAGAAAAAGCAAAGAAGAATAATGTATCATTTGCATATGGATATTCAGTTGCTTATGATTCTAAAGAAATTGATAAGATATTAATTGAAGCCGATGCCAGTATGTATGAAAATAAGAGAAAATTTTATGATTCATTAAAATAGCTTGATACTTAAAAGTATCAGGCTTTTCTTTTTATGATATAATAGAATAGATTTGTTTAGGTGTTTATATTTATGGTAAAAGTATTAAATATCCTGATAACGATTTTAAGTATATGATTTTTTAAAAAAATCTCATCACTTTTAGGCGTTATTAATCGATAGTTATTATAAAAAATTATTAGAAGGTGATACTAGTGAAGGTCTTGTTTGTTAATTCATGTATAAGAAATGAAGATTCTAGAACATATTCTTTAGCTAAGGCATTTATTGAGAAGTTATATAAAATACATCCTGAAATGGAATTAGAAGAAATTAAACTAGCTGATTTAGATTTAAAACCATTATATTATGATGATATTAAAAGAAGAGATGAGCTTATTAATAATAATGAATTCAATGATCCTATGTTTAAATATGCTAATCAATTTAAGGATAAAGATTTAATTATTATAGGTACACCTTTTTGGGATTTATCATTTCCTTCATTATTAAAGGTATATATAGAAAAATTATGTGTTAATAATCTAACCTTTAAATATGAAAATGATAAAGAATTAGGTTGTTGCAATGTAAAAAAAGTAGTTTTAATAGCCACATCTGATGGAGATAGAATAGATAATAAATTAAATTATTTATTCGATATTATAGATTTTTTATCTAAAAATAAAGTAAAGAAATATTATTCATTTTTAAGTGGATTAGATATGATGAAACAAGAAGATATTAATGGTAATATTAAAAAGACAATTGATGATTTTGATAAATTTATTAATGAGATTTAGGAGTTTTTATGAATACAATAATTATTTATGGAACTAAATATGGCACATCAAAAAGATATGCCGATAGCTTAGCTCAAAAATTCAATTTAGAGGCTTTTCCTTTTAAAAAAGTAAGAAAAATAAATGAATATGACAATATTATCTATATTGGAAGTATCTATGCTAGTGGCGTAATAGGAATGAAAAAAACGTTAAATAAGATTAAAAATCCTAAAAATAAAAATATTACGTTAATAACTGTTGGTGTAACAGATCCAAAAGATACTGATACTAAAGACAGAATGGAAGAACATATTAAGAATCAATTAAAGAAAGAAGTGTTTGAAAATATTAAAATATTTGGTCTAAGAGGAGCTATAGATTATACTAAATTAAATTTCTTTCATAAGGGATTATTAAGTATGCTATATAAAAAAGCAATTGCTATTCCTGAATCAGAAAGACCTTCAGAAATAAGAGCTATTATTGAAACATATGATACTCAATCTGATTTTGTTAACTTTAATGAATTAGATAAAATTATTGAAGAAATAGGCTTTAACACTTTGTGTTAAGCTTTTTTCTTTAATTAGAAATGGATAGGAAATATTGCATAGGTTTAAAGCTTATTTATGAAATATAGGCTTTAGCCTATGCAAATTTTTTTTGATTTTTTTAAAAAAACCTATTGACACAAGCGATACCTCGCGATATGATATATAGCGTAAAGTGATATATATCGGAGCACGATATATTACGAAAGGAGATGTATATATGGATGCTCAATTAAAACGTGGAGTCTTAGATGTTACTGTTTTAGCAGCGATAAAAAATGGTGATTCATACGGATATAAAATTATTAAAGACGTTAAGCCAGTCTTGGAATTATCAGAATCGACGTTATATACAATACTTAAAAGGCTTGAGGCAGATAAGATGCTTGAGGTAAGGGTTGCCTTACATGAGGGAAGAGTTAGAAAGTATTATCATATAACGGTTAAAGGTTTAAATAGAATTGATGAGTTTAAAAATGAATGGAAGGAAATAATGGCGCTATATTCATTCATAGAGAGGGGAGTTGATTCAAGTTATGAATAAAAATGAATTTTTAATAGAATTAGAAAGCAGATTAGAATTGTTACCAAAGAAGGAAGTAGAAAATTATGTTGAATTCTATTCTGAAATGATTGATGACCGTGTAGAAGAAGGTAAGACTGAAGATGAGGCTATTAGAGATATTGGCGGTATTGAGGAAGTTATTAAGCAAATAGCTGGTGAAAAATCAATTACTAAGTTAGTAAAGCAAAAGGTAGCTCCAAAAAGAAAGATTAAACCTATAGAAATAATCCTACTTATTTTAGGATTCCCTTTATGGTTCCCACTTGCTCTTACATGTTTAATACTAGTTTTAGTGGGATATCTATTATTTTGGATTTTAGTAATTGTTTCATACGCAGTTGAAATTGCATTAGTTGCGTGGGCAGTTACTGGATTAATCGGAATATTTACAGGTCATGGTATAGGATATTTAGGATTACTATTTGTTGGTATTGGTGGTTCTATTCTATTCTTTAATGTATGTATCTTAGCAACAAAGTTTACAGTTAAGTTAGCTAAGAAGATTGTTTTAGGAATTAAGTTGTCATTAATTGGCGGAGGTAATAAAAACTATGAAGAAGTTTAAGATTTTTTTAGTCATTATTGGTATAGTTACTCTAGCTCTTGGTATTATGTTTATGGTTATCGCATTTAAGAATCATTCATTTGGTGGTTCTACAATAACAAATACTCATAATATTGAAGAAGCATTTGATAGTTTATCATTTAATTTATCTACAGCAGATTTAAAGCTTGAATTAGCAGAAGATAATAAATGTACAGTAACATGTGTTGAAAAAGAAAAGGATACTCATACTGTTAAAGTTGAAAATAACACATTAGTAGTTGTTAATGAAAGAACTTATGCGTGGTATGAACATCTATTTGATTTTTCTAAATTAAGTGTGACAGTTAGTCTTCCAAAGAGCGAATATAAAAATATTAAAGTAGATTCATCAACATCAAATATTGATATTTCAGGTATTTCATTTAAAAATGTTGATTTATCTGGATCTACAGGTGATGTTAAATTTGATAAAATCGAAATGGATGATTTTAAGTTAGATATTTCTACAGGTAATTTATCTCTTACTAATTCAATAATCAATAACAATATCATAGTAGATGGTTCTACAGGTGATGTAACTATAACTGACACAAAAGCTAAAGACATCACAATTGAAGTTTCAACAGGAGAAGTAAAACTTACAAATGTTTTAGCTTCATCAAAAATTAAAGTTGATACTTCAACAGGTGATATTACATTAAGTAGTGTAGACGCAGAAACATTATCATTAACAGCATCTACAGGCAATATTACTGGCAGCTTAAAGACTGGAAAGAGATTTAAAGCAAAAGCATCTACAGGTGAAGTATCAGTTCCTAATACCGATGGTGGAGAATGTGTTATTGAAACATCTACAGGCGATATTACAATTACTGTTTTAGCATAATAATAAAAGTGGTTCGGAATTTGATCCGAACCCTTTTTGATATAAAGAAAAAAAGCACCGAAGTGCTTTAATTTTACAGATGGCCGAACCGAGGCGATTCGAACGCCTGACCGCTCGCTTAGAAGGCGAGTGCTCTATCCAGCTGAGCTACGGTTCGAAGCTCATTTTGCAATGCCTTAGGCATACGCTCACTCATTATATAACAATTATTTTTTTCTTTCAAGTGTAAATTTATATTTTTGTTGTTAATTTATATCTAAATATTATTTAGATTGATATTCATTTATTATATTTTTAGCTACAAAATAATTAATTATTGATAGTGACATTATTCCAGTTATTTTCATAGCTTTATAATACTTCATATTATTTGTTTTTAAAGCTTTTTGATTAATAAGTATATTAGCAAAACAAATTAATGGAATAAATGTAAGAAGAGAAAACATAATAATATCAAAACTAAATTTTATTATTAGAGTTAAAGGAAGAGCAACTATTATAAAGGCTGCCTCACTTTCTGTTTTAACATTCTCTACTATAAATGTTTCAAAGAATGATTTAAAGCCATATGATGAAAAATATAATGTAACTAATGCGATATAAATAACTAAAAATAAAATACTAATAATTGTTGATATTAATATCGCATTAGATTGTTTATCTGTTGGCTTTATTATGATATTTTCTAGTTCATCATATTTATTATTTTTCATTTTTATATCTCCGTTTATGTCCTTAATTAAAATATATAATAAATAAACAAATTTTGCCATAAAATTATTTTTACAGTGTTACTTTGTTTTAACCAATATCATTTATGATATTTTCTTTTAAGTAATTCATCTTTTAGGTTTATTTTTGTTCCTTTTGTGATAAAATTAAGAAGTATTAATAATATCTTGGAAGGAGTGGTGAAAATGGAAAGAGATTACTTAGATGACTTAAAAGCGATATTAAATTCCGATATTTCTGATGAAGAAAAGAAATCCAAGATATTACAATATCATGAAAGTGATATTGCCGACTTATTAAATGAGCTAAATGATGAAGAAACAGAAAAACTATATAAAATCTTAGGTAATGAAAATATTGCCGATGTTTGGACACACGCTGATGATATTGAAGAAATTATTGAAGATATTCCAGCAGAAAAGATTGCAGATATCCTAGAGACAATGGACGCCGATGATGCGATCGATGTCTTAGAGGAATTAGACGATGATAAACGTGATCAAATCGTCGAATTAATGGAGCCTGAAGCTAAAGAGGATATCATCACAATTTCTAAATATGATGAAGATCAAATCGGTAGTAGAATGACAAACAACTATATTAGTATCTTAAATACTAATTCAGTTAAGGAAGCTATGAAAAGAGTTGTTGCCGAAGCTGCTGAAAATGATAATGTTTCTTTAATATATGTAGTTGATGAAAAAGATGTCTTAATTGGTGTCATTGAACTTCGTGACTTAATTATCGCAAGAGCAGGTACAAATATTAATACAATCTTAAAAACAAATTATCCAGTGTTTAAAGCTACTGAAACAGTTGAAGACTGCTTAGTAGAAATGAAGGAATATGCCCTAGATTCATATCCTATCGTAAAAGATGATAGCAATGTCTTAATTGGTGTTATCACATCAGATGATGTAACAGAAGCTACAGAAGAGGAAATGAGCGAGGACTATGCTAAGTTAGCCGGTTTAACAGACGAGGAAGATTCGGATCAAGGCGTTTTCCATTCTGTTAGAAAACGTCTACCTTGGTTAATTATTTTATTAGTATTAGGCTTAATTCAATCATTTACGATGAGTGGATTTGAAGCTGTAGTAGCATCACTTCCTATTATTGTATTCTTCCAAACATTAGTATTGGATATGGCTGGTAATTCAGGTACTCAGTCTCTAGCCGTTACAATTAGATTATTAGCTAATCATGAAGATTCTAAGAAGCAAATTGCTAGAGCATTATTTAAGGAATTACGTGTAGGTTTTATGAATGGTTTAATATTAGGTGTTTTATCCGCTACATTCGTATTCTTATATTTAATTATTACAAAGAATCCTGTTGCTAACGCAGCTTCAGAATTCTCATATTTAAATGCGACAAAGGGTGCTTTAATAGTAGGTGTGTCATTACTATCTGCTATGACTGTATCATCATTTGTTGGTGCCTTTACACCAGTTGTATTTAGTAAGATTAATATTGACCCAGCAGTTGCTTCTGGACCACTTATTACTACAATTAACGATATAACAGCATTATTAATCTACTATGGAATGGCAATGCTATTATTTATAGAATTTATTTAAAGGAGATATAAGAAATGAATAGACAAGAATTTGATGAATTAAGAAATGAATTTGCAGAATATATCTATAGATATGAATACTTTTTAAAGGTAGGCTTTCTAAATGATTTATACTACAATAACGAATTCAAGGCTGATTTAGAAGTTAATGCTTTATTGGAATTTGAAAATTCAGTTATTTATACTGCATGTAAGGAAAAAGAAAATAACAAAGATTTTGATAAGACTCAATTATTTGAAATTGCTAAACAAAATAAGGAACAATTATTAAAATCTATTAAAGAAAAGAATGCTAAATCTAGTCGTCTTGTCGAAAGATTTGAAAAGATGTCTAATCAAGAAAAAAAGGATATTGAAACAGATTATTTAAATCTTGTTAAGGTATACCATCCAGTAATAAGAGTATTTGTTACTGAAGAAGAAAAGGCTGTTTTCAACAAGATTAGACAGTTCTATAATGAAAATGATGTTGCTGGAATCCAAGAATTATTAGAATTAAATAAGGGATTATTCAAGGATATTGAATATCTTCCTGAGCATTATAATAAGGTTTCTGGTTTCTTCTATGATAATCAAAAGAGAATTAACGCAGATTATACAAAGAAGATGAAGGAATATCCTTTCAATATTGGTGAAACATTAAAAGATGAAATCACTAGAGCTAGAGAAACTGGTGAATTAAGATCTAGACATACGCAATTATTAAGAAGTAATCAGGAATTAAAAAAAGCATACAAGAATTTGTATGGTGAAGACTTCAAACTTAACTAGTATGCTTAATTGTTATTAAAATATAATTCGTCTACGACATTTAAGTAATTTAATCTAGGAACATAGCCTACCTTAATAAGGTGGGCTTTTTCTTTAAAAACAGAATAAGGAATTGATTTTCTTCCAAGTTCAAGCTCGGCTTTGTCCCAATATTCAAAAACAATATCCATAGGAACTAGATAATATTCATCATATAGATTCCAAGCTATTATTAAAAAGCCAATACCACCATGCTTAACAATTGATCTTAAATGCTCTATTTGGTGTGGATGAATGTTTTTAAGTGGAAAGGCTGTTTTATTATGATTTTCTTTAGCTTCAAAATCAATGTATTTTCCTCTATATATTCCATTATAGTCAGTAGTAGAAGGCGTCTTATAATATGCTTCAACAATTTTTGCCATATTACGATTTGGATAATCTACCTTTACTATCTGAACAGGAGTAGGTTTCTTATGAATAACGGCTCTATCGTTAACTAAATAATATTCATTTGATTGATTAATCATATCCTCTAATTCCATACCTAAATTTGCTTTATTAGCAGCTTTATGTAAAGTATTTTTTTTAATTGGAAAATTAATTGCCATCATTCATCACCTTACTTATTTTATCACATCTCATCTTTATTAGCAAAAACATAAAAAACGGACTTAAAACGCTTTTATGACTGATTTTTATAATTTATAGATTGAATATAATAAAAAGAGATATATAATATTTTTATAGGTATATTTTATACCTAAATAGTGAAAAATATTTGGAGGGATATTATGGCACAAGTTACAGTTTCAATTAAGGTTAATTCAAATGCTAAGAATGTTTATATCGTAGGTTCTACAAAGAATCTTGGTGAATGGGATGCTAAGGCTGCAGTATTAGTTAAGGATGGCGTTGTTTCAAAGAGATTCGAAGAAGGAACAAAGGTAGAGTTCAAGGTATTATCTGCTAAGACTTGGGACGCTGTTGAAAAGGGTGTTAATGGTGAAGAATTAGAAAACCATTCATTCGTAGCTACTAAGGATGTAAAGCAATTTGAAATTAATGTTGCAAATTTCAATGCATAAATAATTTTAAAAAATGGACGAAAAAGTTTGGTTTATCCAAACTTTTTTTCTTTCTTATATTTATTTAAAATAAATATTTCCTTTTCTTGAAAATTGAAATTCATTAGTATATACTATTATTAGTATAATTTCGATTCAAAAAGAAAGGAGAATTGTGATTTATGAGTAAAATTAATTTTATTGCTATCGGCGGTGTACAAGAAGACGGCAAGAATATGTTTTGTATAGAAGTTGATGAAAAGATTTTTATCCTAGATTGTGGAGATAAATATCCAACTAGTGAACTTTATGGTGTAGACGTAATCGTAAATGATTTATCATATATTGTTGAAAATATATCACGAGTTCAAGGTGTATTCTTATCTCATGCTCATAATGATCATATTGGTGGAGTTTCTTTCCTTTTAAGAGAAAAGAAACTTAAGGTTTATGGCTCTAAATTTACAATATCAGTCCTAAAGAGTATTTTAACAGATGAAGAAGTTGATTTCGATGATGATGAGCTTGAGGTTGTAACAAGTAAGACTGCTCTTCGTTTTGGTGATGTTACAGTAAGATTCTTTGAGGTTTCACATAATATTCCTGAGTGTTTTGGTATAGCATTAAATACTAATGATGGTTATATTATCTATACTGCAAATTATAATTTTGATCAGAATTCTAGAATTGACTATTCACATATGTTTAGAAGCCTTGCAGTATTCTCTAAGGAAGGCGTATTAGCATTATTGACTGAGTCTTTAGGTGCTATGAATGAAGAATCAAGAGGTACAATTCTTGAATTTAAAACTAGAATGATTAATTTATTAACTCAAGTTAATAATAGAGTAATATTTACAATGTTCTCAAGTGATATCTTACGTATTAAGCAAATTTGCGATATTGCAATTAGTCAAGGAAAGAGAATTGCTATTTTAGGTATTAAGACACAAAAGCTTGTAAGAATTGCGATTCAACAAGGATTTATTAATATTCCTGAAAATAAGTTTGTTCAATTAAAGTATATTGATGATTCGCATCTAAATGATGATAAGGATTTAGTTGTTATTGTAACTGGTGAACGCCATGAACCATATCATATGCTTCAAAGAATGGCTAAGGGCTTTGATAGATTAGTTAAATTAAATGAAAATGATACAGTAGTTGTTTTAACTACACCATATATTGGTACTGAAAAGATGGCAGCTAGAACATTAGATACTGTATATCATGTGACATCTAAAATTAAAACATTTGATACTAAATTATTACCTAGAACAGATGCTAATAGAGAAGAAATAAAGGAAATGATTAATATCTTAAAGCCTAAATATATTATTCCTGTTATTGGTGAATATCGTCATCAATATGCTTTAAGAATAGTTGCTGATTGTATCAATTACAAAGATGATCAAGTAATTATTGCTGATAATGGTGATATTGTTTCATTTGTAAATGGTAAATATGTTGGTATTACAGGCGATGTACCATGTGGCGAATTAATGATTGATGGTAAGGCATTTAAGGATGTTTCAGATGTTGTAATGAGAGATAGAGAGCTTTTAGCTAAGGATGGTTTAATCTTAATTACAGCTAATGTAAATCCTAGAACTAAGACTGTAGTATTAGGACCTGAAATTGTTACAAAGGGATTCGTATTTAATAAAGAAAATGAAGATGTAAATGATAATATGAAGAATATCTTTACAGAAGTTTCTAAGACATTCTTAGCATCTAAATTCATTAACTGGAGTGAATATAAAATAGCTATTAAAAATGAGATTTCTCACTACATTTATAAAGAAGTAAAAAGAAGCCCTATTATCATTCCTGTATTAATTTCTACAGATACTGAAACTATCGCAGCAAGTGAAGTAGAGGCTCAATAAAAAAGAAAAAGACGAATTTAATTTTCGTCTTTTAATTTTGCCATAAAATCTTTGATTGCACGCTCATATGAGCCTGTATTTTTTGGCTTATAATAGATTTTATCTATTAATTCATCAGGTAAGTATTGTTGCTTAACCCATCCCTTTTCATAATCATGAGGGTATTTATATTCATATTTACCACTCTTTAATTCTTTATTTAGAATATGAGGTGGAATAGCCATTGATGTCATATTTTCTAAATCAGAGATAGCTTCATTAATTCCTAAATATGTTGAATTTGATTTAGGAGAAGTAGCTAAATCAACAACGGCATAAGCTAAAGGAATTCTAGCCTCAGGTAAGCCTACGTGTAGGGCTGCTTCACATGCTGCATAAACTCTAGGACCAACGTTTGGGTTACCAAGTCCAATATCTTCATATGCACTTATTAATAAGCGTCTTGCGATAAATTCTAAATCCTCTGTTTGTAATAATCTTGCAAGATAGTGTAGTGCCGCATCTGGGTCACTTCCTCTAATAGATTTAATCATCGCAGAAGCGCAATCATAATAATATTCGCCTTCTCTATCAATTTGGAAGGCTTTTTTACCAATTAGCTTTTCAACATTTTCTAAGTTGATATCATTTTTATCTAGCATTTCAGTTATTTCAAGCATATTTAAAGCAGTTCTTACTTCACATGAAGAAGCTGTTGCTAGATATTGATAAATTTCATCTGATAGCTCAGTCATGTTTTCACTTTTTACAGTTTTCTTTAATAATGAAATGATATCTTCTTTAGATATTTCATTCATTCGATATATATGACATCTAGATCTAATTGCTGGATTAATAGAACGATATGGATTTTCTGTTGTAAGTCCAATAATTATTAAACTACCATTTTCAGCATAAGGAAGAAGAAAGTCTTGAATATCCTTTTTCATTCTATGAATTTCATCAATAATACAAATTGTACTTTCATGATATTTAGCACAATCTGCTATTTCCTTTAATTTATTTTTTGAGTCTGTAGATGCATTAAATGAAAAAGATGTTAAAGGAAACATATCGGCAATAATAGATGCGATTGATGTTTTACCAGTACCTGCAGGACCATATAAAATCATAGAACATAAATTACCACTATCTAGCATTTTTTTAATAACACCTTGTGGTCCGACTAAATGATCTTGTCCAATGATATCTTCAAATTTTTTTGGTCGTATTCTATATGCTAGTGGTTGCATCATATCACCTGCCATTTTAACAAAATATCTTTCTAATCGATTATAACATAATTTTTACTATAAACAATAATTCGAAGAATTCTAATTTTTAATAAATATAAAATATTTTATTAAAATTAAGGCTTAAATAAGAGATTTTTTTGGATACTACTTTGTTCTAATCATTAATTATGATATAATTAACTATATATTTTTTGAATGGAGGTGAGCTATATGCCAAAGTCTTATAATACAATTGAAGATTTGATGAAGGAAGTAGGAACTTATATTAAAAAGCCTGAATCTATTGAAAAAATTAAGTCTGCTTATGAAAAAGCTAGAAAATTGCATGAAGGACAATTGCGTAAAAGTGGAGAGCCATATATTATCCATCCACTTAATGTTGCTGGTATATTAGCTGAACTTCATGCAGGACCAGATACAATTTGTGCCGGTTTATTACACGATGTTGTTGAAGATACTGAATGTACTAAAGAGGATTTAGCAAATGAATTTGGTAATGACATTGCTGAAATGGTTGATGGTGTTACTAAGGTTGGTCAATTAAAGTTTGCGTCATTAGAACAAAAACAAGCAACTAATCATCAACATATCTTACTTGCGATGGCAAAGGATATTAGAGTCGTTATTGTAAAGCTTGCCGATAGATTACACAACATTAGAACATTAGGTGTTATGTCTGATGAACAAAAACAAAGAATCGCAAGAGAAACATTAGAAATTTATGCCGCACTTGCTCATAAGCTAGGTATCTACACTATTAAGGCTGAATTAGAAGATACAGCTTTAAAGTATGTTGACCCTGCTTATTACAATAGAATTGTATCTAAAATCAAAAATGATTCATCTGCACGTATGAATAATGTTGATCATACAATCAGTGAAATTTCTAGAATATTATTAGAAAACAACATTAGTGATTTTAAGATTAAAGGTAGAATTAAAAACATCTATAGTATCTACAAGAAGATGGTTAATCAAAATAAGGAATTTGAGGATATTTATGATATCTTAGCCATCAGAATCATAGTTGATACTGTAAGTGAATGTTATCAATGTCTAGGCTTAATTCATGCAAACTATAATCCGGTCCCTAAGAGATTTAAGGATTATATTGCAGTTCCAAAACCTAATATGTATCAATCTTTACATACAACTGTTATTTCTAAGGATGGGTTTACATTTGAAGTTCAAATTAGAACAGTTGAAATGGATAAGATAGCAGAACTCGGTGTCGCTGCGCACTGGGCATATAAAGAAGGCGTTGATTACAATAAGGAAAGAGAACAATATGAAATTGCTTCTAAATTAAAATGGTATGGTGATTTATTAAAGTTCTCAGAAGATGAAGAAAAGAATAAAAACGACGCTAAGGAATATGTTGATCAGGTTAAAGAGGATTTGCTTGGTACTACAGTATATGTTTATACTCCAACAGGTGAAATCATCGACTTACCAAAGGGTTCTACACCACTAGACTTTGCATATCGTATTCATACAAATGTCGGAAATACGACTGTTGGAGCTATCGTAAATAATAGAATAGTTCCGCTTGATTACGAATTAGCAAATGGTGATATCGTATCAATTAAGACAAATAAGAATTCTTTTGGACCATCTGAAAACTGGTTAAAGATTGCTAAAACAAATAATGCTAAGCATAAGATTAAGAATTTCTTAAATAAGCAAAATAGAGATATCTTAGTAGCTCATGGTAAGCAAGCATTAGAAGATGAATTTAAGAGTAATAAGATAACAAGTTTTGAAATTACAAATGATTTTGTAAAGAACAACTTTGCAAAATACAATATTAATACAGTAGATGATTTATATGCAGAAATAGCTAAATCTAATATTTCATCTAAGACAGTTTATTTAAAATATACTGGTAATGATGATGATAAGAAGATTACAGAAGAAATATTAGTTAAAGCTGCTGAAAGAAATAATACTAAATTCTTAACAACAAATAGTGAAACAGGAGTTGTAGTAGAAGGATTAACAAATCCTCAATTAAAGCTTGGTTCTTGTTGTAACCCAATTCCTGGAGATCCAATCGTTGGATATGTAACTAAGGGATATGGTATTGTTGTTCACCATCAGGATTGTAAGAATTGTGAATCATTCCAAAAGGAAAGATTAATTCCTTTAAAGTGGGCTGATAATACAAATAGAAAATATCCTGTATTAATTAAGATTGAAGCTACATCTAATATGAATCTATTGGTTGATATTATGAACACTGTTTCATCATCTGGTATGTCAATACTTGCTATTCATGCCAATAGTAATTCTAATTTAGAAACCGTTGTAAAATTAAAGGTTTCAACTTCTAATTTATTAGAATTAGAAAGAATGATTGTCAACCTTAAAAAGGTTAAATATATTTATAATATTGTAAGAGAGAATTTATAATGAGAGTAGTTATCCAAAGAGTAAAGTACGCTTCATGTACTGTTTCAAATGAAATAACAGGAAAAGTTGATAAAGGCTTTATGATTTTAGTAGGCTTTAAAGAAGGCGATACTTTAGATTCAATGGATAAAGTATTAAAGAAAGTAATAGGACTAAGAATTTTTGAAGATGAGAATGGAAAAATGAACAAAAGCCTAAATGATGTAGGTGGTAGTATTTTAGCAATTTCTCAATTCACATTATATGCTGATTGTAGACATGGTAATAGACCAGGTTTTACTGAGGCAATGAGGTATGATATGGCAAGCGAATATTATGATTTATTTTGTGATAAATTAAATCAAGCAGGCATTCATACCGAAAGGGGTATCTTTGGGGCAGACATGAAAATTGAATTGTTGAATGATGGTCCTGTTACAATTATTTTAGATAGTGAGGAATTATAATGAAGCCATATGTTTTTAATGGAAAAGAATATGAAAATCTTAATAATTTAGCTATGGCTTATAAAGAAAGCTTTGATTTAGGTATTCAAGATATTTATGAAAACACAAAGAAGTTTTTAAAATTTGTTAAGAGTAATACTAAGAATAAGGAAAGAATTAAAGCTATAACAAATGATATTTATCTATCAAAATATAAGAACAATGCTTTAACATTTGTCATTTTTGATTTATTAGATGTTAAAGAAGTAGTTATTAATGGTAAAACTGTTACCTTTGAACAATTTATTCAATTAATAACTGAAAATCATAATACTAATAACGCCTTATTTAAATTCTTAGAAGATCATGGTGTAACTAGATGTTATGAAAGATTAAATCCAGGTGCTAAATATTTTAAGGATATGTATTTTGTCGAAAGAAATTTTGATAATGATTTCACTTATAAATATTTATCTACTTTATTCACATTTGAGATAAAGGAATCAATTTTTAATAAAATAACTAGTATAGCTATTCAAAATGAGGAATGCTTTAGAAGATCATCTAAGCTAGTTAGAGATGATATCTTTATGTTATCAATTGCTCATACATATGGATTCCGTGAAGCTATTTCAATTATTAATGAAAAGAATGGTATCTTTAAAGCTGTTAAGTTATTTAAACATGATAAGAAGAGCGATATTGATGAAGAACAATTAAGAAGAATGTTTAAGGATTCATTCTTCTGGTGGTTATATGATAATTATGAAGCATATGATGCGAAGGGTAAGGCTAAACAAGTAGTTGCTAGATTAAAAAGAATTAAGAAAGAATTTTCTAAATTTGTTAAAGAAAAAGATGAAAAGCAAATTGCTAAAATCAATTTTGATTTTTATACTGATGTATCAAGAAAATTATATTTAGCATATTTAGATTTTGTATATTTCTATAGATCTGGATTAATTACTCCATCTAAGGATGTAGAAGCTTCTAAGTTCGAATTTGATAAACCATATTGTAGAACATATATAACTGAGTCTTATATGGCTGGTAAAGTAATTAAATTATATAATCCAAATTCTCAATCAACTCAGCTAGATATTAATCCATTAACTGGTGAAAAAATAGAAAGAGATAAAACAGAAAATAAAAATTTCGATATTGATGATATTTCAGATGAAGCACCACAGGATGAATTATTATTAGGCGATGATGAAATCTTTGTTAGGGAAGTAAAGACTATAAAGAAAAGCGCAAGATTTGCTTATATTGCGGTATTTATTGGACTTGTGAATGCTATTATGGCTGCCTTTGGAGTAGTTATCAATAAATCAACTAATACTGGTAAGACAGTTGATTTATTTAAAACAGCCTATACTACACCTTTAATTGTTGTAGGTGTAACTGCAGGTTTACTTGCTGTATTCTTTGGTGTTGTTATTTGTGTATTAGAAAATAGAAGAGTAAAAGCATTTAATGATTATCATTTTATTGTTGATGCTAATACTAATACAATAATGACTCTTGAGGAAGAAGCATATTTATCTTGTCTTGAAAGTGATGAAAAAGTTATTAAGACTAATATTTTAAAGAATACAATTTTTACTTCTGTAGTTGTTTCATTATTCCTTGCATTATCATGTGCTGTTGTAGGTGTGTTATTTGCTGCTGGATTAAATGCGATTTCTGGCTTTATCAACTTTAAGGCTGGTTATTCAATTGTTGCTCAAATCATTGCATTTGCCGCATCTTTCGCAGTTGGCTTTTTAGGTGGATTATTATTTAAGCGTAAAGGATTTGTTTTTGGAGTTGTATTTAGCATTATTTCTTTTGCGATTTCACCACTAGTTATTTATATATTTGGACTAATAGCATAACTCGTTTATGCTATTTGTATTTTTGGAGGATATTTTATGAAATTATACATGGTTTCATTAGGATGTGCTAAGAACAAGGTCGATAGCGAAATGATTCTTGGTGCTTTAAGAGATAAAACTGAATTAGTAGCATCTCCAGAGGAGGCAGATTTAATTATTGTTAATACATGTGCCTTTATTGAACCAGCTAGAAAGGAAGCTATCGATACTATATTAGAGCTTTCTGATTATGATGCTAAGCTAGTTGTTTGTGGATGCTTACCACAAAGATATAAGGATGAAATCGTTAAATTATTACCTGAGGTAGATAGATTTATCACAATAGATGAATATGGAGATATAGCTAAGATTGTCGGTGATGTTGTTAATTCAAGCTTTAAGATTAATAATGAATTTTCACCACTTAATAGAATTAATACAGAACCTTCATATATGAGATATGTAAAAATTAGTGAAGGTTGCCTAAATCGTTGTGCCTTTTGTGCCATTCCTTTAATTAGAGGAAAACTTCAATCTAGAACAATTGAAAATATTGTAGAAGAGGTTAAAGGAATAGTTAGTGAAGGAGTTTATGAAATTAATTTAATATCACAAGATACTACTAAATATGGATATGATTTATATAAGAGATTAGCATTAGTAGATTTATTAAAGGAATTAGTAAAGATTCCTGGGGATTTTAAGATTAGAGTTTTATATTTATATCCTGAGGTTGTTACCGATGAGCTTATTGATTTTATTAAGAATGAGCCTAAGATGATGCATTATTTTGATATTCCTATGCAACATAGTGAGACTAAGATATTAAAGAAAATGTTAAGAAGAAGCGATAAGGAAATCTTAACTAATTTATTCCATAAGATTAGAAAAGAAGTCCCTGATGCCATATTAAGAACAACTATAATTGTTGGGTTCCCTTATGAGGAAGAATCTGATATGGATAATTTAATTGACTTTATAAAAGAAATTAAATTTGATAGATTAGGTGCTTTTACTTTCTCATTAGAAGAAGGTACTAAGGCTTGTGAATATCCTAATACTATTAGTGAAGAAACAAAACAAGCTAGATATGAAAGATTAATGAAGACTCAAAGTGAAATAGCTTTAAGTAATAATAAGAAATATTTAAATCAAGTATTAGAGGATTGTTTTATCATCGGTTATGATGAAGAATCATATATGTATGTAGCTAGAAGCTATGCCTACGCACCTGATGAAATAGATGGATGTGTTTATATCGCATCTAAAAGAGAATTAAATTTAGGTGAAAGAGTTAATGTAAAGGTATTAGATTTCGATGAATATACATTAACAGGTGAATTAGTTGAATAGAATATTTTTATTTGATGTTGATGGCACATTATCAGTTGGAGAAATTATTCCTGATTCTGCAATTAAAGTCTTAGAAGAATTAAGATCAAATGGTGATATTGTAATGCTATCAACAGGTAGATGTCTTGGTCAAATGAAGGACTTATTAAATAAAATTTTAATCGATGGTGCTATATGTAATAATGGTGCTTATGCATTTATTGGTAATGATGTTGTATTTGAAAGCCCAATTAAAGAAGATGTTATAAATGAAATGCTAAATGATGGGTTACATGTTACATTTCTAGCAAGAGATTCATATTTTAGAATAGATGATAATGATATCTATTTTGATTTTGCTAAAGTATTTAATATAGTACCTGCGGAATTAAGAAATATGGATTATTTAAGAAATAATAATATTTATTCTATTGGAGTACAGGATTATAAATTAGATTTTGATATATCAAAATACAATCTTAATTTTGTTAAGGTATGTAATATAGGCTATGATGTTATTAATAAGGGGATTAATAAGGCTACACCTATTAGCTATATAAAGAATAAATATCCAAATTATAAAATCATTTCATTTGGAGATAATGTAAATGATATAGAGATGCTAAAGGCATCAGATATATCTATTGTTATGGGACAAGCTCCAAATGAGGTAAAGAAAATAGCTACATATATTACAAAGCCACCGCTTGAAGATGGTATTAAATATGCTATAGATAATTATCTAAAGGAGAATATAAATGAGTAAAATAAATGTTGTTTTATATCATCCAGAAATACCTCAAAATACAGGTAATATAATGAGAAGCTGTGTAGGCTTTAATGCGGATCTACATCTAATTGAACCATTAGGATTTAGAATTGATGAGAAGCAATTAAAAAGAAGTGCAGTAGATTATTATGAATATATTCATTATACTTTATATGATGATTTTGATGACTTTAAATCAAAAAATCCTGGTAAATACTATTTCTTAACTAGATATGGTAAGAAGTCTCCTTCCACAATTAATTTTAAAGAAGAAGCAAAAGAGGATGAAAAGATATATTTAATTTTTGGAGCTGAATCAACAGGTATTGCGTATGATATTTTAAAGGAATATTTAGATGACTGTTATAGAATACCTACAACAGATAAAGTAAGAAGTTTAAATCTATCTAATTGCGCAGCTATTATGCTATTTTTAGCATCAGAACAATTAAATGATGGTGTTGTTTGGAAACATGAACCAGATAAAACTGATGATATGAGTTTTAAGGGTGAAAATTTCATCGAAGAGGTTGATGTTAAGAATTTAGATAGACATCATAAAGAATGGTAATAAAAAACAAGCTAAATAAGCTTGTATGAAAAATGTTGATTAATGAATATGAAATCGTAAGCAATTTTGCTTGCGATTTTTTTCTCAAACTAAAGAATCTATTTTCTCAAAAAAAATTATGTTATAAGTACCTTTGGCAATAGAATTAAAAACTAATTTTATTGCCATCATTCAATGAATCTATTGCGAAAATATTTTCAAATATGTTTACATTGTAAACTAAAAGAAGTATAATTGAAGTGAAAAGGAGGTATTTATTATGACTACACCTACACAAATAAGAATTGATTCTAGTATTAAGAAAAAAGCTAATGATTTATTTGCTACATTAGGATTAGATATGTCTAGTGCTGTAAATCTGTTTTTATATCAATGTGTATTAAGAGGCGGATTACCGTTTAATGTAGAAATCCCTAAGTATAATAAAGAAACTCTTGAAGCAGTTGCTGAAGCTGTTAGAATTACTGATGATGCAAATGTTAAAGGCTATTCTTCAATGGAAGAGCTAAAAAAGGCTTTAATGGATTAGTCAATGTATTTAGTTAAATTTACATCTAAATTTAAGAAGAATTATAAGCGTATGTGTAAGAGAGGCTTAGATATTTCTTTATTAGATCATGTCATTAATGAGTTAAGAAATGGTAGAGATTTAGATACTAAATATGAAGATCATCAGTTGAGTGGAAACCTAATAGGACTTAGAGAATGCCACATAAAACCAGATTGGCTGCTAGTGTACTATATAAAGAGAGACATTTTAACATTGACATTGGTTAATACTGGTTCACATTCAGATGTTTTTAAATAATTTCAATTATAAATCTTTGAAATCGTAAGCAATTTTGCTTGCGATTTTTTTCTCAAACTAAAGAGTCTATTTTCTCAAAAATATTTATGCTATAAGTACCTTTGGTGAGAATATGAATAGAGAAGAATTATTACAATATTACTTTGGATTCGATAAGCTAAAGGATTATCAAGAGGAGATAATAGATAATTTAATGAATGGTATTGATGTAATAGGATTATTACCTACAGGCTATGGTAAATCTATTACTTTCCAACTTCCTGCATTAATGCTTGATGGATTAACTATTGTTGTTAGTCCATTAATTGCTTTGATGCAAGATCAGGTAATTAATTTAAAGAAGAATAGTATTAAAGCTGAATTTATTAATTCATTACAAAGTATAGAAGAACAAGATATTATATTTGAAAAGTTAAGATTAAATAAAATTAAGATATTATATGTATCGGCAGAACGATTACAAAATAAAAAATTTATAAATGAAATATTAAAGTTAGATATAGATTTATTTGTATGTGATGAAGCTCATACACTTCTTTGGAGTGAAGATTTTAGATATGCCCTAGGTGAAATACCATTATTTTTAGAAAAACTCAAAAAAAGACCTAAAATGCTAGCTTTAACAGCTACCTCAACTGATATAACATCAGATAAGATTACTAATTTACTGAAATTGAATAATCCTGTTATTATAAGAGGTAATCCAGATAGACCCAATATATTTTATCGAATTATTAAAACTAAGGATAAGGATAGAGATTTATACTTTTATATAAAGGATAAAATTAATGAGCATATATTAATATATTGCTTAACAATAAAGAAGGTTACTCATGTAGCTAATTATTTAAGGGAAAAAGGATTTGATGTATTAATATATCATGGGGCTTTAGAAAAGGATGAAAAAAGAAAGGTATTAATAGATTATAAAAATAAAAAAACTAATATCATAGTATGTACAAATGCCTTTGGAATGGGAATAGATATACCAGATATTAGGTATGTTATTGAATATGATTTGCCTCAATCCATTGAAGATTTTTCTCAACAAACTGGAAGAGGTTCTAGAGATGGGTTAAGAGCAGAGGCTTTATTATTATTTAATATGAATGATATTAAGACAGTAGAATATTTTATTGATAATATTGAAGATCCAGAAAAAAGTGGTAAGGAATTAAAAAGGATTAAGGACGATAGAAGAGAAAAACTGGATAAGGTTATTAAGCTTTCATTATCTAGTAAATGCATTCATAAATCTTTAGCTGAATATTTTGGATTTAAATATGATGGTAGATGCAATATGTGTTCTAATTGTGTAAATAACAAATATAAGGTATAGAAAAAAGACTGCAATTAAGCAGTCTTAGGCAATATCCATAAATACAGGAATGACGATTGGGTGTCTATCAGTTTTTTCAACGATATAGGCAGCCAATTTTTCAGTTAGAGCTGTTTTAATATAATTAATTCTAACTGTAGGAGACTTTATCATTTCCTCTTGGATAAATTTTTTAGAATAATCTACGAAATCCTTTGTTAGGGCTTCGCTATCTTTCATATAAATGAAGCCACGAGATACAACCTGTGGTTCAATTGGAATAGTTTTCTTCTTTGAATCAATTGTTACTATTACAGCAAACATACCATCGTCTGATAATGCTTTTCTTTCTTTAATAACAGTAGAAGATACATCACCAATACCAGTACCAGCAATATAAACATCACCAGCTTGAACCTTATCAGCCTTGTATGCTTCATTTTCATTGATGATAACTGTATCACCATTTGAAAGAATAAATGTATTTTCTTTTGGAGTTCCTGTTTCAATTGCTAAATCAGCATGAACTCTTTGCATACGATATTCACCATGAACAGGAATGAAATATTTAGGTCTAATTAATGTAAGCATTAACTTTAATTCACCTTGAGAACCATGTCCTGTTGTATGTGTATCTGCGATAGGTGAATGTGTGATAACATTAGCGCCTTGCTTAAATAATTGGTTAATTGTTCTATTAACGCCTTCTTGATTTCCAGGTATTGGATTAGAAGAGAAGATAATAGTATCACTTGGAATAAGTTTAATAATCTTATGAGAACCAGCGGCTACTCTAGATAATGCAGCTAAAGGCTCACCTTGGCTTCCTGTACATAATAGACACATTTCACTGGGCTTATAATTATTGATATCCTCAGGTAGAACAATTGTTCCCTTAGGTGCTTTAATATAACCAACTTGTTGACCTACTTCAATAGTCTTTTCCATTGATCGTCCGAATACGGCAACCTTTCTATTAGTTGCAATACAGGCTTCAATGATTTGTTGAACTCTATACATGTTAGAAGCGAAAGTGGCTACAATAATTCTATCTTCAATTCTACTAAATAATTCCTTAATTGAATCTCCGATTTTTCTTTCTGATTCAGTAAAGCCTTCTCTTAAAGCGTTAGTAGAATCAGCAAGCATACATAATACGCCTTCGTTTCCTACTTTAGCGAATTTTTCAAGCTCAGCTCCAGGCCCAACAGGTGTTAAATCAATCTTGAAATCTCCTGTATGAACGATATATCCAAATGGTGTTTTAAATAAAAACGCAAATGAATCTGGAATAGAGTGAGAAATTCTAGCAAATGATAATTCAATTCCATCAAATTGATAAACAAAGTGAGACTTGAATTCAACTATTTGAGTAGAACCTAATAATTCAGGATAATCTTCTAATTTATTTTCGATTAAATCAACTGTTACACCAGCTGCGTATATTTTAGGTATTTTTACTTGTTTTAAAAGGAATGGAATTCCACCTATATGGTCTTCATGTCCATGGGTAATGAAAAGACCAACAATTTGTTCTTGATGTTCCTTTAAATATGTAAAATCAGGAATAACGTAATCTACTCCAAGTAAATGTTCATCTGGAAATAATATACCAGCATCAATTACGAATAATTGATTACGGAATTCTATACAGTACATATTTTTTCCTACTTCGCCAAGTCCACCAAGAGCAAAGATCTTGATGTCATCACGCGTTTTTTGCTTTTCCATAGTATTCTCCTTTCTTTTTGAGATTGAATCGCAAACTATATATCATATTATATTATAATAAATGGTAAAAATAAAGACTTTTCGAAAGATTGTACAGTTGAAATGTTTTTGTCCATTTTGTTATGTAATATTATATGGCACATAATTTTTTATTATGATATAATAAAGAAGTATTTTTTAGGAGGATTAGATATGAAGGCTAGTCAAATGATTATCGCAACTTTAAAGGAAGCACCACAAGAGGCTAAAATTGATTCTCATGTGCTTTTATTAAGAGCTGGTTTAATAAAAAATGAGGTTGCAGGTATTTATAATTATTTACCTACAGGATTAAGATCATTGAAGAAAGTTGAAAATATAATTAGAGAAGAAATGGATAAATCTGGTGGTGTTGAGATTCTATGCTCAGCTATCCAGCCAAAGGAATATTGGGAAGAATCAGGTAGATGGTTTAAGTATGGTCCTGAATTAATGAGATTAAAGGATAGACATGAAAGAGAATTCTGTTTAGGACCTACTCATGAAGAAGTATTTACTACATTAATGAGAGATTTAGTAAAATCATCTAAGCAATTACCTTTACTTCCATATCAAATTCAAACAAAGTATAGAGATGAATTAAGACCTAGATTTGGATTAATGAGAGGTAGAGAATTCATCATGAAGGATGCTTATTCATTTGATAAGGATGAAGCAGGATTAGAAGTATCTTACCAAAATATGTATGACTGCTATTCTAGAATCTTTACTAGATTAGGCTTACATTGGCAAGCAGTATTAGCCGATACAGGAAACATTGGTGGTAATGGTTCTCATCAATTTATGGCTTTATCTGATATTGGTGAATCTGAAATTGTATATTGTGATGATTGTGGTTACGCAGCTGACGTAGAAAAAGCAACAATTAAAGAAATTGAATTAGATAATTCAGAAATGTTACCTTTAGAAGAAAAGGAAACTCCAAATCAAAGAACTATTGAAGAGATTTCTGCATTCTTAAATGTTGATCCTAAGAAGACTGCAAAGACAATTATTTATCATGATTATGTAAATAATAAATTAATCGCAGCGGTAGTAAGAGGCGATAGAGAAATTAATGAAATTAAGCTATGCAATGCTTCAAATTCTAATGAAAATTATTTAGAACTTGCTAAAGATGAAGAAATCTTATCATTAAATTCTATTCATGGTTTCTGTGGTCCTAAGGGATTAGAATGTGACATTTATATCGATATAGAAGTAGCTAAT
Source organism: Acholeplasmatales bacterium (assembly GCA_024690445.1). Next base: position 24,361 of record JAILPD010000020.1, read on the forward strand.
TCAAAGAATTTAGTTATTGGTGCTAATAAGAAGGATTACCATTATTTAAATGCTAACTACGGCAGAGACTTCAATGGTAAGGTTGTTGATTTAAAGAAGGCTGTTGCTGGTGACTTATGCCCAATTTGTGGTAAGCCAATGAAACAAGAGCGTGGTATTGAAGTTGGTCAAATCTTTAAATTACAAACTAAGTATAGTGATGCTATGAAGTGTACATATGTTGATGAAAATGGTCAAAATGTACCTATGGTAATGGGTTGTTATGGTATTGGTGTTACAAGAACATTACAATCTATTGTAGAACAATATCATGATGAATTTGGTATTAAGTGGCCATTAAATGTAGCACCATATCAGGCAGTAATTGTTCCAATCAATTATAAGGATGAAGCTCAAAAGGGTTTAGCTGATGAAATTTATAATACATTAAAGCAAAATGGTGTTGAGGTTGTCTTAGATGATAGAGATGAACGTCCTGGCTTTAAGTTTAAGGACTGGGAATTAATTGGTGTTCCATTCATGATTATTTGTGGTAAGAGAGCAAATGAAAATGTTGTAGAATTTAAGATTAGATCTACAATGGAAAAAACTGAAAAGACTAAGGAAGACGCAATTTCATTCGTATTAGATGAAATTAAGAGTATTAAGTAAAAATGGTTAGGAGAAATCCTAACCTTTTTCATTTGTTGAATTTGATAATTAATAGTTTTATAATGAAATTATAAGAGGCGATTAATATGGAAAATATAGAAAAATTAAAACAAGCGATTAAGGAATGTAATAACATAGTAATATTCTCAGGTGCTGGTTTATCTACTAATTCAGGTATACCAGATTTTAGATCTGCAGATGGTATTTATAATCAAAAACTAGATAATCATTTTAGACCAGAAGAAATAATATCTCATTCATTCTTTGTGGCACACCCTGATATTTTTTATGAATTCTATTTTGATAAGATGGTTTATTTAGATGCTAAACCTAATAATGCTCATATTTATTTTGCTGAACTTGAGAAGCAAGGTAAGGTAAAAGCTGTAGTAACTCAAAACATTGATAACCTACATCAAATGGCTGGCTCAAAAAATGTAATTGAGGTACATGGCTCGACAGATAGAAATTATTGTATGAGATGCCATAAGAAATTTAATGCTAAGGAAGCATTAGAATTAAGTAAAAAGGATAAAAATCATGTTCCTTACTGCGATAAATGCGGAAACATGATTAAACCTGATGTTGTATTATATGAAGAATCATTAAATGAATCAGATATTGAAAATGCTATAGATTCAATAAGACGTGCTGATATGTTAATAGTTGTTGGTACATCATTAACTGTATATCCGGCAGCGGGATTCGTTAGGTATTTTAATGGTAAATATTTAGTATTATTAAATAAAAGCTATACACAATATGATGATATAGCAAATATAGTAATTCATGATGATATTAAAAAGATTGTAGAAGAATTAGAAAAGTAATAAAAATGGGTAGTCAAATGACTACCCTTTAATTATCATATCAAATGCTACATTTAATCTGGATTCCATTGATTTAGCTGAATTATCTAAATCTTGTTCATAATCTAATATAAAATATTCAGCATTTCCTTTTGATATAGTAGATTGTAAATCATAAAATAGATTTTCTTCATTATCAGAAACATCTAATCCTCCTTGAAACAAGAAGATTTTTTTGGTTTTATCAAATCTTTGATCCAAATCCTCAAATATCTTATGATTACAATCTAATAAATTAGGATTAAATACCATAGCTCCCTTATAAATAGGATAAGCATATAGCATATATAAAGATAAGATTCCAGAATCCTTATATCCTAATAAATATATTTCATCACTGAATCTATATTTTAATTTAAGCATTGGAATAAGCTCGTTAGTTATATATTCAGCATAATTATTAGCAAGTGAAGAATCGACGGTATCAATATTTCCTTTATAATATGGGTTTAACTCAGATATTCTCCAATCTGGCATTTCATCTCTTGGGGCGTGTGGTGCGATAACAATAAATTCTCTATTTTCTTTTTCTAATAAAGAATTAAAATCAATGATTCTTTTATCCTCATCTAAGAATTTAAAGAAGAATTGACCGTCAAAAAGAATTAAAAGGGGATATTTCTTATCTGTCTTATAATAGTCCTTTGGTAAATAAGCGGATATTTTAATATTTCTTTTAATATTTACTGCCCTGATTCTAAAGCTATCTAACATGTTATCACCTATTTTTAATTATATTATATAATTAATATATTTGCAATTTTGATTGTTTCTAATTGAAAATATCAAATAATTAGCACTTATCACTTGACAGTGCTAAAATAGAGGACTATAATTTATGTTGTATTGTGTTTTGGAGGTATTTTTATGGCAGAAAAGAAACAATTTAAAACAGAAACTAAAAAATTATTAGATATGATGATTAACTCAATCTATACTCATAAGGAGATATTTTTAAGAGAGTTAATTTCAAATGCGAGTGATGCAATTGATAAGAGACATTATTTATCTTTAACTGATGAAAAGATACCAACTGCAGATTATGAAATTAAGGTTGAGGCTGATAAGGATAATAGAACAATCACTATTACTGATAATGGCGTTGGTATGACTTTAGAGGAACTAGAAAATAATCTAGGTACAATTGCTAAGTCTGGTTCTAAAGAATTCTTAGAAAAGGTGGCTTCAGAAAAGACACCTGATGTTGATATTATTGGACAATTTGGTGTAGGTTTTTATTCAGCATTTATGGTTGCTAAATCAGTAAAGGTTGAAACTAAGAGTGTTACAGATGGCAAGGCTCATGTATTTGAATCTGATGGTTTAGACTCATATACAGTTGATGATTCAGATTATAGTGAATTTGGTTCTAAGATTACATTATATCTAAGAGATAATACAGAAGATGATAAATTTGATGATTATTTAGATGAATATACTATTAAGGATTTAATTAAGAAATATTCAGATTATGTAAGATATCCTATTAAGACCTGGGTAACTAAATATGATCCGAAGGATGATAATGATGATAAAGATTCAGAACCTAAGACTCATTTAGAATTAGAAACAGTAAATTCAATGTTACCTATTTGGAAAAAGAATAAGAGTGAAGTTACTGATGATGAATTAAATAATTTCTATAAGGCAAAATTTATGGATTGGCAAGATCCTTTAGCTAATATCTTCGTTAATGTTGAAGGTATGTTAACTTATAATGCTTTATTATTCATTCCTAAGAAGGCTCCATTTGATATGTATGGAGATAAGAATGATAGAGGCTTACAGTTATATACTAAGGGTGTATTTATCTTAGATAAGTGTAAGGATTTAATTCCTGAATATTTAAGATTTGTAAAAGGTTTAGTTGATTCAGCCGACCTACCACTTAATATTTCACGTGAAATGTTACAAGAGGATAAGGCAATTAAGAAGATTGCGTCTAATGTAGAAAAGAAGATTTTAGCTGAATTATCTAGAATGTTAAAGAATGATAGAGAAAAGTATGAAGAATTCTTTAGCTATTATGGATTAAATCTAAAGTTTGGTTTATATGAAAACTTTGGTGCTAAGAAGGATCAATTAAAGGATTTAATCATTATGAAATCCTTAAAACAAGATAAACTAATTACATTTGAAGAATATGTAAATGCGATGAAAGAGGATCAAAAAGAAATTTATTACGCAACTGGTAAATCTAAGGAAGCTGTATTAGCATTACCTCAAATGGATTTAGTTAAATCTAAGGATTATGATGTATTATTATTATCTGATGATGTAGATGAATTTATGATTCAAGTATTAAAGGATTATAATGGAAAAGCATTTAAGTCAGTTAATAATGATGATTTAAATTTAGTAGATGAAGAAGAAGCTAAGAAGATTGATGAGCTTAAGGAAGAAAAGAAAGATTTCTTAACAGCAGTTAAGGATTCTATTCCAGGAGTTAAAGATGTTGTATTATCTAAGAAGCTTAAGGACGCTCCATGCTGTGTTACAGCTGATGGTGGATTAACATTTGAAATGGAAAGAGTATTAAGAGCTCAAAATAATAAGGAAGTTAAAGCAGAAAGAATATTCGAACTTAACCCTAACCATCCTGTATTTACTAAGCTTGAAGCTTTAAAGGTAGCTGATGAGGATAGCTTTAAGAAATATACTAATATCTTATATAATGAAGCATTATTACAAGAAGGAATTCTACCAGATGATCCTAAGGCTTTTGCGGATATCTTAAATGAATTAATATTGAAATAAGAAATATTAAAATATAGAAAAAAACTCGGAATTCCGAGTTTTTTTTCTATTGGTCGATTGATGGACCTTCGTAATTTTGATATGTTTCACCAGTTTCTTCATTATATCCTTCATAAAGTGGAGTCATATCAATTTCATCATGCTTATATGAAATCTTAAGAAGAAGAGGAGTAACAAATGATGTAATTAAAATTAATACCAAAATGAATGGTTGAATTGATGCGCTGATGATATTATTATCAATACCCTTTTGAGCACAAATTAAGCATACTTCAGCTCTACACATCATACCAACACCACATCTGAATGAATCTTTAAAACTATATTTAGTAATCTTTGCACCAATACCACATCCTAATAGCTTACCAGCTATACCTGCGAAAATGAAAGTTATACCAAATATTACAAAATTTAAATTCATTCCGTTTCCACCTGTAAAGCTAGACATACAAGAAAGTCCAACCTTAGCAAAGAATACTGGAGTAAATAATAACCATGCAGAAGTATCTGTCTTTTGTTCAATATATTCTGTATCCTTCATCTTAGATAGAATTAAACCTGCGAAGAATGCACCAGTGATATCGGCTATACCAAATATATATTCAGCGATGAATGCATAGGCAAATGCTACTGCTAATGAGAATATTGCGATACGTCTATGATGGTCATATTTATTAGAAAGCTTTTTAAATATCATTCTAATAATTAAACCTGCACCAATTGCGAATACAAAGAATAATATAGTCTTAACAAAAACCATTATTATTTCAGTAGAGGCGCTACTGCCTTGAACTGTAGCCGCTTTATCTAATGAAAGAATAACAGAAAGAATAATAACACCGATTATATCATCTAAGATAGCGGCACTTACAATTGCAGTACCAATCTTAGTGTTCAATTTTCCTAATTCTTTTAAGGCAGCTATTGTAACTGATACAGAAGTAGCTGTTAGAATAACACCGTAGAATAAGTTTCTAAATACTGTTTTAGTAACTGTTTCTTCAGCTGGTAATATTAAACTTGCTAAAAATCCTAAGCCCATAGGAACTATTACGCCTAATAACGTTATAACTATAGCGGCTAATCCAGTCTTTTTGATTTGCTTAACATCAGTTTCAAGACCAGCACTAAACATTATTATTACTACACCGATTTCGGCTAATACTGCAATACCAACACTCGCAGAATCATTTGAAATAATTCTCCAATTATCTGGGAATGGTATTAATGTTACAGCACCTAATATTACACCCGTAAGTAATAGACCTATTACTTGTGGAATTCCGATTCTTCTTGCACCCATACTTAGTAGCTTTGATAAAAGAAGAATCATAGCTATAGGTATTAATATTTTATATGCTTCAAAATCAGATGTTGCTAAAAGATTTAAAAACATTGTGTCATCTCCCTTATTTAAAACACAATGAATATTGTATCACTTTTGACATAAATAAACAAAACAAAGTTTATGTTATTTCAAAAAAAAATTTATTTGTGCGAATTTTTCCAAAATATTTTTATTGTTGATATATAATTCTATTGAAATCGGGGTGATAAGATGGAAGCTTCAAAGAGTATAAAACAGATAAAAAGAAGACAGATGATTCTTAGTGGAAATCTATGGAAAACTATCTTTGTTATCATAGCTCCACTTGCTTTGTATCAGTTATTTAATTCAGTTTATTCATTAATTGACGCAGCCATCTGTGCTCAGATATCTACAGATGCTCAAACTAATGTAGTAGCTATTAATCAGATTAAGAGTACTATTCAATCATTTGGAGCAGGACTCGCTGCTGGTGGATGTGTATTAGTAGCTAGATATTATGGAGCTGGTGAGGTTAAGCATGCAAGACATGCTTCATCTAACATGTTCTTCATGTCATTAATATTAAGTGGTATTCTATGTTTAATTTTAATTCCACTTGCTTATCCATTGTTAAGATTATGTCAGGTACCTGGTGCTGGTAATTCTGATGTATTAATGTATTTTATCTTACAGCTAATTGAATTAGTATTTGTTTCATTAAATAATGTATTTATTGGTCTTGAAAAGGCTAAAGGTAATTCAAAAATAATAATGTATCTAAACCTAATGGTATTATTCATTAAGGTTGGCTTAACTTGTTTATTTGTATTTGGAATTGGTGGTTCATTAAAGAATATTATCTTTGTTGAAGTAGCAACTATTATTGCTCAAGGTGCTTTAACAGGAATTGGTTTATTTATTTTATTTAGCAAGAATAATATTTTAAGATTATCATTAAAAATGATTTTACCAAAGAAGTTATACGTAGTTCCTATCTTAAAATTATCTGTTCCTATTTTCTTAGGTAAGTTCGTAATGTCATTAGGTAAGGTTGTTGTAAATGCAATGTGTGGTTATTATTGGAACGTTGTTACTGATGGTTTAATTGTTGGTACACTTGGTGTTTCTAATAATATGTGTGGTTTGATTACGTCTCCTACAAATTCATTTGAAGAAGGAGAATCAACAATTGTATCTCAAAACCTTGGAAATAGTAATATGAAAAGAGCCATTAAGGCATTTGTTGTTACAATCATTAGTGTTACTGGAGTTTCATTAATAGGTTATATATTAATGAGATTCGTATTCATTAATCAATTTGTAGAATTATTTACATCAAGCGATGCTAAATCAGAATATTATAAGGAAATGGTAAAAGAAATATTTGTATATGATTCCCTATCTATTATTGCTTTAGGCGTTACAGCTGGTGTATTAGGCTTACTATATGGCTTTGGTCAAACAAAGTTATCAACAATATTAAATTTATCTAGAATTGGAAGTAGAATCTTATTCTTATTCGTTGTTCATTCAATTAATCCAGATATGTCTCCTACATTATGTGCTGGTCTATCTATGGGTATTAGTAATACAATTATATTAATAGTATCACTTGTCTTCTTAGCTTTCTTCTTATTAAAGATTAAGAAGAATGGATATTTAGGTATGCATATGTCAGATCCTGAACCTGAAGTATCAAAGCTTGTATTTGATGATGAGGATGAAGTTACTAAAAAAAATGAAGATTATATTATAGAAATAGAAGAAGAAAATGAAAACCAACCTGATTAGGTTGGCTTTTATTTTAATCAAAATATTCAATTATAATTGCGAAGATATACATACCGCTTCCAGCACTACCTACTTGATACTTACCTTTAGCAATATTACTTGCAGATGTAACTGATACACTAGATTTTGCATCAAATTTAGCAGCTTCACTTGAATCAGATGCCTTAACCATTTTTACAATTCTATCATCGGTTCCACTTGATTTAGCAACAACTGTAATAGTTGCATCTTTAGTTGTTTCAAACTCAATGTATCTATTACTACCAAATGTTGCTGAACCACCCATAGATAATGATTTAGTTGCACTATAGTCTGTACCATTATATTTGAAATTAACGTTTTGGTCCATAACGGTAATAGCTTTACCTGATGCTCCTACAATTTTGAAATCACCAGAAGTAATTGTAGAAGTAATAGTTTCTTTATTAGCTAATGTTAAATCAGATGCATTGAATATGATAGTTTCAGTAGGCACTGGTCTGTTAGCAATTATTAATTCTTCAACCTTTTGTTCAATTGCAACAAGTGAATTAATATTAGTTATTTTACCTCTATCATCTATATTGACTTTAAAGTACTGTTTTCTTACCTTTTTAGCTTCAACTTCAACTGCTAAATAATTTTCGTTATTGATATCATTAGCTTGAGTTAAATTGTTAATAGCTGTAACAACTAAAGCTGGATCATAATAAGATCTATTTGGATTTTTAACATTTACAGTACTTAGAGTTTCCTCAATTTTAGCAACTTTTTCCTTTGGCATTAGATTAGATGGTTCAATGTATACCTCAGGAGAAGTATGTACTTTATTCTTAAAGTTATAATATTCTTTGTTTTTATTATATTCGCCAGTTTTTGTTGCTGTCTTAATCGCTTCAGCAACATAAGCTGCCTCGATAAAAGCACCATATTTATTATAATGTGTTGCCTCGATTCCTTCATAGCCTTCGGCTGTATTCTTATATAAATAATCATAATCTTCTGGCCATGTACCTACTAATGAATTTGGTTTTAAAGCCATAACTAAATCAGAATATGTAGGAGTTGCAGTTTCAAGTAATGTCTTTGACTTAGAGAATAAATCAATACACATACAATTTTCTTCTTCAGCAAGTTGCTTTACAGCTTCAACATATGCGAAATTTTCACCATGTAAGCCAGCTCCACCAATAATTACATTATTAGCAAACTTAACTCTTGAAACGGGTGTTACTAAAACTGGTGTTGCACCATGACTTCTTGCAAAATCAATATATTGCTTTAAATACCATTTATAAGTTCCGTTTCCATATTCATAATATGAGTCACCATATTTTGAAACTGCATCTCTTAAATATGCAGTTAAAACAGAAGAATAACTACTCATTCCTGTTTTAACTGCTTGGCTAACTGAATCATTTGTTGGTACACCACTATTATCTTTAACAATTGTTGTTTCAGTTGCTGGAGTTGTTGGATAAATACCATTAGCATCCTTTTCACCAAGTGGAACCATTCTTTCAGCTAATGTGTTTCCGGCTTTAGTTGAGTCATCGTTATGACCAAATTGGATGAATAAAAAATCTCCAGCCTTTATTTCATCACCAATTGAATTACCACCATTTTCTTTAAATGTGTATGTTGAATTCTTTCTATCATATAATCTTCCTTCATTAATAAATGAACGAGATGATCTACCACCTTGAGCACAGTTCTTTACTGTGATTGAATCATCTAAAAATTTATCTAGATATTGACCCCATCCACCAATGAATTGATTTTCTTCATAAGTTTTAACAGTTGAATCACCAGCTAAGAAGATTGTTGGTGTTTCATCATAGCTTAATTCCTCTTCAGTAGTGTTTGTATTATCAGGATCATTTGGGACATCTGTCTCACCACAAGCGGCTAAAAGTCCAAGTGAAGATACTGATACAATTCCTAAAAACATTTTAATTTTTCTCATATTTCTTTCTCCTTATATTAATTATATTATCGCATTATATGTTTGCGCTTTCTTGGTATAAATATGACCTTTTAAGACTTTTATTGTCGTATTTACGCAAAAATGATACAATTAATTAAAGGATAGTGATAATATGTTTAAGAGTAATGAATCAATTAAATTTATGATGGCTAAAATATTTTTACATATGGCAGAATTCTCATATAAAGAAATAAGTGAACCAAGTGTCTCATTATCATATGGAAAAGATATATTAGTAATAAATTATGTTGATGAGGGAAGAGGTAAATTATTAATTAATGATACCGAATATGAAATAGATAAGAATTATTATTTTGTTGTTTCTGAATATTCAAATGCACAAATTATCCCGTATGATAAAATGAAATGCTATTCTGTGTATTATGTTATTGATAAATCAACTGCATTCCAAAAATATGTTTATTTATTAGAAAAGAATTTTGTTGGAATGGAACCTGATTTAAGTTTTCCATTTTCTGTAGTTTTAAAAGAATTAAGTAAAAAGGGATTCGGATATAATGAAGTTGTTGTATCAATGTTTAAAACAATAATTGTTGATATATTAAGAAATGAAAAAATAGTTGGTGATAAATTATCTCACTGGGATTTAGATAATCATCAATTTGAAATAGATAAAATAATGAGAGAAGAATTCCAAACAATTACTATTGAAGAATTAGCTAAAAGATTATTTTTAAGTGTAAGAGAATTACAAAGGTATTTATTAGATAATTATAAAAAGAATTTTATCACTTTAAAAAATGAAGCAAGAATGTCATTTGCCTCAAATAAATTATTATATTCAGATTTATCAGTTACTGAAATATCAGGACTTGTAGGATATTCATCTATAGAGCATTTTACTAATGCTTTTAAATCATATTATGGAATATCTCCATTAAAATATCGTAAATCAAAGAAGTAAGATAACTATAATAGTTATTTGTGTTAAAATAATAATGTTTAGAAGGTGATTTTATGGATATGAGAGAAAAGAAAATTAGTGGTGAAGTAATCTTTTCTGGTAAGGTAGTTACTTTAGAAAAGGATAAGGTATTATGCCCTAATGGTAATGAAAGCATTAGAGAAATTGTAAGACATCCAGGTGGTGCCGCAATTTTAGCTATTACCGATAAAAATGAAGTAATATTAGAAAGACAATTTAGATATTCATATGATGAAGTAATTTATGAAATTCCTGCTGGTAAGCTTGAAAAGGGTGAGGATCCTTATTATGCAGCATTAAGAGAATTTGAAGAAGAAACCGGCAATAAAACAGATAAATTAGAAAGCTTAGGAGTAACATATCCAACATGTGGCTATAGCTCTGAAATAATTTATTTATATTTAGCAGAAAATTTCATAAAAACTCAAACACATTTTGATGATGATGAGGTTATAGAATTAGAATATATTCCATTAGATGAAGTTATTAAGATGATAGAAGATGGAAGAATTAAGGATGCTAAAACAATAGTAGCTGTAAGTAGATATCTAATTAAGAATAAAAAGCTATAATTAGTACGAAAATATATGTTATAATATTTTAAATGTTTGTTTCTTGAGGTTTTCCTATGAAAAATATGCTTTGGTATTTAAAAAAATATGGAAATGAATCATTTGAAAAGCTTGAATTCAATGAAATAGATGCCCTCATTTTTGCTGAACTAGGGTATCTAAACTTTGAACTTTTTTCTTCTGACTCAAATCAAGAAATTTTCATTAAAGATGTTGTTAATGCAAAGAATGCTAAAAAGCTTTCTTATGGAACTACAACAAGACCTAAAAATGAAAAACTTTGTGCTTTAATTGAGCATACAACTAGATATGATAATGTTTATTTTAAGGCATTTAGAAGTATTATCGATAATGAAACAGTAGAACAATTCTTTGGTGTTACATTCTTTATATTAGATTTTTGTTATATTGTATTTAGAGGAACTGATTTAACAATTACAGGCTGGGAAGAGGATTTAAATATGGCTTATATGAATGAAGTTCCTTCCCAAAGAGATGCTGTTAAATACATAATGGATATTTCAAATTTATATAATAGAAAGATAATGGTTGGTGGCCATTCTAAGGGTGGTAACTTAGCGTTATATGCATCAATATTTGCTGAAATTGATGTTCAGGATGTAATTATTAAGGTATATGATTTTGATGGTCCTGGATTCTTAGATAAAAATATTTTGCATACACCAGAATATTTTAGAATTCAAAATAAGGTATGTGCTATGAGTTCAACTATGAGCACTGTAGCTATGCTTTTATATAATGTTGAAAACATTGAATTCTTAAAGACAAGTGGATTTACTGTTTTGCAACATGATCCATTTAATTGGCATATTGCAAGTGACACTAGATTTAAAAGAGTTAAAAGAAATTCTTTAGCATCTAGATATTTTGAAAGAACTGTCGACAGATTTTTTGATGAAACCACAAATGAAGAAAGAAAAAGATATGTTGAAATATTAGTAAAAATTGCTAAGGAAAAACCAGATTCTTCACTACTAGATGTTAAGAAGAAACCTTTTAGATATTTTAAGAAAATGAGAGAAAGAAAGAAGCTTTTAGATAAGGATGATTCTGCTTTTTTTAAAGGTTTTCATAAACAAATTTTTAGAATGTTTAGGTTTGAATTAAAAAATAGCATTAAGAGAAAATCAACAAAATCAAGAAAAATTGTCATTAATAGTTAAAATGACTAAAATTTTTATAAGTTTTTTGTTATAATAGTTTAAATTGGTGATAAATTTGGAGGTATTCAAATGGGAAAAAATCGTTTATTTATTTTATCTTGTGAAAAAAACATTTCAAATGAGCTAGCAAATTCTGGATTTCAAATCAAGGATTGTGAAGGAAACGATGAAAAGAAAATAAGAGCCGGCATCTTACGTTCTGATGCCATTTTGAACGTCGTTACTTTAGAAGCACTTAAGAAAAATGAGTATTATGAAGCTGTTAAGGTAGCAAATTCTAACTTAAGAGGAAAGCCTTCAATTAACGTAATTTGTGATGAATCAATTGATGATTTATTTGAAAAGGTATTCGCTGATGATGATTTATCAGATGATATTATTTTAGCTGCAGATGAATTAAAGAGTGAATTACATGAATATGTTTTATATCCATCTTTAGAAAATGTTGTTTCTGAACTTGCTAAAAATGGTATTGAGCCTAATGAAAGTTTAGATAAGGCTGAAGAACCTAAGGAAGAAACAAAACCTGAAGAGGAAGAAACTCCTATTCAAGAAGAAACTAAGTCTGAAGATGAAACACCTATTGAGGAAGAAACTCCTGTTCAAGAAGAAGCTGAAACTGAAGAAACAGAACCTGTAGATGAAAATTCAGCTCAAGATGAAACACCTCTTGAAGAGGCAGAGCCTGAACAAGACGAAGACAAAGTCGAAGAAATAGAGTCTAAAGAGGAAAGTCCTGTTGAAGAGTTTGCTGAAGAAGGAACTCCAACTGAAGAGACTGAAACTGCTGAGGAAGAAACAGTTGAAGAACCAAGTGAAGAGTTAGATGTTGAAGAAGATATAGTTGAAGAGGAACCTATTGAGGAAGAACCAGTTATTGAAGAGGTTGATGATCCTAATAAGGTTGCTGTTGCTATTCAATTATTTGATAATGAACAATATGATAGAGCATTTGAAGTATTTAGTGAAACAAAGGGTAATTCTATTGCTTTAGAATATTTAGGTTATATGTTTATTAATGGTCTTGGTACAGAAGTTAATCAAGAAGAAGGCTTCAATTGTTATAAGAAGTCAGTAGAAATGGGTAATAATCATGCTTCTTCTGGTTTAGCTGATTGTTATTATTATGGATATGGTACTGAGATTGATACATTAGAAGCATTAAAGAATTATCAAGATGATCCAGATCAAGATGATGATGTTTTATTACATATAGCTAATTGTTGTTATTATGGAGATATAAATACTATAGATTACCAAAGAGCATTAGAATTATATTCATATTTAAGTGATAAGAATGATGATTTAATCATTCCTTATAATATGGCAACAATCTATAGAGATGGTAATGGTGTTAAGCAAGACTATGAAAAAGCATTTAGGATTTTCTCTGAATTAGCTAGTCAGGATTACGCTAAGGCTGAAAATGATTTAGGTAATTTATATAGAGATGGTCTTGGAGTAGAACAAGATATTAGACAAGCTGTTATGCTTTATGCTGATGCTGCAAAGAAGGGTGAGCCTTCTGCACTTAAGAATTTAGGTGACTGCTATTTAGATGGTCTTGGAGTTAAGCAAGATAAGGCTAAGGCTGTTGCTTATTATAGAAAGGCCGCAAACCTAAAGAGTGGTGCCGCTGCTTTTGAATTAGCTAATTTATACGAAAAGGGTGATGGAGTTGACATTTCACCTGATATGGCATTTAAGTATTTTACTGAATCAGCAGAACAAGGATATGCTGAAGGCCAGGCAGAATTAGCTAGACATTATTATTTCGGATATGGCACAGCTAGAGATAATAATAAGACATTCTATTGGTATAAGAAGGCTGCAGAGCAGGGAAATCCAACAGGTATTTATGAATTAGCATTATGCTACCATAATGGTACTGGTGTTGAGGCTAATGATAATTTAGCTAAAGAATGGTACATGAAGGCTGCTGAATTAAATGATATTGATTCAATAATCGCTATTGGTGATATTGTAAGAGTAAATGCTGAAACTGATGAGGATATTCAAGAATCAATTGAATGGTATAAGAAAGCTGCTGAATTAGGGTCAGCAAAGGGTTATTTAAATATTGCTGAATGTTATTTATATGGTATTGGTGTTGCTAAAGATCCATCTGAAGCATTTAAGTATTATCAACAGGCTGCATTAACTGAATCACCAGTTGCTCAAGGTAAGCTTGGAGATTGTTATTATAATGGTGATGGTGTAGTACAAAATTATAAAGAGGCAGTTAAATATTATAAGAAGGGTATTAGAAACTCTGACCCACATTCATATTACATGTTAGGTAGATGTAGTGAACAAGGTGTTGGTGGTATGACTAAGAGTAATAGAGAAGCCTTAAAGTATTATAAGCTTGCATCTGATGGTGGAGATGTTGAGGCAATGTTCTATCTTGGCGATTACTATATGAATGAAGAGAATGCTGATCATGATATTGATGATGGCTTCAATTTAATTGAAGATGCTGCAAGAGCTAACTATACACCAGCTATCTTAAGATTAGCATATTGCTATTATAATGGTGTTGGTATTTCTAAGGATGAGGATTATGCTCATGATTTAGCCTTAAAGGCAAAGAATCTTGGTAATCCAGAAGCTAGTGAATTCTTAAGCCAATATTTTGGTGAATAGAATATATTAATATAATTAAAAAATGTGAAAAAGAATCCGATTATTTTCGGATTTTTTTTATGATTTTGGGATTAAATTCGTTACTAAATGTGAAAAAATGTTATTACTTTCCAAATGCTTTTTTTTATAAATTTTGCGACTTATAATGAGGTCAGAAAACGAAAGTGAGGTATTGGTTATGAAGAAAAAGTTTATTGGAGGAGCGCTACTTGGCTTAGCAACTATAATTACACTTGCAAGCTGTTCAGGAAGTGTAGAATCTGAAAGCGAAAGTAATAATGATAGTAATAATGTAAAAATAGATACAACAGAATTTATATTCTCTGATGAGTATGATGAATATGATGAAATGGAATCAACATTTCAAATCTCATTAGCATCACCAGGGGTTGGTAATTTCACTCAAAATGGAAGTACATATACTATCACCGCTGGTGGTGAATATAATTTATCAGGAACATTACCTGATGGTATGATTGTTGTTAATTCAGAAGATAGTGTAAATCCAGTTGTCCTAAATTTAAATGGTTGTACAATTACATCTAAAACAAATTCACCAATCTTTATTGAAAACTCAGAAACGGATGTAGAAATATCAGCTAAAAATGGAACTGAAAATACTATTATTGATAGGAGAGGTTCAATTGATGAATCAGATGAATCTCAAGGTAGTGGTGCTATTTATTCCAATGTAGATTTAGAATTAAAGGGTAAAGGTACTTTAAATGTAATTGGAGCTGTAAATAATGGTATTCATTCTAAAGATGATTTAAAGATTAAAAATCAAACATTGTCAGTTAAGGCTGTAAATAATGCAATAAAAGGAAATGATTCAGTAACAATTACAAATGTTACAGGTACAGTCATTTCAGTTGGTGGAGATGGAATTAAAACAACAAGTTCTGATATATCATCTAAGGGCAATCAAAGAGGAATAATTACTATTACAGGTTCATCAGCATTAGATATTTATGCATGCTGTGATGGTATTGATGCCGCATATAATACTGAAATTACAAAAGATGAATCTGATAATGAACCAACATTAAATATTTATACAAGCTCATATTCATCTTATTCAGGAGATGTATCATCTCAATTAAGCTCATCTACTACAATGTATTTATGTTTAACAGGAACAAATTATAATTCATCTTATTACTATTATGCATATTGTTATAATTTTGATAGCAGTAATAATAAAGTAGGTGAATGGGTTAAATTAGATTATTCAAGCCAAACATCTATTCAAAGAGGACCTGGTGGTTCATCATCAACTACATATTATTATCTAAAAGGAACTGTTGATGCTAGCAAATATCAAAATGTACAATTCTATATTTTTACATCAAATACTACATCTGATGTAGATTATTATGCTGCATCTACAGGTCAAACAATTAATACTACAAAGGATATGTTCCAAGTATCAAGTATAAATTCATCTACTAAGAAAATTGGTGGAGATTGGACTTCATATACTTCACAATCACAGGCTCAACAAGGTGGAATGGAACCTGGTGGAATGGGTATGATGGATCAGGGAAATACTGATAAAACAGAATACTCAACAAAGGGTATTAAGGCAGATAATGAAGTAAATATTTCTGCTGGTAATATTAAAATAGAAGCATATGATGATGCAATTCATACAAATGCTAATGTAGCATTAGAAAATAGTTCAACATCAACAGGAAATGTAAATATTTCTGGTGGTTCATTATCAATTACTTCAAAGGATGATGGTATCCATGGTGAGGGAACTGTTACATTATCTGGTGGTAAGATTAGTGTATTAACATCTTATGAAGGAATAGAAGGACCAACAATTAATTTCACAGGCTCTCTGGTTGATATCTATGGAACTGATGATGGCGTAAATGCTGGTGGTAATTCAGGTAAAATTAATGTAACAGACGGATTCTTATTTGTAACAGTAGGTAGTGGTGATACAGATGCAATTGATTCAAATGGTACATATACTCAAACTGGTGGTATTGTAATATCCGCAGCCGGTGGTACATCAGGTACAGCAACAGCCTTAGATACAGATAGTACAGTTAGTGTTAATGGTGGTGTATTAATGTGCTTAGGAACTATTGAAAGAAGTCCATCAACTTCAGGTGTATCTACATATTCAATTCCTCAAATGTCATCAGGTAATTATACATTTACTAAGGATTCATCAACTTATTCATTTAATTTAAAGAATTCTTATTCATCTTCAGTTATTAAATTCTATGGCGCTAGCGGCTCATATGTAATTACGAAAGGAGGTACAACTTTAACATCATTTAATATTTAATAATATTTATATAATTACTTCCCAGGCTCATTGGTTTGGGAAGTTCTTTTTTTTCATAGATTATTATTGTATAATAATTAATGTTTGGAAGTGATTTATATGTTAAGAGAAGACATAGATGATTTTTTAAAGACAATTCCTGTAAATGTCGTTGCCGCAACTAAATATGTAGGACCTGAAGAAATGAAGGATTTATTAGCTCATGGAGTTAATAATTTTGGTGAAAATAGAGTTGAGGCATTCTTAAATAAATATGAGGCTTTAAAGGATTATAAAGATATTAGATGGCATTTTATTGGACATCTTCAAAGAAATAAATGCAAGGATATTATTAATAAAATTGATGTATTGCATTCATTAGATTCATTAGAATTAGCTAAGATGATTGAAAAATATAGAGAAGAACCTCTTGATACATTTATTGAAGTTTCAATTAATCTTGAAGAAAATAAAAATGGTGTGGATTTTCATAATATAGATGAATTTATGAAAGAAATATTAAAATATAAAAAGATTAATGTCGTTGGATTTATGATGATGGCTATTAAGGCTGATAGCCATGAAGATCTATTAAAGCAATTTAAATCACTAAAATATTTAAAAGAAAGAGTTGAAAAAGATTTTAATATTAGTATGCCATATTTATCTATGGGTATGAGTGAAGATTATAAGGAAGCTATAGAGGCTGGTAGTACTCATGTAAGACTTGGTAGAGTATTATGGAAGATGTAGCTAAATTTAAAAAGAGAGTAGAATCTGCGATTGAAAGAAGCTATATGGGAAATGTAGTATTATTTCCATTTTTAGATGAGACATATGGTGCTATTTTAGAAGAAATGTGTAAATATGCTAAAGCATCTTTTTCTAAATTTGGAAAGATAATAAACGCAGATAGAAATAGATATATCTTATCACAATATGATATAGAAGATAATGATTTTAAAATTGTCATCTATCAAGTCAAATATAATAAAAAATATTATGAGGTTAATCATAGAAATGTATTAGGCTCATTAATGGGATTAGGTATAAAAAGGGAATCCTTAGGAGATATTGTAATAAATGATGATGGAGTATTTATTACATGTACTGAGGAAATATCTAAATTTATTGAACAAGAATTTAAATTTATTGGTAAAGCACCAATAGAATTAGAAGAATGTAATAAAATAATTGAGAATGTAATAAGATATGAGGATAAAAATTATTTTATATCTTCACTTCGTATAGATTGTGTTATTGCAGGAATATATGGAATATCTAGAAGTGAAGCATTAGAATTTATCACAAATGGATTAGTACAGGTAAATCATATTATCAATATGAATCCATCACATGTTTTAAAAATAGATGATGTAGTTTCTGTAAGACATAAGGGTAAATTTAAAGTTACAGCCTTGAATGGAAAGACAAGAAGCGATAGATTAAATGTTACATTATCAAAAAGAGTATAGGAGAATGATATGCGAGTTGGAATAGTAGCGGCAATGAAGCCAGAGATGGAAGAAATATTAAATGAAATGGAAGATTTAGAAAGTGTTAGAATTTTTGGATCTGAATTTCATAGAGGATATATTGGAAATGTTGAAGTGGTATTAACTGAAAGCGGAATGGGAAAGGTTAATGCCGCAATAGCTACAACAATTCTAATTAGAGAATTTGAATGCTCCTTTATTATAAATACAGGTATTGCTGGTGGTACAAAGCCATTAAAACATAGAGATATTGTAATTGCTGAAAGCTTAGCATATCATGATGTTGATGCCACAATATTTGGATATAAATATGGACAGGTACCTAGAATGCCCGCTGAATATTTAGTTAATGTTGAAAATATAATAATGATTAAATCAGTTTTAAATAAGATTGGTATTAAATATAAAACAGCAAAGGTATATACTGGTGATCAATTTGTATCTAGTATGGATGCTTTTAAAAATATTGATAATACAGTAGGAATTGTAACAGAAATGGAAGGCGCTGGTGTTGCTCAAACATGCATTAGAGCTGGGATTGATTTTATAGTATTAAGATATATATCTGATGTTATAGGAGAAGAGAATCAAGAGGAATCATATTTAGAATTTGAAAATGATATGGCTCACGAATCTGCTACAATTTGTATTAAATTATTAAAGAATTTAGGTTAATAATATGAAATATTATGCGATTAAGGATGAAACACATAAGGTAATTACAGAGACTTGGGAAGAAGCCTTATCCATCATTAAAGAATGTAAAGCTCCTAAATATAAATCATTTTCTATTAAAGAAGAGGCTTTAGCATATTTAAATGATGAGGAATATTCTGATGGAGTGACTGAGCCAAAGGCTTATATAGATGGTTCATTTAATTCAAAAACATCGGTATATGGCTTTGGGGCTATTTTAATAATTGATAATAAAGAATACATTTTTAAAAAGGGATATGAAGAAATAGATGAATATACTGAAAATAGAAATGTTGCTGGTGAAATAAAAGCTGCTGGTTTTATTATTAATTATGCATATAAGCAAGGTATTAAGAGATTACATATCTTTTATGATTATCAAGGAATTGAGTCTTGGTATACAAAAGAGTGGAAAGCAAATACTAAAATAGCACAAGAATATGCTAAGTTTTCTGATAATATGAACGGAAAAATAGAAGTGGTTTTCCATAAGGTAAAAAGTCATACTAATAACAAATATAATGACAAGGTAGATAAACTTGCTAAAGAAGCTGTTGGTATGTAATTCAATAGAAAGTGTTTTCTGTTTCAAAA
The DNA here is from genome assembly GCA_024690445.1 of Acholeplasmatales bacterium. The sequence goes on from JAILPD010000020.1 coordinate 44,122, forward strand.
ATTGCTTTAACTTGTTGTAAATTTGTTACATAAATATTAAAATTATATTGGTTTAATTATTATTTATTTAAAGGAGAGAGTATGGTAAATATTCTAGAAGGCGTTAATCTTGGTTTCCCAGATGGCGCCTATGGTAATGTAGTAGCAATCCTTTATATTTTGTGTGGTTTAGGTATTTTCCTATTTGGTATTAACATGATGGGATCAAGCCTAAAGGCAATGGCCGGAGATAAGATGAAGGTTATTATTGCTAAAGGTACTAATACACCAGTTAAGGGTATGCTTGTTGGTTTTGTTACAACAATGCTTACACAATCCGCATCTGGTACATCAGCCTTAGCAGTATCACTAGTTGGTGCCGGACTTATGACATTTGGTCAAGCACTAGGAGTATTACTTGGTGCTAATATCGGTGGTACTATCTTAACAATAATCTTAGCTTTCTTTTCTCAATTTAAGATAATGCCTATTGTTTCAGTTGCATTAGTATTCATAGGTGCTACTATGAATTTCTTTGTTAAAAAGCAAAAGGTTAATCAGATTGGTTCTGTAATACTAGGCTTTGGTTTTATTTTCCTAGGTTTAGCATTTATTGATATGTCATTTAAGCATTTCTTAAATGATCCAACAATTAATCAAGCAATAACAGGACTATTTGAAAGCTTACAAAATGTTCCTATCTTAGGTATTTTAGTTGGTACATTATTCACATTTGTTGTTCAATCATCTTCAGCAACAATTGGTATCGTTCAAGAATTATTTGCAGGGGCTGCAATTTCTCTAAAGGGAGCTTTAGCTATTATGCTAGGTGCTAATGTAGGTACTACTATAACAGCTTTATTAGCATCGCTTGGTTCTAATAAGACGGCTAAGAAAGTTGCCTTAGCTAATATCTTAATTAAATTAGTCGGTGTTATTGTATTCTTTGCAATATTCGTTCCATTTAATTGGCTAACCGAAACTATCGCAAATGCACTCAATATGAATGGTCAAGTTGATGGCGTTTATAATCCATTAATTATAGCATTTGCTCACTTAGCATTTAATATCGTTAACTCGTTTGCATTCTTATTCTTATTAACACCATTAACTTATGTATGTAATAAGCTTATTAAGACACAAGAAGGTACATCTATTGAAGATTCTCTATTGGATTACACATTGATTCAAAAATCTCCAACACTTGCTATCACATTTGTTAAGTCAGCATTAGATTATATGATTGATACTATGAATAAATCAGTTCATGTTGCTAAAAGCTTTGCCTTTAATAGAGATGAAAAGCTATTAGCTGAAGGTGCTGAATTAGAAAAAACTATTAACTGTTTAGATAAGCGTATCCATGATTATTTAATCAAGTTAACATTAGCTAAGCTTGATAATCAAGAAACTGCTATGATTTCTAAATATTTGGATAACATTAAGGATATTGAACGTGTTGGTGACCATTGTACTAACATATTAGAATTCTTTGAAGATAGATATTCTAAGGATATGCATTTATCAGAAGATGGTATTCAAGATTTAGAAAGCTACTTCAGTGTTTTATTAACAATGGTTGATGGAACTACTGAGGCCGTAAAGAATTGGGATAAGACTCGTGCGGTTGAAACATTACCTTATGAAGATCAAATTGACCAATTAGAAGAAGTATTACATGAACGTCATATTCATAGAGTAAATTCTGGATACTGTTCATTTATGAACACAGAGCACTACGTTGAGATTTTATCTAATGTAGAAAGAATGGGTGACCATTTAACTAATATCTTAGATTCAATTATTATTAAAGATATTACAAAATATGATGAATTTAATCATTAATTAAAAAGATTTCACTTTTCTTAAGTGAAGTCTTTTTTTGTGGACTATTCATCACAAGTTATATCGGAATGGTAGAAATATTTTCTCTTTTTAAGAATTATTCTTAATAAGGGTTGACATATAAATATAAAATTTGTATAATTTAACTAGATGTAAAGTAAGTTAATATTGATGAAAGGAAGATTTGATTATGATTAGAAGAAATACAAATCAAAGCCAAATCGTTTATAAATCAATAGAGTTTATGGGTCATACTACCTCAGAAAAACTGATTGAATATATTAATTCTAATTATGAAAATATATCTTTAGCTACTATCTATAGAAACTTATCTAAATTATTAGATGAAGGTCAAATTAGAAAGCTAAGATTAGGTAATGATGAAATATATGAAACAGTAAAAGAAAATCATTATCATTTCAAATGCCAGAAATGTGGAATGATATATGATATAGAACCTGCAAAGGTTAAAATTCCAGCAATAGAAGATATTGATGGTAATGAGGTTATAAATACTGATATTATGATGGTTGGTATTTGTAAATTTTGTAAAAATGTAAGCTAAATACAAAAGGGGGAAAATGTAATGAAAAAATATGTATGTAAAGTATGTGGCTATGTTTATGAAGGAGATTCACTTCCAGAGGATTTCAAGTGTCCAGTATGTAAGGCACCAGCAAAAGCTTTCCAAGAAGTAGAAGGAGAAATGCCTTTAGCAGCTGAGCATGAATTTGGTGTTTATGCTAAGACAGTTAAGAATAATCCTGATATTCCTGAAGATGTTAAGAAGTCTATTTTTGACCAATTAATGTCTAACTTCAATGGTGAATGCTCAGAAGTTGGTATGTATTTATGTATGGCTCGTGTTGCTCATAGAGAAGGATATCCAGAAATTGGTTTATATTGGGAAAAGGCAGCTCATGAAGAGGCTGAACATGCAGCTAAGTTCGCTGAATTATTAGGTAGTGAATTAGAGCCTAATATGACTGATTCAACTAAGAAGAATTTAGCTTGGAGAGTTGAATGTGAATATGGTGCTACTTTAGGTAAGACTGATTTAGCTAAGTTAGCTAAGAAGTATAACTTAGATGCAATTCATGACACAGTACATGAAATGGCTCGTGATGAAGCAAGACATGGTAGAGCATTAGAAGGCTTCTTAAAGAGAAATTTTAAGTAAGATTTTATAATGGGTATCGCAAGATACCCTTTTTCTTTTGTCGATTTTTTAAAAATAACAAAATCATACTACAAGTTTGACATTTTTATCCCATATTTGGAAACTATAATATAAGTGAAAAAGATGGAGGTAAAGGATATGAAAAAAAGATTCTTAGTAGCTTTAGGATGCTTACCTATGCTAATTGGTTTAGCATCTTGTAATCAAAATTCAATTAACTCAAGTACAGTAGAAATAGAGGATAGCGGCAATTCAATCACAACAACAGAAGCTAGAACAAATACTTCAAGTTCATCATCAAAGATAGCTTTAGCATATGATCCAGTATATGTTCATTATGATATTAATTTTAATACAACAAATGATACGACTAAAAAGGATGTAGAAGAAACAGTAGAGGATGTTTATGGTTCAGTAGTTTCTATAGTTGCTTCTAACACAAGTGGAGCCTCAGCTGGTTCTGGTGTATTATTTGCTTATTCAAATGATTACAATATGAGTTTTATAGTTACATGCTTTCATGTGATTGAAGATTATAATAATTTTGAAATTACATATAATAATAATACAATGGATGAATCAGATGATGTTACATATCAAGCAAAGCTTGTTGGAGGATATGAAGATTCAGATTTAGCAATTTTATCAATTGACGCGACTAACCTAGTATATGCAGATATATTTGAAAATTCAGATAATTTAAAGCTAGGCTCATCTGTAGTTTGTATTGGTAATCCACTTGGCACTTTACCTGGTTCAGTATCATCTGGCGTTGTATCATATGTAAATAGAAGTGTACCAGTAGATACATATACAGATATGTCTTTAATTCAAACAGATGTAGCTATCAATAGTGGTAATTCTGGTGGTGGTTTATTTAATACAAGTGGTGCTTTAATTGGTATTGTTAATGCTAAATATTCATCAACTGGAATTGAAGGATTAGGCTTTGCAATTCCATCTAAAGAAGTAATTAGAGTGGTTAGCGAATTATTAAATAATTCTAAATATGATATAGCTAATAATATATGGTCATATGGTTATGTTAATGGTGATTTTGAATTTGGATTTACAATTTCATATTATGGTGGTCAGTTTAATCAATCAGGTTCATTATATATTTCTAGTGTAGAATCAGATTCTACATATACAGGAAATACATTATCAAAAAATTATATTATTAGTAAGATTTCAGTAGATTATAACGATGATTCAAAGACTGATACATTATATCAAGTACCATCTAATCCATCTTCAAACGATGCTGTAGCGGCAATGCAATACTTATATAATTCAAATTTATCACTCGGTGATAAGATAACATTTACTTATAAGGATTCATCATCAGTAACATTTGATGTGGTTCAATTTATCTATTCTATCTAAAAGGCGATTAGTTCGCCTTTTTGTTTTTAAATAATCATCATTGAAAATAAATGCATTTTTTAATATAATTAAAAAGTACGAAATGAGGTAGTTATTATGGCAACTTATAATGATTTAGCTGAATTAATATTTCCAGATATAAAAGAAACAGTAGCTGATTTAGAAAAGAGATACCCTAAGAGAAATCTACCTGAAGGAGCTATGGTTACAAGATTCGCACCATCACCTACAGGATTCTTACATACAGGAAGCTTATTTACATCTTTAGTATCTTCTAGATTTGCTAAACAATCTGGTGGTGTTTTCTATATAAGACTTGAGGATACTGATACTAAAAGAGAAATTGAAGGTTCAGGAGCTTCACTTGTTCAACAATTAAAAAAATTTGGTGTTATTTTAGATGAAGGTTATGTTTCTGATAGCGAAGAGATTGGTCAATATGGTCCTTATAAGCAATCAGATAGAGCTAGTATCTATAAGGTTTGTATTAAGCATTTAATTCAAATTGGAAGAGCATATCCTTGCTTTGCAACACAAGAAGAATTAGCAGAACTAAGAAAGGTTCAAGAAGCTAATAAGGAAATCCCAGGATATTATGGCAAATATGCTAAATATAGAGATTTACCTATTGATGAGGCAATAGCTAAGATTAATAGTGGCATGCCATATATTATTAGATTTAAGTCTATGGGAGACCATAATAATAAAATTAGTGTTCATGATGAAATTAAGGGCGACCTTGAATTAACTGAAAATGATCAGGATATCGTAATATTAAAGGGAGATGGACTTCCTACATATCACTTTGCTCACTTAGTAGACGACCATTTCATGAGAACAACTCATGTAACAAGAGGAGAGGAATGGTTATCAAGCTTACCTATTCATTTAGAATTATTTGATACAATGGGCTTTGAAAGACCAAAGTATGCTCACCTTCCTGTTATTATGAAGGTAGAAAATGGAAATAGAAGAAAGCTTTCTAAGAGAAAAGACCCAGAAGCCGCTACTGCATATTTCTTAGAACAAGGATATCCTAAGTATGGCTTTATTGAATATTTATTAACACTTGCAAATTCAAATTATGAAGCATGGAGAGAAGAAAACCTAGATAAAGATTATTTTGATTTTAAGCTTTCATTTGATAAGATGGGTGTTGATGGTGCTCTATTCGATATTGAAAAGGTTGAATCAATTTCAAAAGAAAGAATGGCTTATAGAAAGGCTTCTGATCTTTGTGATGAGGTATTAACTTGGGCTAATGAATATAATAAAGAATTTGAAGGAGAAATCTTAAAGGATAAGAAATTCTTTACTGAAATATTAAATATTGAAAGAGAAAAGGATAAGCCTAGAAAGGATTATGCTAAGTATTCTGATATTTATCCTATTATTTCATTCTTCTTTGATGATGTATATGATAATTTAGATATGAGTAATCTAGATTATACTGTAATGGTTAATAAGAATGAAAATAAGGAAGTAGCACATGATGTAATTAAAGCATTCTTAAATGAATATATGGCGTCATATAATGTGGATGTTACAGAAGAAGAATGGTTTGAAAACTTAAAGGTTGTAGCTGCTAAATATAATTTCACATCTGATAGAAAGGCTTATAAGGCAGATCCTGCTTCATTTAATGGTCAAGCAGGAGATTGTGCTGGTTTCTTAAGATTAGCTTTAGCTGGTAGAAAGAATACTCCTAATATTTATTTTGTTCAAAAGATATTAGGTAAGGATAAAGTTTTTGCTAGAATTAATAGATTAATTAGTAATTTATAATAATAAATGTCGTATTCAAATGAGTACGACATTTTTTAATATTTATGTAAAAAAGAAAAAGGCTCATTAGAGCCTTGAATAATTAATTGGTAGTCCCTACGGGTTTCGAACCCGTAATCTTCTCCTTGAGAGGGAGACGTGTTAGCCGTTCCACCAAGGGACCATATAGACGGGTTTAATTTTACTTTATTTTAGTTTCTTTGTCAATAATAAATTTGTCTTATATTCATATTGACAAGGCCTAAAAAATGGTTATAATAATAATTGAACACTTGAACAGTTGTTCAAATGTGAAAGGGTGAAAACATGGATAAAATCGAAGAAGTAAAAGCTAAAATGCCAGACACAGATAATATTTATGATTTAGCAGAATTATTTAAAGTATTTGGTGATTCTACTAGAATGGGTATATTAAGTGCTCTTGAGGTTAGTGATTTATGTGTTTCTGAATTATCTAATGTATTAGGTATTTCAGTATCTGCAGTGTCGCATCAATTAAGAGTTTTAAGAACTAATAAGCTTGTTAAAGCTAAAAAGATTGGTAAGGATGTCATCTACTCACTAGATGATGATCATGTTAGTCAAATAATTGAGTGTGGTTTATCACACATTAATGAGTAGGAGGTACTTTTATGAAAAAGGTATTTAAGATTGAGGTTGATTGTGCTAATTGCGCAGCAAAAGTAGAAAAGGCTATTTCTAAGCTTGAAGGTGTAAAAGAAGTTAATATTAATTTCATGACTCAAAAGATGTTATTTGAGGCAGATGATGATAAATTTGATGAATTATTAAAACAAGCATTAAAGTGTGGTAAAAAGGTGGAACCAGATTTCGTTATTAAAATGTAGGTGATCTTATGACTTTAAAGCAAAAAAAATTATTAATTAGAATAATAATAGCTTTAGTCTTATTTATAGCAGTATTTATAGTAGATAAGGTTATTGATTTAAATTCTATAATTAAAAATCAATATTCTTGGATTTTGCCGTTTTCTTTATATTTTATTATCTACCTATTAATTGGCTATGATGTACTTAAAAAAGCATTTTTAGGACTGTTTCATGGTCAATTATTAGATGAAAACTTCTTAATGAGTGTCGCTACAATCGGTGCCTTTGGACTTGGCATCTACTGTGGTATTAGTGGCAAGGAATTAGAAGGATTTGATGAAGGATGTGCAGTATTATTATTTTACCAGGTTGGTGAATGGTTTGAATCATATGCTGTATCTAAATCTAGAAAGTCAATTTCAAGTCTAATGGATATTAGACCAGATTATGCTAATTTAGTTAAGGATGGAGATATTTTAGTAGTTTCTCCTGAAGAAATTAGTATTGGAGATATTATTTTAATTAAACCAGGTGAAAAGGTACCTTTAGATGGTGTAATTGTTAAAGGTAGCACAAGTCTAGATACAAAGGCTTTAACTGGTGAATCATTGCCAAAAGATGTTAATGTTGGTGATGAAATATTATCTGGTTCAATTAATTTGACAACAGATATAGAAATGGAAGTTACTACAGAATTTTATGAATCTACAGTTTCAAAGATTCTAGAATTAGTAGAAAATGCATCTAATAATAAAAGTAAAGCAGAAAATTTTATTACTAAATTCGCAAGAATTTATACTCCTTTAGTTGTTATTTCTGCATTACTATTATTTTTAATTCCATCTTTAATTACAAATGAATGGACAACATGGATGTATAGAAGTCTATGTTTCTTAGTAGTATCATGTCCTTGTGCATTAGTAATATCTATTCCTTTATCATTTTTTGCAGGAATTGGTGCATCATCAAGATATGGAATATTAATTAAAGGTTCTAATTATATTGAATTATTTAATAAAGCTAATATCTTTGTATTTGATAAAACAGGAACATTAACTAAAGGAAATTTTAAGGTTAGTGAAGTTTATCCAGTAGAAAAAAGAGAAGAAATATTAAAATTAGCTTCAATCGCAGAAAGAAATTCAACTCATCCAATTGGTGTATCAATTGTTAAAGAATATAATAAAGATATCGATCAAGAATTCACTTTAACAAATATTGTAGGAGAAGGAATTAAAGCTTCTGGTGAATATGATATTTATTGTGGTAATGAAAAGTTAATGGATTCAAATGGTATCAAATATGAAAAGGTTAATAAGATTGGTACTATTGTATATGTTGCTAAAAATAAAGAATATTTAGGATATATATTAATTTCAGACGAAATAAAAGATGAATCTTCTTATGTAATTAATGAATTAAATAAGATGAATTCTAAAACTATCATGTTAACAGGTGATAATGAAGAAATAGCTAATATGGTAAGTAATAAAATAGGCTTGAGTTCTTATAGAGCGAGCCTTCTTCCAAATAATAAGGTTAATGAAGTAGAAAAATTATTAAATGAAAAGAAGAATAATGAAGTGTTATGTTTCGTTGGAGATGGTATTAATGATGCCCCTGTATTAGTTAGATCTGATATAGGTATCGCAATGGGTGGTGTTGGTAGTGATGCTGCAATTGAGGCTTCTGATATAGTACTTATGGATGATAATTTAAAGGGCTTATTAATTGGAAAGAAAATAGCTAAAAAGACTTTAAGAATAGTATATGAAAATATATTTATAGCTTTAGGTATTAAGCTTGCAATATTAATTTTATCTGCCTTAGGCTATGCTAATATGTGGCTTGCTGTATTTGGAGATGTTGGTGTTGCAATCCTTGCAATATTAAATGCTATTAGAGTTAATTCAAAATATGAATAGGAAGAGATTTATCTCTTTCTATTTTTAATTTATGTGATAAAATATTAGTGTTTTAGGTGGTTAAAATGGTTAAAGATCCAAACATTGTATTAAGTATTATTAATTTAAAATTAAGAGATTATTATAAAAATTTAGATGAATTAATTGATGATTTAGAAGAAGGATATGAAATGGTAGAATTATTGAAAAATAATGACTATTATTATGTAGAAGAAATTAATCAATTTAGAAAGAAGTAATATTTATGAAATTTAATTATGAATTACATCATATAAAAGGGAATACATATTATATAGATGGGCCTACTAATTGTGGCGTCTATGTAATAAATGATAAAAATGAGGTTGCATTATTTGATTGTGGAACTGCAGAAGATGGTCCTAAAATATATGAAACATTAACAAAAAATAATATGAAAATAACTCATTTAATATTTAGTCATTGTCATGCTGATCATTCAGGTGGATGGGAATATATTTACCATAAGACTAATTGTAAAATGATTGCGTCTAAGGTAGAAAGAGGATTCTTTAGAGATCCTAAGCTAGATATAGGATTCCTTTATGGCGGATATCCATTAGATGAATATGATTCTAAATTGATGCACGTAGATATGAATGATGAAATTTATGCATTAGATCAAATACCAGAAGGTTTAGAATGGTTCCACCTACCTGGTCATCACTGGGGTATGATTGGAATTAAAACAAGCGATGATGTATATTTTGTTGCCGATACTTTAGGATCAATTGATTTAGTTGAAAGAGCTCATATATTACTAATATATGATGTTGCAGGATATTTAAAATCATTAGATTTTGTTGAATCATTACAAGGAAAGATGGTCGTTCCATCTCATAGTCAAGCAACTACAAATATTAAGCCAGTAGTAGATTTTAATAGAATTACAATGTATGAAATTATGGATGTCATTTTAGATTATTTAAAAGAAGAACATAATTGCACAGAATGCTGCAGCCATATATTTGATCATTATGGTTTAAGAATTACATATAATAAATATCTATTAATATTATCTACTGTAAGAAGTTATTTATCTTATTTATCTAATAGTAAAAGAATTAAGAACTACTTTAAGGATAATAGAATAGTATTTATAAATGAAGAATAAAAAATTAGGTCTCGTTTGAGACCTATTTTTGTTCTGTTGCGGCTTTCATAATAAAATATGTAAGTCTTGTTATATGATACTTTTTATCGATTTTTTCGATATATTTTTTCTTTATTAGCTTTGATAATTTTCTTAAAATAGCAGAATGCTCTATTTCATTATTATCAAGCTTAAATAGATTTTCAATTTCATTTAATGTCAACCCATTTTCAGAATTAGTTATTCTTGCAAGGATAGTTACCTCATCGTCTGGCATACTAACTAATAGATTTATTTGTTTACTATAATATTTATCTAAATAAACATCCATTTTGCCATACATTGTTTCTGTTAATGGAAGACATTTAGTTATATAGTAGACAGATTCTTCAAATGAATCAGGAGGTAGGACATCTTGATTTAGTATATCTTCAATTTCATCTTCGCCTACATCGAAGAATCCAGATAAGAATGAACAATAATATGGATTATATTTGAATATTTTTTTATATATTTCAAATCCTTCTTTATAATTACCTAATGCTATATTATTGTAATACATTAGATATAAGTATCTACTAGATGTTACGTATTCATTGATTAAACTTAATGCATATTGATATTTACCAGCTAAAGTAACACAAAATGCATAATCAAATAATGAATCAACTATGTTTTCTTTATCTAGACGATATTGCATCTCAGAATATTTTCTTGCCTCATTATATTTAGCAGCAGTAATACATTCATCTGTAATAGCAGATAGTAGCCTAATATATGGTCTAGATTCTAGATTTAACCAAATGGAGAATTGAGGATTATCTAAATCAATATTTTTAGTTAATAACCATTTTTTAAACTCTTCTCTAATATCTTCTAATTTAGTTATTCTATCAACAGGATTATCAATAGAAAGAAGAACTAATAATATTTTAGAATCATAATGATAAGGACATGTGGCTATAGCCTCATGTAATAAATTAATTGAATCTTCAATATTTTCAGCATTAGAGGCTTCTTCATATAAAACCTCAGCTTTATCGAATTCATCATCTATTTTATATAATCCATTATCATATAATTCATTGAATTCCTTTTCAGCCTCATCAATATCAATATCTGGATTATCAGATAAAAATCTATTAAAGGCTCTACTATATCTTTCTTTATTCATCTTTTTCACCTCTTCCAGCAAAATAAGAGGTTACATTTAGGGTGGTTTCACCATCAACTTGGATAGCATTAGGTCTATCAAATGTGACACTGATTTCTTTTCCCTTAATGACATCTACGTACTGCGGATATTTTTTTACATGTAGTCCACTAAATATACTTTTAAATGCGATAGCAATTCTAAGTCTAAATCTTCCGTGGATTATAACACATGATAATTCACTTGATTTTCTATCTTGGTTTGGTGCTATTTTCATACCACCGCCAACGTATCTACCATTTAAACATGATGCAAGCCATACATTTTTATAATTATATTCCTTACCATCGACAATTATTTTAGCCTTACATGGCTTATATTTAAAAAGAAGAAGATTTCTTGCAATCTTTGTATAATCATATTTTTTACCCTTAGCTTTGAGCCTATCAGCAACTTCACATACAGTGCCATCAATTCCAAAGCTTGCGTTATTAATAAAGAATGACTCCTTATCATTTATTTTAACTATAGGTAATTTTTTAATATATTTATCTAATTCAATTAATCCATCTTTTTCAATGTCTCTTAAAAAATCATTTCCAGTTCCATCGGCAGAATATAATATCCTAGCATCAAAAGGATACTTCTTATATGTATTTGCAAAATAATTAATTGTTCCGTCTCCACCAGATAAAATAACAGTATCATCCTTAGTTAGTGAAGAAGAAAAAGATTTAAAATCTAATCCATTAAAAATGATTGGCTTTATACCAGGAAATTTAACACTGTATAATTTTATTAAGTTTTCTTTTGATGAAGAACTATTAGATTCTAAATTATACAGTAAATAGAACATTTATTTCCCTTCTTTTCTAAATAGGTATTGCTTTTTTATTAATTCAGATGTTTCATTAGCTAAATCAACAGTATTCATGCTGACAACCTCTTCAGGAGTATACACCTTAACAACATCCATATAGATATTATTTTTTTTAGGTGTCATAGTAATACTTTCAGTATTTGTTAAGCAAACAACTACTAAAGGACATTTAGCTCTTTGAGCTATTTTAAATGAACCAGCATGGAAATCTAGTAAAACATCGTCAGTTTTATTTCTTGTTCCTTCAGGGAAAATAACCATTGACGAATTTTGATCTTTAATAATTTTAGATGCTCTTACAATTGATTTAACAGCGGCGAAATCATCATCTCTTGGCATTGGAACAAAGGCACAATTCTTAATGAAGTTACCATAAATAGGCATTGATAGATTTTCAGGCTTTGTTACATCTGCAATATTACCAGGGAAGAAGTATCCAATAGGAAATGGATCCCAATTGCTTCTATGATTACAAACAATTAAGAATTTTTCATTTTGTGGAACTAAATCTAATCCAGTATGATGAATCTTAATTCTAAATATATCTAATACTAGCTTATATGTTTGTTTAGTAATGAATGATGCAAATTTCTTTGGTTTATTGACTTCCTTTTTACCACGCATAAATAAATTACATACAAACATAAATAATATGTAGATTGGTAATAGTAAAGTATAAGTAACTGGAATTAATAAAACCATGATTAAATCCCAGTACCAAAGTGTATATATTCCTGTAAAATATGTGATAACTGCATTTATGCATACTGCAATTATTCCAATAATAATTTCTAATTTCATATTTAAAACCTCAATTATAAAATAATTGTATCATTTTTTTATACTTTTTTCTATAATTAGAATATAATATGCATTAATGAGGTGATAATTTATGTTTTATCTTTTTAATAACATAAAGGAAAAGGAAATATTAGATGCTGTATTAAAGGCAAAATATACTAACGATGAAAAGGATATTGATGATGCTATTTCTAAATTAGTTACCTTTTCAACTAAATGGAAATTAACTGGAAATCTATGGAAGAAGTATATTTTATATACACTTATAAATAATGATAATCCTTATACTAGAGCTATTGAAAGAAACCAAGAGGTTGTTGGTGAATCTGAATTTGCGTTATTAGATTTAGAAGAATTTCATAATCTATATAATTTAAACGCTCCATTTTTAAATAGAGTTAATAATTATAATTTCTTAAAAACAACTGGAAGTCATTATATTAGAGATTTAATTGAGGAATTATATTCATCAATTGATAATTCATTTAAATCATTTAAAAATGCTATTTTAGGTTTTTATAAAAATAACGGCTTAGGTGAAATGGCTATCTATAAAGCATTTAGAGTAAATGATGGTGTATTAGAACCAATAAAGCATGTTTTAGAAGTTACATTTGATGATTTAATTGGATATGATTATCAAAAGAATTTATTAAAAGCCAATACAGAAGCATTCTTAAATAATGAACCATATAACAATGTATTATTATATGGTGATGCTGGTACTGGTAAATCAACATCAATAAAAGCATTAATTAATGAATATTTTGATAAAGGCTTAAGAATTATTGAAGTATATAAATATCAGATGCAAGAAATCGCAAAGATAATTAATACTCTAAAATCAAGACCATATTACTATGTAATATATATGGACGATTTATCATTTGAGGAAAATGAAATTGGTTATAAATATTTAAAGAGTATTATTGAAGGTGGAATTGAACCAAAACCTTCTAATGTAGTTGTTTATGCAACTTCAAACAGAAAGCATTTGATTAAAGAAACAACTGCGGATAACGGTACTATCTTTGATGATCTACATAGAAATGAAACTCAAGCTGAAAAGCTATCATTATGTTATAGATTTGGTCTTCAAATATTCTATTCTTCATTATCTCCAATGGAATTTAGAAGTATGGTTATTGAATTAGCTAATAGAAATGATATAGATTTAGATGAAAAAACATTATTATTAGAGGCTAATAAATTCCAAATGACTAATGGAACATTATCAGGAAGAACTGCGTCTCAATTTATTGATTATATTTCATCTGCTTATAAAAAGTAGAAGTCCTAAGGGACTTTTATTTTTTTTATAAATTGCTATAATTGAAATAAGATATAGCGTGGTGGTAGTATGATTTTATTAGAAAATGAATATTTAATAATTAACGTATCCTTAGATGGTGGTTCAATGACTTCAATTTTTGATAAAAAGAAGAAAGTTGAGCTTTTATATCAAAAGGATATAAGAAGTTGGCAAGGACAAGATGTTGTAATATTTCCATTTGTTGCAAGACTTAAAAATGGAATGTATAAGGTAGATGGAAAAGAATACTCTTTAAAGAATCATGGTATTGTTAGATACTCAAGATTAAAGGTATGGGAAAAGAGTGATACTAAGGCTATTTTATATTTAGATTCAACAAGTGAAACACTTGCCGTTTATCCATATAATTTCCATTTTGAAATTATATATGAGCTTATTGATAATAAGCTTTCTATTAAATATAAAATTGTAAATACAGATAATAAGAAAATTTATTATGAATTCGGTGGTCATCCAGCTTTAAAGGTTGATGGAGTTGAAAATGAATTTGGATTTGAAATTAGGGATACTATCTTAGAATTCCCAAGCGATATTAATACAGAAAGATATTTCTTAGATGATACAGGATCATATATCATCAATAAAAATAATGTATTAATACCTTCTGAATTAATTATTACTAAAAAATTAATTGAGGATGCTAAAACTATTATTTTAGACGCATCAAAGATAGATGAATGTATTTTAAGAACAAAGAAATATCGTTTCTATTTTGATATTAATGATGCTCAAATTTTAGCATTATGGACCGCACCTGGCTTTGGTGATTATTTATGTGTTGAACCTTGGTGGGGAATTCCAGATATTAATAATCCAAATCCCGAGCTTAGAGATAAGCCGTTGATTCATAGCCTAAATCCTAATGAAAGCGAGGAGAAGGGATATTCTATTACAATATCCTGGGATGAATAATGGATATATTTAAGCAATATAAAAATAAATTAAAAAAATTTGATTACAATTATTATTTACAAAGAAAGAATTATCAAATAGCTAGTGCTCTTGGTGCACTTGATACTTCATCTTGTATTATTGATGCTTATTTAATTGATGAACCTTCATTATCAAAAGAAGAGTATGTTTTAAGATTATATGCATTACTGCAAGGTTTATTTGTATCAATTGACTCACTTTATTCTTTAACAGTTGCTTTAACTGGTTCTAAGAATTTCATTAATATCAATAACAACATTCATTTAAGAAACTTAAAATATGTTAGAAATAATGTTGTTGGTCACCCATCAAATAGAATATATGGTGGAAATGATGCATATTGTATTTTAGATAATGATAGAATTACAAAGAATTTCTTTACTTATAATATTTATACAAAAGAAAGTATTAAGAATATAACAATGGATACTAATGAGCTTATCTTTTCATATTTAAAAGAAGCTAATAATTTATTAGATGAGTTATATTCAGTAGTAAATAAGTATGTTGGATCATCCGAAATTAAGACATTAATTTCTGATGTATTAGACCATTATTATAGAAATGGTCATTATATTAATGAATTGAATAGATTCATTGATAAATATCGTCAAACTTACCCATCAGCTAAAAAGGAACAGCATAGAATTTTATGGCGTTATGACCTTATCATGAAACTAGATGCAATATCAAATTCTAATAAGAATTTAATTGAGGTTATCAATTATTGTATTGGTCTTGAATTAAATAAAATGTATAAGCATATTATGTGTAAAGATTATAAGCATAGAGACGAATTTGAATTACCTTCAATGATTTTATCTATGTATAGATTCTTTAATAGAAATCCTGAGTATGTTCCTTATATTGATCATTTAAAGGATCATGATGATCCATTATTCTTTGAATCATTAAAAGCTGTTTATGAGGGTGTTTCATTAAAGAAGATGCAAGGTGCGATGGATTATTTAGGATTTTTGATTACATTATATATGGCAAACCAATCTGATTTAATTTATGCGATTGCTCTTCCTATATCAGAATATAGAAAGAAACAATAATACATTTTATCTATGTACAAAAGTGTTTCTAGTAAAATAAGCGTTTTCTAAAAATAAAATACTTTAAAAGCCTTTGATAGTTTGTTATAATATCAAAGGTTTTTTTATTATATAAAACGGAGGAGATCTATTATGGAAATTAGAAATGTAGCTATTATCGCTCACGTTGACCATGGTAAAACAACTATGGTAGATAAGCTTTTATATTCTTCACATACATTTAGAGAAAACCAAGTAGTCGATACTTGTGTAATGGATTCAGGTGCTATCGAAAAGGAAAGAGGTATCACAATCCTTGCAAAGAATACTGCAGTTTCATACAAAGGAACAAAAATTAATATATTAGATACTCCAGGACATGCTGACTTCTCAGGTGAAGTTGAGCGTATTATGAAGATGGTTGATGGTGTTGTATTAATCGTTGACGCTTATGAAGGAACAATGCCTCAAACAAGATTCGTTTTAAAGAAAGCATTCGAGGCTCATTTAAAGCCAATCGTTGTAATTAATAAAATTGATAAGTCTGCCGCTAGACCTTTAGAGGTAATTGATGAAGTATTAGAATTATTCATCGATTTAGGTTGTGATGAAGATGAATTAGATTTCCCTGTTATTTATGCATCTGCTGTAAATAATACATGTTCATTAGATCCAGATCCAGCTACACAAACGCCAGGTATGGAACCATTATTAGATATGATTATTAAAGAGATTCCAGCTCCATCATATGATTGTGAATCTCCACTTCAATTACAACCTGCATTATTAGATTATACTGATTTCGTAGGTCGTATTGGTATTGGTAGAATTACAAGAGGAACTATTAAGTCTGGTGAGGTTGTATCTTGTTGTAGATTAGATGGTTCTATTAAGCAATTTAGAGTTCAAAAACTTTATGGTTTCTTAGGACTTGATAGAATTGAAATTCAAGAAGGTAAGGCTGGAGATATCGTTGCCGTTTCAGGTTTGGGTGATATTTCAGTTGGTGAAACTATTTGTACTGCTGGTAAGGAAGAACCACTTGAAAAGATTCATATTTCAGAGCCAACAGTTGAAATGACTTTTGGTACAAATACTTCTCCATTCTGTGGTAAGGATGGTAAGCTAGTTACAGCTACTAAGATTGAAGAAAGATTATTTAGAGAAGTTCAAAAGGATGTTTCTTTAAAGGTAACTAGAATTAATAACGCAGAAGAGTGGAGAGTTGCTGGTCGTGGTGAACTTCATTTAGGTATTTTAATTGAAACTATGAGAAGAGAAGGATATGAATTTCAAGTATCTCGTCCTCATGTTATTTATAAGGAAATTGATGGCGTTGAATGTGAGCCATATGAATATACTGTAATTGACTGTCCAAATGAATATGCTGGTGCTGTTATCGAAATGATGGGTAATAGACATGGTATTATGGAAACAATGTCAAATACAGAAACTCAAACTAGAGTAATTTATCAAATTCCATCTCGTGGATTAATTGGATTTAATACAGACTTTATGACAGTTACTAAGGGTTATGGCATTATCAATCATAGCTTTAGTGAATATAGACCAGTTGAATCTGTAAATGTCGCAGAAAGAACATCTGGTGTATTAGTATCTATGGCTACAGGTCAATCAACAGCTTATGCACTTGGACATCTAGAAGATAGAGGTTCAATGTTTGTTGGACCTGGTGAGGATATTTACGAAGGTATGATTGTTGGTTGGTGTAATAAGGATATCGACCTTGCAATTAACCCAGTTCAAGCTAAGCAACAAACAAATACTCGTTCATCAAATAAGGATATGACTGTAGTATTAAAAAAGCCTATCATTTTAAGCTTAGAGGCTTGTCTAGAATTCATTAATGATGATGAGTTAGTAGAAGTAACTCCAAATCATATCAGACTTAGAAAGAGAATTCTTGATACAGTTAATCGTAAGAAATTTGATGCTAAGATGAGAGCTGAAAATGACTAAAACAAGAAAGCCTATTTTAATATGTTAAAGAGGGACTATATCAAATGATATAGTCTTTTGTTTTACCCAAGTTGTTTATATGCATAAAATGTGTTATCATTTAGCTGATGATAACGGTTAAAAACAAAGAGGTTTTTATAAATTTTTTGGAGTGTGAGATTATGTTTAGAAAACTAAATAGAGTAAAACAAGAGTTAGGAAAAGATGAATGCATAAAAATATTAAAGGAAGAATTAAGAGGAGTATTATCATTAAATGGCAATGATGGATATCCATATGGAATGCCAATGAATCATTTTTATGTAGAAGAAGAAAATAGATTATATTTCCATGGAGGGAAAGTTGGATATAAAATTGATTGCATTAATAAGAATAATAAATGTTCATATTGCGTAATCAATAGTGGCAAAAAAAGAGATAATCATTGGTCACTTATTTTCAATAGTGTAATTGTATTTGGTAAGATTTATTTTGTAGAAGATATAAAAGAAATTGAAAGAATATCCAAGTTATTATCATATAAATTTACTAGCGATGAAAAAGAAATAGAAAAAGAAATTATTGAAAGCATTAATCATACCAAAATGTTTTATATAGAAATTGAATATATGACTGGTAAAAAAGTTAATGAAAGATAAAATGATATATCCTTCTAGTTGATTAAATAATCAAACTTGTGGTATAATATTTAGAAATATTTGATATATTATTTGTTTTAGTAAGAGGTAGTAAAAAACATGAAAATTAAAGATAATGCAAATGAGATTTTAAAGAGTTTTGTTGAATCAGAAAGAGTTATTAGAGTATATGATTCATTAAAGATTGGTATTGAGAAGGATAACCTAGTTATCATTGATACTTTTTTACAAAATTTATTAAATCAATTATTCTTAGAACTTCCAAAAACAATCGAATTAGAAGATTCTGATTTTAAGGATAATAATCCTAAAACTGAATCAATTAAGAAATTTGTTAGCGGTGCTGATAAGAGATTCGGTGTTGGTTTAGATTTAGTTTGTAATTATATTTTAAAAAATAAGAAGCTTTGGTTTAATTTCCAAGGCTTATCAGTTAATGAAAATGCAAATGCTATTAAATTCTTTGAGGATAAGGAATTAGAATATTCTTCAAATGATGAAATAATATCTGTATATAATACTATGATTGAGGGTTTAAATAAGTTCTATTCAACTGACTTATTAAAATCAATAGAACTTTAGGAGTTTAATATGGCTGATGAATTAAAAAAACAGCTAAAGAAAGAAGAAAAAGAATTAAAAATACTTGAAAAACAAAAGAAAAAAGAAGAGAAAGCCTTAAAAAAAGAAAGAAAAAAAGCTGAAGAAGATGTTGTTAATAAGTTAAAGGAGATTAGAAAAAATCGACCTTTAACAGAAGAAGAATTAGCAATCCTTGCTAAAAATGAGCCACCTCATTTATCTATTTTAGAAGAAATAGGTAATTCAGTGACTCATGGTTTAGGAGCTATCTTTGGAGTAATTGCTTTAATATTAATGCTTATGAAATCAACTGATGGGAAGATGGTTTTAGCAAGCATTGTATATGGCACAAGTATTTTTATTATGATGCTAAATTCTTGTTTATATCATGCTTGGAAAACAGGTTCTAAGGTAAAAAGAATCTGGAGAAGATTTGATTATTCAAGTATTTATTTATTAATTGGTGGAACATTTGCTCCACTACAACTAATTGAATTAAATCTTAATAATAATGTTCCTATTTATTGGGGATACATTTGGTTTGGCGTTATGTGGGTTTTAATAATTACAGGTATAACATTTACATGTATATTTGGCCCTGGACGTGTGAAAAAGATTAATTATCCATTATATTTTACAATTGGATGGACTGGATTAATCTATTTACCAATTTGGATTATTCATGAAAGATATGCATTATTATTATGGATCTTAGGTGGAGGAATAGTATATACGCTTGGTATGATACCATTTGTTAAGAAGGGAGTTAAATCAGCTCACTTTATCTGGCATTTCTTCGTACTAGCTGGTGCTATTACTCAATTTGTTGGTATTTATTTATATGTATATTGTTAAAGGAGGACAATTATGGGAAAGGTATTTGACACTATTTTAGACGGATTTTATAAGAATAAGGTCGATTATAAATTAATAATCGATAATAAAGATGAAATCTTAAATCACAAAGATGAATTAATCGGAAATGTTAATAGAATTTTAGGTGGAAATACTTCAGATCCTCTTTTGATTTATTCTATTATTTTACTAGCAACTGTAGGTGAAAAGTCTATATTCCCTACTTTAGTTGATGTATTTAATCTAAAAGAAGAAAAGACTAGTGAATTATTTGGAAATACAATCTTCGATGTATTTGTTCCTGCATTAGTAAATACATTTGATGGCAATTATCATTTAATGGAAGAAACATTATTAAATGATAAGAGAAAGGATATGGAAAGAGGAGTATTATTCTTAGCATATGCCGGAATTTGTATTACTAATAAAAAGCCTTCTAGATTAGTTAACTTTGTTAAATCTAATTTAGATAACGCTCCATATGAAGATTTCTATGATGATATTGTAGATGTATATTTAGATTATAAATTAGATAGCTTAACTGTAATTGTTAAGGAATTATGGTTAAAGAATAAGCTAGATGTAGATATGCATGGTCCATATTATACAATATTAGATGATTATCTTATGGGTTTACCTGATGATGATAATTCAGTATTTAAACTATATCAGGTATATGCTAATTATTCTGAGGTAATTAATTTACCTAATAATGAAATGAATTTAGATTATTATCTAAAGATTGATCAAGTTGAAGATAAAATCTACGATTATGTAAGCAATAATAAATATAGTGGTAATTTAGATTCTTACTTAAATAAGCTATTAGAAATTTCTAATTTAGATGATTTATATCCTGAAAAGGAAATTAATCATGAAATCACAACTGTTTCTAGCGACATTGAAATAGATAGAATTCTATATAGATTTTTTAAGATAGAAGATGTAGCAACTAATAGTGAAGAAAGAGAAGATTTAACAAAATTCATGGAAGATTATTATAATAATGTAATCGACCAATTTGAAAAATATTTAAGAGTTCATAATTTCTCTTATGATGATTATGATAATAGTAGATCAATTCATTTTATAACTGCAGAATTATATGAATAAAAGAAAAATCCAAGATTATTGATATCTTGGATCTTTTTTATTTAAGTATTCTTTTATAAATTGTTCATATTTTAATCCATAATCATGGAATTGATCATCCATAGTATTTTCAATTGCATCATATACAAAATCAGTAGAATAATCTATAGCACCTTTTAGTACAACACCACTATTTATATAGGCAGTCATTAATGCAGAGAATAAATCTCCAACACCTGGATATGATTTTTCTAATTTTTCTTTTATGATTGTTGTTTTAACTAAACCATCATATGAAACACAGCCAATAGAATATTCATCATCCATAACGCCTGTAATTACAATGTTTTTAGCACCAATTCCAACAACCTCAGATATTAAATCATTTAAATAACTATCATCATGATAATAATTGTAATCATGTCTTGTCATTAAACAAGCATCAGTAACGTTAGGGAAGATATAATCTGCCACACTACATAAATCTATATATCCAGATATTATATCAATATCTAAATTAGAATCTAAATCACCATTTTTGCCTAAGCTAGGGTCTACTATAAAAATGCCATCATCTTTTAATAAATAATCCTTAGCTTCTTTAATATATTCAAATTGTTTACCATTAACAATTTTACCAACTAAAATAGAATCAAATTGAATATGTTCGCTTCTCCAATGTTCAATTGTTTTAGCCATATATTCTGTTAAATCCATTTCACTCATTCCACTAAAACCAAAACCATGAGTTGATTTAATAGAAGTAGGAAGTATTGCTGTTTCAAATCCAAAAGCGGATAATACAGCAACTGAAACTGTAGAAGATGTTTGACCATAACATGAAATTTCTTGAATTACTAATATTTTTTTGTTATCCATATCATCGCCTCTTTCTTCTCAAGGTTTATTATACAATAAAAACTAAAATATTCATATTTAAATTTACAATTTTACAACGTTTTCAAAATGTGCTAAAATTTTTATATAAGCTACGAGGTATAAAAATGAGAATACTTACAGAAAATGAAAAAAGATATGAATCAATTATGATGCTTGAAGAAGCTTCAAAAAAAGATATTAAATCAATTAAAAATCATTATAATTTCAAAACTAAAGTAGATTATTTTACACCAATGTTTGGTTTAGCATTTATTGTGCTTTTAATTGTTGGAATTGTATTCTTTACATTATCATCAGTTGTTGGTGGAATTATTTGTGTTTCTTTATCAGTTGTTTCATTAGCAGCAACTATCTATTTTTATTTAGTACATAAGAAAAAATATTGGAATGAGTTCTCTTCATTTTATGCAAACGCAATTGAAAAGAATGGTAAGATAAAATATGATGGATATAAGGTAATATCTAAATTATTCCCTATCTATATTAATTGTGATAACGAATTAAAAGCCATCACATTTAATTATCAAGATAAGAATTCAATATTTTGTGAATATGATGATGTTTTAAATTTTAGCGTTTATTATGATGATAAAGAAACAGAAAATGCTCGTTTAGAAGAAGTATATGAAGCGTCAACTTATCATGTTCTTATCACATTTAATAATAAGAAAACTGCTAAGGTTGAATTTTCTAATGAATTAAAGAATTTTGATAAGAATTATTTAAAGGAAGAAAATAAAAATTCTATTAATAATATCGTAGAAATATTGAATGCCATAATAATGAAAAATGAAGTGAAATAAGAGCCTTGGCTCTTTTTCTTTATTTAATTTGTATACTATTATGATGAAAACGTTTTATTTTTTTCTTGTATCATAAAAAAAAGCATTGTATAATATTAATAGTGCTTAAGGGCGAAAGGAGTTATACAGGTTTTATGAATGGTAAGGTTAAATGGTTCAATGCCGAGAAAGGTTATGGATTTATTGTTCCAGAAGAAGGAAAGGATGTATTCGTACATTTTAGTGCAATCGTTTCTGATGGTTACAAGACTTTAGAAGAGGGACAAGCTGTAACATTTGATCTTGAGGAAGGCGAAAGAGGACCTCAGGCAAAGAATGTTGTTAAAATAGAAAAATAATTTTTTAGGCTACGAAACCGAACCTTAAATAGTTCGGTTTTTTTCTTTCTTAAAAAAATTTAAAAAATATTTACTTTTTTGCCAATAAAGTAGATTATTTGTTTGTTTAAATTATGTAAGTTGAAAAGAAAGCGCTTGCAACGAAAGGAAAAGAAGGTTTATGAAGAAGAGAAAAATTTTGTTAGGTTTAGCTATGGCTGCTGCTTTAGCATTTACATTAACTGCATGTGATGATTCAAATGTAGATAGTCCAGTCGTTGAAACTGGTGATGACTCTGGTAGTGGTGATAATGGCGGTCAAGGCGGTCAAGGTGGAGATGAGGTCATTGATAAAGGTAGTAATACTGATGAATCAAAAATAGTAGCTTCTAATCCTGGTGAAGTATTAACACAAGGTGAAGTTACTGTTAAATCATCTGCCGGAAAGAGCGAAAGTGCATCAATTATTTTTGATCCAGTTAGTGGTGCAGAAGCATACAACATTTATGTTGATGGTACAAAGGTAGATGAAAAGATTGCATATACTGTTGATTACGATTCATTTGTTAGAACTGATTTAACTGGTTTAAAGAAGGGTACACATAACATTGAGATTGCTGCTGTAAAGAGTGGCTCTGAGTCTACTGCAACTAAAACAAAAATTTCTTTAAAAATAGAAGCATATGATAGATCTGGTTATGCACATTTTAATTATACAGAAGGTGTAGGTGCATATAAGGATGATGGTACATTAAAGGATAATGCAATTGTTTTATATGTTACTGATCAAAATAAGAATTCTGTTGAATTAACATATAATGGTAAAACAGTAAGAGGTATCGGTAATATCTTAAACTCTGTTGGTCAATCTTGTGGTGAAGCAGGACATGAAAATGAATGTAAAAAGGTATCAGATGGAAAGACATATTATGGTAAGGCTAATACTAACCAAGGTATTTTATTAGATTTAGCTCAAGATAATATTCCTCTTGTAGTAAGATTTGTAGGATGTGTTTCTGATTCAGGTTTATATCAGCCAGGTACATTCGCTGCAAAAACTGCATCAAAGATTGAAGGCTTAACTGCTTATGATGGTGTAGACTATGGTGGATCTGAAGGCGATAATGGTCATATGGCTCGTATGAAGAGCGCAAAGAACCTTACATTAGAAGGTGTTGGTAGTGAGGCTACTATCGACGGTTGGGGATTCCATTTAATTTGTGAAACAGCATATAAGGACTATGCAAAGAATTTTGAAGTTAGGAATTTAGCATTTATTAATACACCAGAAGATGCAATTGGTATGGAAGGTCAAGAAACTGAATCAACATTAACAATTACAGCTTCAGTAGAAAGATGCTGGGTACATCATAATACATTTATTTCACCAAAGATTTCAGATCCAGCTGAATCTGATAAGGGTGAGGGTGATGGTTCATGTGACTTTAAGCGTGGTCGTTATTTCACATGTAGCTATAACTATTTCCAAGAATGTCACAAGACAAATTTAGTTGGTTCATCTAAGACAAGTGTACAATTTAATTTATCTTATCATCATAATATTTGGTATAACTGTGCTGCACGTCAGCCACTTGCAAGACAGGCAAATATTCATTTCTATAATAATTTAATTGTTGGTACATCTGATACAGTATCATCATTAAGAGCAAATTGTTATATGTATTCTGAGTCTAACTACTATATGGGTTGTTCAAGACCAGTAGAAGCTAAGAGTGAGAGTGGTGTTGGTGTATGTAAGTCATATAACAACGTATTAATTGGTTGTTTCAATAATTATGACGCAACTGTAGCAACATCTCGTGAACAACAAGTTGATTCACCATGTAAAGATAATGGCACAAATACAAATTATGCTAACTTCGATACAAATCCACAATTGTTCTATTATGATTCAACTAATAAGAGAAGTAACTGTTATTTAACTGATGCTACAACAGCTAGAATGGATTGTTTAAAGACAGCTGGTTCTGGATATAGAGTTGAAGCTGGTAAGTGTATCCTTGGTACAGAGGATACTGATGTTACATCTGTAGCTTCAAGTGAAACAATTAGTGGTTCAAAGACATTAACTATTGGTAAAGCTAAAGGTGTTGTTAAGGTATTTACTGTAACATCTCCTGTAACTATTACAATTGCTGCAACATCAACTGCTGGTTTTGATACAGGTTATTTATTAAAGCAAGATGGTACTTTAGTATTAGCACTTTCTTCAAACGATAAAACAGCTGTGTTAGAAAATGGCGTTTATGTTATTTGTGCAAGCCAATGCTTTACAGCATCAAATGGCAAGAATGATAAGGAAACAACTGTAACAAAGTGTGTATTTGAAGCATATGATTCAGCAGAATTAAATGCTAAGTTACTTGAAAGTTATAACCAAGCTGTATCTGCTATTCCAGCAACAATTACATATACAGATAGCTGCTATACTGCAATTAAGAGCGCAATGGATATTTATGCTACATTAGGTGATTTACAATCTCAAGTTTCAAATTATTCAACTGTAACTGAAGCATTTGAACAATATAAGGCTGCTGGTAAGACAGCTGTAGAGGCTGCAATTAATGCAATTGGAACTGTATCAAGTGTATCTGGATCAGCAATTTCTAGTGCTAGAGACTTATACAATACTTTAGTTTCTAGATGTCCTGATGTTACAATTTCTAACTACAAGACATTAACTGACGCCGAAGAAGCATATTCATCATTTGCTGTTGATGCATGTAAGAGTGCAATTGATGCAATTGGTGATGAAGTAACAATTGATTCTAAGGCAGCAATCGAAAATGCAGAAGCTTTATATGCTGCATTAGATGATGGTCAAAAAGCAGATGTTACAAATTATGCTAAGTTAACAGCAGCAAGAACTACTTATAATAGCTTAGTTAAGATTAAATCTGTTAATGATGCAATTTTAGCAGCAAATGATATAGAATCTTATGAGGAAGTAATAGCAGCATATAGTGCATTAAGTGCTTCAGAAAAATCACAGATCAATACAAGCAATCTAGCTACAATGTATAAGGATTACACAATAGCAATAATTGAAACATTACCTGCAACTATTACTAGAGCAAACAAAGCAACTATTGAATTAGCTAGAAACTTATATGATTCACTATCTAGTGAAAATCAAGCATTAGTAACTAATTATAGCAAGCTTACAGATGCAGAAGCTGTATTAGCTACTTTACCAAGTGTTCAAGTAACTAAGACTTTAACTGCATCAGATTTCAATATTACTGGTGCTTCAACAACAGTATTTAATGGTAATGTTTGGAAGGAAAGCTCAATTACTGGTATTTCAAAGACAACATATACTGATGTTTCTAAAGTTGTATTAAATGCAACAAGATATGATGGTGCTGTAAGTTTCAAGGTTTCTTATTCAACTGATGGTATTACTTGGACTTCTTTAGGTGAACAACAACCAAAGAGTAATAAAACAGCTCAAGATTTAGAATTCACAATTACAGCAACTGGAGATTTATATATCAAAGTTGAAATTGTATGTTCTAAGGATAAAGAGAGCAATTCAAAGCAAGGTACAATTAATTCTATTAAGGTTACTTGCTACGAATAATATTTTAATTAGGAATTGCCCAAAAAGGCGATTCCTTTTTAATTTTCAAAAAAATATAAAAAAATTTAAATAATACCAATAAATATTAAAAGTCGTTTGTTTAAAGTATGTAAGCAAGAAGAAAACGCTTGCAATGTGAAAGGGAAAAAGAAATATGAAGAAGAGAAAAATTGTTTTAGGAATAGCTATGGCTGCTGCTTTAGTGTTCTCATTAGCATCATGTGATGATATGAATAATAATGCTCCAATAGTTGAGGCTGATGGTGGTGCTACAGGAGGTAATACTACTGGTGGAACTACAGGCGGAAATACCGGAGGTCAAAGCCAAACAGGTGGAAACACTGGTGGTCAAACTCAAACCGGCGGAGATAATGGTGGACAAAGCCAAACAGGTGGAAACACTGGTGGTCAAACTCAAACCGGCACTAATCATGATCAGGGAGACCCTATTGTTATTGGTAATCAGGACCCTGAAGTAATAAATGTAACTGGTACTGTAAATATCTTAAATTCTGGTGCTGATTTCGAAAGTGCTTATGTAACTTTTGATGCATATGCTGGAGCAGATTATTATAATGCTTATGTATCTAGTGACAATTCAACTTGGACTAAATTAGATAGAGAATTAACTAGAAAATATAATGATAATGGTAAGAATTATTATAGATGTGATGCCGTTGGCTTAAAGGCTGGTAAATATTCATTAAAAATTGTTCCTGTTATTAGTAATGTTGAAGATATATCTAAAGCAAATGTTGTAAATAATTTAGATGTAATTGCTCATGAAAGAACTGGATTTGCGTTTGTAAATGGTTCATCATCTGGTGCATATAATGATGATGGTACATTAAAAGAAAATGCTAATGTAGTTTATATTACAAATTCAAATATTGATACAGTTAAACTTGACGTTAAAACTGGTAGTAAGGATGCAAATATTACATCATGTACAGGTATTACTGACATATTATTAGCATATAAGAAGAATTATGAGAAAAAACCATTAGCTATAAGAGTTTTAGGAACAGTATCAAATGATGGAAATTTGACTTCAGATGGAAAGAATTTTGCTGGCGATTTAGTAATTAAGGGCGCCGGTAAAGAAACATCAAAGCGCCTTTCAAGTGGAGTTACTATTGAAGGAATTGGTGATGATGCAACAGCTTTAGGTTGGGGTGTAAGAATTGCTAACGCTTCAAATGTTGAAGTAAGAAATTTAGGATTCATGTTGTGTGATTCAGATGAAGGAGATAATGTTGGATTACAACAAGATAACGATCATGTATGGGTTCATAATTGTGATATGTTCTATGGTATGCCTGGTGGTGATTCAGACCAAGCCAAAGGCGATGGTGCTTTAGATAGTAAATTATCAAATTATGTATCATTCTCATATAATCATTTCTTTGATAGTGGTAAATGTAATTTATTAGGTCTTAAAGAGGGGGCAACAGATACATATTATATTACATATCATCATAACTGGTATGATCATTCAGATTCTAGACATCCAAGAGTAAGATTTTATAGTGCTCATGTATACAATAATTATTATGATGGTAATTCAAAATATGGTATTGGTGCAACATCAGGATCATCAATTTATGCTGAAAAGAATTATTTTAGAAATTGTAAATATCCTATGATGATTTCTATGCAAGGTTCAGATGTTTATGGAGATGGAACTAAATATGATGCTGCAAATAATGGAACATTCAGTGGTGAATGTGGTGGTATTATAAAAGCATACTCAAATCATATTGAAGGTGCTAAGAGCTATGTTCCATATAATAGTGCAACTACAAAGGGTTATGATACAAAATTAGAATTTGACTGTTATGAAGTAGCAAGT
>JAILPD010000019.1 GCA_024690445.1 Acholeplasmatales bacterium
CCTTTTTAATTCCTTTTGTCATATCTAATAACCTCCATACTAACATATTATATAACAAAAAAACGCCTCTTTCAACGAAAGAGACGCAAAACGCGCGGTGCCACTCTAATTGCTAAGATATTTATATCTTAACCCCTCAAAATTGTTATACCTACAGAAACGCGTTCAAAATACTATTTCAATCCTGCTTCCACCATCCAGGACTCTCTATTTGCTTTCATAAATCTACTATTTTTCTATCATCAGCAATATTAAATTTCCTGCCGAGAAAAACAAAAAGGGCAATTATGCCCTCTTCGTTTGAAAGGACATAATTATGAACTAACTAGTGTCCTTTCATAATTATACTCAAGTTTAAATAAATATTAAACTATCTTTGCAGGGATATCTATTAGGGATAAATCCGAAATAGATACCATTATTATACTTCTTTCAGTACGATAGTCAATAAATTAAGAAAAGTAAAACGTTTTCAAAAGCGTTATTATTATTTAAATAATAATATGTTTTATCGATTAAATAACATATTTCTGTATAATTAGCTGTATATTGTTCTCTTTTTAGCTACTTTAAATGTAATTAAATTATCATCAATTGTATAGTATAAAGCACTTGTTGACCTAGTTCCAGATAATCTAGAATCTGAAATAACATCAGCGTATTTTGTTTTCCCTTCACTTATTGAATTCATTTTTAAGCTAGAACCATCTATTTCAGTTAAATACCAATCATATATAATATACCCATATCCACCTTCATTATCATAAACATCATCTAATGAAATAGTATCCTTAACTGAATTTATACCATATACGAAATCATAGGAAATAAAGAAACTTAATTTATCAGTTTTAGTGAAGATTTCCTTTTCCTTATATTCTATAGCAGTACCTTGTTCCCTGTAATCCTCATATATTCTTCTTTTAATTGTAAATTTAACCTGATGATCAAAATCAGTAAAAATTGAATACTGACTATATTTTTCAAATATGACTGAAATGACATCCGGAGATAAGCCATAATATATTTCTAAATTATGTTTTTCTAGAGGCTTGTTTTCAGTGCTTAATCCAATATATTCATCACGATCCCACTCTGTTAGTGGTTGAGAATAATATGCATCTATATTATGACTAGAATTCGAATCACATGCTGTCAAAAAGATGAAAAATGAAAGAATAAAGCATAAAATAAATCTATTTATTCTTTTCATTATGCCACCTCCTTAGAGGTATTGAAAGTAACATTATTTCCTTCTATTACATATGGAATACAATTACTAACATAGCTTGTTAGCATTCTTAATGTAGCTCTATTTACTTGTATTGTTCCATCATTTGCTTCATATAGAGGAAATGCATAATCTCCTTTATTCCAACTAACACTTTCTATACCATTTTTAGTAGGAACTCTATTATCACTTTCACCTGTATCACTTACACGACAAAATTTAATAATCTCTTCATTATTATCTAAAGGCTCTATTAAAAATGAGTATTGTAACAGTCCATATTCTTCCTTACAATCTCTTTTAACAAAAGGTTTTAAATCATCTTTAGTAACACTATCAATTACTTCTAATTTACCATATTTAAATTCTTCACTAAAAAAGTATTCTAATGTGTTAGTTTCTGTATATATTTCTTCTCTTGAATAATAATCTTCTAGCATCGTTCCATCAATATATGGATATACAGCCCATTCTAATTTTTCTTTTTCACTTGGAAGATTGTTATTAAAATAAACATTATAATAAGGGTATCTTACAATATATTGACCAACAGTAAAATCCTCATAATTTGCATAACATATTCTAAATATTGACAGTTTTAACTCTTGAGTCTTATCGAATAATTCAATTTCATTTTCGTATTTTTTAATATGATTAAGTAATCTATCTCCAATACCATAAGATATATTTACATCATGTGAAGAATTAGCTAATGAATCTGTTTTAGATAATGCATATGTGTCCTCTAAGACAGTATAAGCTTCATCCCACCATCCAACTCTATTTATTACAATTTCATCACCAGTAATATTTTCAAACTCAATAGTACTACCAGCACAAGAAAACAAAAACAAAGACGATGAAATAGATGCTAGTAATAGCATCTTATTAAAAAATAAGCGTTTTTTCATTTTTCCCTTTTCTCCTATACTAAATAAAATGTACATAAACCTACTAATAGTATAACATCTTCGAATTATTTTTGTAAATTATTATCATCATTATGATATAATAATGCGCGAGGTGTTAAAATGAAGGATTATTTACAAAAAGCATATTGTATGAATCAAACAGTTAGAATTTACGCTGCTATAACAACAGACATTGTTAAAGAAGCTAAGGAATTATTCAATCTATGGCCTTCATCTTTACAAGCATTAGGTCGTACTTTAACAATAGCTGCTATTATGTCATGTACATATAAGTCAGGTGAATTTTTAAATATTAAATTAGATTGTGATGGTCCTGT
>JAILPD010000113.1 GCA_024690445.1 Acholeplasmatales bacterium
AAGGATGCATTAAGCTTAGTAAATTTATTAGAGGAGTTATTAAAATAATATGAGAAAGAAAAGTTTATTATTTAGTATTTTAGCTGCTGGTGCTTTAGTTACTTTAGCATCATGTGGAAATAGTGAAGAATTAGACACATTAAAAAAGGAGATTGAAACATTAAAAAATGACAATAAGTCATTAAGCGATGATAAAGAATCTTTATCAAATGAAAATAAGAATTTAAAAACAGATAAGGAAAATTTAACAAAGTCTAACGAAACACTTACAAATGAAAAGAATCAAGCAGTTAGTGCTAAAGATACTGCATTAGCACAAATAGAAGAATTAACTAGTGAAAAAGAAACATTAGAGAATGAAAATGATAATTTAAATAATACTATTGATGCTATTACAAAAGAAAAAGATAATTTAATGAATAATATTAATAGTATTTTAAAGGATATCAATAAGTATGCTATAAAATATACAGATCCAACAGGTGTAAGTACTTTTAATATATACGAATCAAATGTTTCTTTAAATGATGCATTAACAGATGATTTTGATGCGGTTATTTCAAATGGCACTTATGGACTTCAAATTGATAGTATTAATAATTATGCTGACCCAAATTGGTATGTAGCAATTTATGAAAATGGTGAATATTCACAAGTTGGTTTTGGCGGTTTAGTTGTAGATGCTGGTGATGTATTTGAATTTAAATATGAATGTTGGAATACTATAGAATCAGGATATGGTGCATTTGATAGCTATGATGTATTAGTTGATAAGGCTATTTATAATTATTATGAAAATACTTTGCCTGAAAAGCTTCAAAGTGTTAATACATATACAGGTAGCACATATTGGGATTCAATGGCTTTATATAAGCTAAAGAATGCTGGTTACAAATTTGATTCTTTAAATTATACGCCATTTAAATATGATTATTGTCATACGCTAGATACTGCCGTTCAATCTGAATTAAGTGGTAATAATTTATTTAAGTATTATTATGCTGATAGATTATTAGCTAATAATCGTGATTATAGTGCTTTAAAGACTAAATATCAAAGCTATTTAGATACTTTAACTTCATATTCTTCATATGGTGAATATAGTATTCCATTCCATACCGGTGTTGCTAAAACATTAGGATTGAATTTGAATGATGCCATTAAGAATACAACATATAGAGCTGATATGACTTATGGTCCTGAAGGATTAGCTTGGGAGCTTGCTGGTCTTGCTTGCTATAATACATTTACTAAGGATGACTTAAGTGCTTTAACAATCGCTGCCTTAGATAATGAATATGTAGGCTCTAAGGATGTTGCTTTATCAACATATATCTTACCTTACGCTGCTTCAAACATTAGCTTTAGAGAATTAAAGGATTCTAATGATCAGGATGCATTAAAAGTATTATTCAGCTATTATGATGAATCTACAATGCAATTCTCTACTGAAAAATTATCAAATGATATGTCTTCAAATCAAATTTATGCAGCCCTAGTTGCATATAAGATTCAAAGAGATACTGCAAGTGCTCAGAACCTTTTTGAATAAAAAGAATATACTGAAAATTTTAATAATCTTATCATTTGTTGGAATTACTATTTTAGCTTTTTTCTTAGCTGACCAATTTTCTAAAAATTATAAAAATGAGGATAGTAAGAATTCAGTTGATTTTACAGAAAATACTACTAAGGGGGATACAAGCCAAAATACTGATTCAAAGCCTGAATCAAGTGAAGCAGTAATTGATTCAAATACATCTTCAGAAACAACTTATGATGATGAATTAGTTTCAGTACAATTACAATTGATAGACAAATTTGGTAATGTTATCTTCGATGAGATTAGGAAAGCAGAAGAAAATGAAGTTCTTTATGATATATTAGTTAAATATCATGAGGTAAGAGCTGAAAGTAGTACTTATGGTAAGGTTATATTTGATATTGATTCTGTTAAAACAAAGTTTTATCAGGAATCATATATATCTATATTAGTAAACGATAAATATTCATCATTTGGTGTATCAAGTATTTATGTTTACGATGGAATAAAGGTTACCTTTAAGGAGGTGGCTTTATGACAGTAAAGAAATTATGTTATTTAGTTGTTTTAACAACAATAATATTTGTACAAGAGGAATTGTTAACTCCAATTCCTTCTGTACAATTAACATTCTTTTTAGTAATGATATATGGTGCGACAGTAGGAATTGGATATGGTTCATTAATAGTAGTAGCTCATGTATTATTAGATAATTTATATATGTCATCATTTGGTATTACCACAATAGGTCCTATGCTAATAGGTTATGAAATAACATTGATTATGGGATATCTATTGAGAGGGAAGAATGAAATATTAAATGGAATTGTTAATGCAGGATGTGCTGTAATTTATAGTGCTTTATTTATTCCAATTAATATCTTTGTTTATGATGTTGAACCTTTGGCATATGTAATTGCTGATATACCATTTGTATTAGTTATGATGACATGTAATATGTTTTGTGCTTTATTCTTATATAAGCCAATATATAAGTTATTGAATAATGAATTTAATAA
The DNA here is from genome assembly GCA_024690445.1 of Acholeplasmatales bacterium. The sequence goes on from JAILPD010000113.1 coordinate 2,563, forward strand.
GGACAAATATATTAGTGATATATTTGAAAACGATAGTGGACTAAATTAAAATTAGTCCACTTTCATTTTTTCTTACATAAATAATTATGCTAAAATGATTGATAAGGAGGCGATAACATGAGTAGGGTATATTTCGTAATTGATATGAAATCTTTTTTTGCCTCAGTCGAATGTGCTGAGCGTGGCATTGACCCATACACTGCTAATTTAGTTGTCGCCGATAAAGAAAGAACAGAAAAGACAATTTGTCTTGCGGTATCTATTAATATGAAAAAACTTGGCGTCAAAAATAGATGTAGATTATGGATGGTACCAAAGGATATAGATTATATATGTGCTAAGCCTAGAATGAAGAAATATATTGAATATGCGGCAAACATTTATTCATTATATTTAAAATACATCGATAAAAATGACATTCATGTTTATTCAATAGACGAATGTATATTAGATGTTACTGATTATTTAAAGCTTTATAATATTAAAGCTAAGCCTTTTGCTATAAAGCTTATGAATGAGATATGGGAAAAATATCATATTCCTGCAACATGTGGAATTGGTACTAATATGTATTTAGCTAAAATAGCTTTAGACATTACTGCTAAAAGCTCTAAAGATAGAATTGGCTGGTTAAATGAAGAAAAATATATAAAAGAATTATCATTCCATGAGCCTATTTCTGATTTTTGGATGATTAGTACAGGAACTCAAAATAGATTATTAAAATATGGCATTAAGAATATGGATGGCATAAGAAGAATAGATGAAGAAATATTATATAAAGAATTTGGTGTTAATGCCGAATTAATGATTGATCATGCCTATGGCAGAGAACCAGTAACAATGGCAGATATTAAAGGATATAAATCAAAATCTAAATCTGTATCTAGCCATGAAATATTAGCTTGTAGCTATGTTAAAAAGGATGCCTTAATTGTTTTAAAAGAAATGATTCAAAATGGTTGTTATAACTTATTTTTAAAGAATTTAGTTACATCATCTATTCATTTTGGAGTCTCTTATACAGATGGTAGTGTAAGCCATGCTACTGTATCATATAATATTAGAACTAATTTATATAATTACTTAATAGATGATTTAGTAAAGGTATATGAAAAAATAGTTTCTAATGAAAAAGAAATTAAAACATTAGGATATTCATTTAATGTATCTGGAATCGAAAATGAGCATTATGATATTTTTACAGATTTAAATGATGTAGAAAAAGAGAAAAAATTAGTAAAAAGCATTTTATCCTTAAAGGATAAATATGGAAAAAATTCAGTTTTAAAGGCTTTAGATTATGATGAAAAAGCCACAATAATAGAAAGAAATAAAATGATTGGAGGTCATAATAGTGGGGAAGATGAGTAATAGCGATAGAGCTAGAATTTTTTTACCATTTGATTCATTAAAGGGCCTTCAAGATGCCTTAAGAATTAAAGAATATGAAAACGAGCGTATCGCAAGAAATGATATTTCAGAAGATTTAATTGAAAAGATTTCTTCAAATATGATCAATTATGAGGCAGGAGAAAATGTTAATATAAAATATTATTTAGATGGATATTATAAATATGAAAAAGGTGTGCCTAATATCAATTATGATGATAGATATATTGAAATAAATGGTGTTAAAATTTTATTTGATGATATATTTTGTTTTGAAATAATATGATATTCATTTAGAATGAAAATTACATTTGTGTAGTCACTAATATCTATATTAAACGCATAAGTATTGTAAGTTTTGTTCTTGGACATTAATTGAAATATAGCATAATATATGCTATAATTTATGACGTTTTGGGAGTGAGAGTATGGATTCATTAGATGAATTAAAATTAAAAATTGATAAATTCAATAAGGCGAGAGATTGGGATCAATTTCATAGTCCAGAAAATCTAGCTAAATCTATAGTAATAGAAGCTTCTGAACTATTAGAATGCTTCCAATGGAATGATGATTATAATATTGATGATGTTAAAGATGAGCTTGCTGATGTAATTAATTATTGTATCCAAATGGCTATGGTATTAGATTTAGATATTAAAGAAATCGTCAATAATAAGATGCTTAAGAATGCTAAGAAATATCCTATATCTAAATCAAAGGGTAAATCAGCTAAATATGATAAACTTGAATCTACTGAAAAAGTGGTTGTTTCTAAGAAAAAAGAAGTAGCTAAAAGTGATTTAAATAAATTAAAGAGTACTGTAGCTAAGGTAGAGGCTAAACCTATAGTAAAGGAAGAAAAGCCTAAGAAGGAAGCAGCTAAAAAGGAACCTTTAAAGAAAGAAACAGTAAAGAAGGAAACAGTAAAAAAAACAAAGGAAGAAAAGGTTAAAGGTTTTTCTGCATATGAATCTTCTTATGATAAAAAATTCTTTTTTGAAATAACTAATAAATCATTAATTAGAAATGATAAGAAATATAAAGATTTAACAAAGAAAAAATTAATTGATGAATTACTTAGCTATTATGGTTCAATGAATGTGTTAAATTATTTATTATCAGAAGAAGAAATATTATTTTTAAAGGTTAATAGTAAAAAAACAGCTAGTGCTGATGATAATCAATTTAAATTCTTAAGAGATTTAATGTTGTTTTCTGAAAAGGATAATAAGGTTGCAATTACTAGTGAGCTTATTTCTACAATAGGAGATGCATTATTAGATTATAAGGATAGAAAAGATGAGATAGAAGCTAAAAAGGAAAATGCTTATTTATTAGTAGGTATTATGAGAGTATTTGGTGCCTTATCTAATTCTGAAATAAATAAGATATTATCTAAATATACTTCAGAAGAAATCGGTAATTTCTTTGAATTACCATATGCTTTAAGACATGTAGAATATAAGGATGAATATGGTACTTCATATTTTGCATTAAGAGATTTAGGCTTAGATGGCTTAGCTCTAATTGAAACTCATAATGATAATTTAAAGTGTAATTATTCTAAAAGAGAATTGATTGCGATTGGTAAGGCATATTTTAATGTTCATAGTTCTGAATATAAAATGATTGCTAAAAATCAAAAGCTAGTTGCTCTACTTCAAAAGGTAGATAAGGAAGGATTAATTAAGGCAGCTGGTCGTGGTGATGAAACAAAAGTATATATTATGGATTTCTATTCATCAGATGATGTAAGTGAAAAAGAAAGAACTTTAATATATAATTTTGTAAAAGCATTACCAAAATATGCAAAGTAACCTTATATTATAACATATAATTACTTACTTGTTAATGTGAGTGAGGTCAAAAAAAGATTATTTGATAGATTTGGTCATTTTCATAAATTTTATTTTAATATTTTTGGGTCCTAGGTGTTAGACAACCCCCGCTTTATGAACTATAATAAAGTTAGAAAGACGATAAATCTTTTATAGATAAAAGAAAGCGAGGTACACGATATCGATAGTATGGCAGAACCAAGAGTTAGCCGAGAGAAAAAACAAAAATACTAGGGAAGAGAGGTACTAGGCCAGAATAAAAGAAAAGATAATAGACTATAAATAAATAACGGGGATAGGCACTTTTAAGAAGCCTATCCTTTTTTTATTGTGAATATTAATTATTTAATATATAATTAAATTAGATGTGACGGAGGTAATATATGCTAGAAGAATTAGGTTTAAGACTAAAAAAACAGCTTATTGATACTGGTATGCTAGATGCTATTAAGCTAGTAGCCTCAAGTACAGGTACTGTTAACATTGATATTAATGATCTTAAAACCTTTGATGAAAAGGTATTAACATCTGTTATTGATTTTGAAACTGATACTACAAATGAAGAAATTAGTATATTAAAGGTTTCTGATTTTAAACCTACTGATGCGATTATCGCTGTTATTTCTAAGGGTGCTTTACCTATTGATACAATTGGTAGAATAACTGCTAAAATTGAAGCACAGCTTAGAGTTGATTTAAATATTATTTTAGGTGTTTATATTGATTCACTTCAAACGTCTGAAATTAGAATAATTGGTTTACTTGGAGCTGACTGTGAATGGACTGAGGATGAAGATACTTTAAAGTCATCAGTCAACGAAGAATTATTTAGGGATAAGCCTGTTGAATTAATTATTGAATCTGATGAAGTATTAGCTAATTTAGATAAAAATCCTAAGCCAACAGAAGTATTAAAATTTCCAACCCCTTTCGATAAGGATTTATTCTATTATACAAAGACAATGATAGAAAAGGATTTAACTACAATTTATAAGCTTCAAGATGAATTTGATATTTCATTCCAAAAGGCATCTAGAGCTATTCAAGCCTTAGAACAAATGAAGATATTATCTGAAAGAGGTGTTGATGGTAAAAGAAGATTCATCATCACTAATTCAAGAGATATTTATAATATCATTTGTAATACTGGTAAATTTACAACAGATGATGAAAAGCTTGATAAGATCTATCAGGCTGGACAATATGTACTTGCCTCTGGTGATACATCTATTGGTGGTATTCAAGCTAGATTTAATATGACATTTGGTGAGGCTGCTGGTATTATTGGTAAGCTTGAAGCATATGGTATTGTCTCTGTTAAGAATGGTATTAACCCAAGAAAAATATTAATAAATAATGTTCATGAAGTATATTTAAAGATATACGGAAGTGAGAATAAATAAAAGCATTTTGTGAAATTATGTAAAGCATTCATAAAATGCTTTTTTTTGTTGACTAATTTTTTTATTTGATTAAAATATCTAATAGTGTTAGATAAATTGTCTAACGGTGTTAGCAATTAAAGGAGGTTTATTATGACTGGAGAAGAATATTTTGAAAGAATTTCTAAAATAATGGAACAATATGGTAAGCCTAAATTTGACCAAAATGAAGGCTTTCATGGAATCTTTCCAGTATTAACTGAATTATCAAAAATAGAAGATGGCTTGGCTGCAGGTGATATTGCAGAAAAATTTCAAATATCAACTGCGAGAGTTGCAAAAATTCTTAATTATTTAGAAGAAAAGAATTATGTAACTAGAAAAAAACAGGAAAGTGATAAAAGAGTAACTATTGTTTGTATTACAGAAGAAGGTAAAACATTCTTAGAAGATTTTAAGATGAAAAGAGCTAATGATATGACATATGCATTAGAGGGTATTCCTGATTCTGACATAGAAACATTTATTAGTGTTACAGAAAAAATATTTTCTAGATTATGCAAAGGGAAGGTAGAAGAGAATGCTTAAGCTTTATAAAAGATTAAGTGTTAAGGATATCATATTTGTAATCTTAATATTAGGACTAACTGTATTATCAGTATTCTTTACTATGCAGTTAGTTGATTGTGTTACAGATATTATTAAATCCATAACATATTTAAATTATCAAAATCATCCTGAGGAAATGTTTAAGGATAACTATCAGCCATTACTTGAAACATATAAGCAATTTGGTTGGGATGGCATAAAAGCAATTGCCTCAACTCTTGGAGAAGATGGAGAGATCATCTTAGAATATATCGATAATATTCAAAATGCCACTGTAGGAGACATTTGGATGTATGGTGGTATTATGCTTTCATATGCCGTTGGTTCAATGGTTGTTCAAGGTGTTATTGCTGTATTAGCATCATTTGTCGCTGCAGATTTAACTACTAAGTTAAGAAATGAATTATATAAGAAGATTGAGGATTTTTCATTATCTGAAATTGATAAATTCTCTACAGCGTCTTTAGTAACAAGAACTACTAATGACCTACAGCATATTCAAATGGCAAACCTAATGACTATGAGAATGATATTCCAGGCCCCAGTTACTGCAATTTGGGCATTGATTAAATTCTCTAATTCAGCTGCCTCATTATCATATGCGACACTAATTGGTATTTTCATTATTGTTATAGTTGTAGGTGCTATTATGGCTCTTGCAATACCTAAATATAAGATTATGCAAAAGTTAACTGATAACTTAAATCAAGTAACTAGAGATAATTTAACTGGTATTAGAATTGTAAGAGCATATAATGCTGAAAAATATGAAGAGAAGAGATTTGAAGAAGCAAATATGAATATTACTAGTGCTCAAATCTTTACTGGTAGAGTAATGAGCTTTATTAGCCCAGTTATTAATATCGTAATGAATGGTCTAAGTTTAGGTATTTATTTAATTGGTGCTTATTTAATTAATGATGGAACTATTTTATATGCAGAGGTAGTATCATCAGTTATGTTATCATCTCAAATCATTATGTCATTTATGATGATTTTAATGTTATT
>JAILPD010000021.1 GCA_024690445.1 Acholeplasmatales bacterium
TTCAATTGTAGACATTCTATCCTCAATATTCTTTCTTAACTTAGAAAAACCAATTCTAAATTGGTTCTTTAATAATTCACCAATTAATCTTAAACGTCTATTACCTAAGTGGTCGATATCATCAATTCTACCAACACCATAGTATAAATTAATGAAGTAGCTTACAGAAGCAACTACATCAGACATAGTTAACCATAAAGCATCTTCACTATTCTTATTACCAATAATCTTTACTTCTTCAGTATTATCACCATGAACAACATTTACATATAATACTTCGCAAATAGTCTTTAGCTCTTCGCCTTCCTTGCAAAGCTTATCAGCATGCTTATCTAAAATATCATGGCCGATATTGATTTCAACTGAATAACCAGCTCTAGCCTTGTTTAATCTATCATAAACTTCGCCTTCAACTAATTCGCCAGCCTTAGCGATTACATCACCAGCAGAATACAAAATTTCACCAGTTTCAGCATCTTCTACATCACAAGCTGCGATTACATCTCTTGATAAAGCATAGCCCTTAGCACGAGATAAAACATCTAGCTTTTGGTTATATTTAAAACGACCAACCTTTTGTAAGTCATACTTTGCAGGATTGAATAAAGATTCATAAATAAGCTCTCTAGCACCTTCTACAGTTGCCTTTTCACCCATATGTAACTTTGCATAAATATCAATAGCTGCATCGTCAGAATTTGTTGTGTTATCTTTCTTAAATGTTTCCTCAAAATGAACGTCATTACCAAATAAATCAATAATGTCCTTGTTAGAAGATAAACCAAATGCTCTTAAAACCTCAGTTAAAGGAATCTTCTTAGAACGATTTAATTTACCATACCATACGTCTCCTCTTGAGCTTGTTTCATACTCAATCCAAGAACCACGTGTTGGCATAACAGTTCCACCAAACTTAGTTTCGCCTGTCTTCTTATCAATTTCCTTAGTGTAGTAAACACCAGATGAACGAACGATCTGGCTGATAACAACACGCTCAGCACCATTGATAACGAAAGTACCAACTGGAGTCATGTAAGGTACATCACCCATGAATACTTCCTTAGAAACACGAACACCAGTCTTAGTGTTTTCAAGTGTTACAGTCGCCTTTAAAGGACGTGAAAAATTAATCTTTCTTAGCTTAGATTCAACTACGCTAAATTTAGGATCTTCAAAATGGTAGTCAACAAAATAAATCTTTAGTTCTCCATTGAATGATGTAATAGGTGATACATCATTAAATACCTCTTGTAAACCAGAGTCTACGAATTGATCGAAAGATTTAGTTTGGATATCAATTAAGCCTGGAAGATCTACTGCAGTACGAACCTTTGAATAGTTACGTCTTACTGACTTCTTACCATAATTGACATTCTTGTAACTTCCGTTGAATTCCTGATTCTCCATAAAATCACCTTTTTGTAAATTATTACAATACCCTTTCTTTAATTTTTAGGCTGTCATTTTGACTTAAGGTTGCCTTACCTTAAAACTAAGATAACCACAATATATTTTAACTATAATTTATAATTATAGAGTGATACTATTTAATGCATTTAGGGGTCAAAATGCCACTATACGCATTTTAGTATTATATGTCAAATTGTCAAACAATGCAAGTAATTTAAGAAAATAATAAAAAAATAAATGCCAGCAACGCTGACATTATTTCAATAGCTTAAACGGTAACGGAATTAGCATTCTAGCATTTTTCTTATATTCTAAATATCCATCCTTATAAGTAATTAATTTCTTTTCTTCTAAAGGAATAGAAATAAATAAGAATAATAAATTAATAGCTATAGCTCCAAAAATAACATACCAATAACTAAAATCATTTACTAAGAATATAGCTAAAACACCATACCAAAATAAGATTTCTCCTAAATAATTAGGGTGTCTTGAATATTTCCAAAAGCCTACATTTATTATTTCACTTCTACTTGTTCTATTCTTCTTATAAATATGCATATTAATATCTGAAATAAATTCAAAGAATACACCAAGAATGATAATTAGATATCCAATTATATTTAATAAAACAAAATCATATCCACTAATTAAATATAAAAACGCAGGAATAGATGCCGCAAATACTAATATAGTTGGCATCATGTGAATACCTAATAAATTGGCTATTTGATATAATCCTTTTGTCTTATCTTTAATATCTTTATATCTCCAATCAATATATGAAATATCACCAAATGTAACAATGAAATTAATAGTTAATCTTATCGCCCATAGCATCATTAAAATAAAAAATAAAATGTTACCTAAATTATAATTTCCATAATAAATTAGTAATGTTAAATAAATAACAGGAGTTTGAACTGACCAATATGGATCATAAATTGAGGCTGTCTTTAATACAATACCAAATATCCATACTACTACAGTTGCTACTGCATCTGCTATAAATAATTTAAGAATTATATTTATTGAATCTGGTATCAATATAAAGCTAAAGAATCCAAATAAATATGCAATTATATAAATAAATAATAAAATTAATAACCCTAATATTTTCTTCTTCATAAAACACCTATAGTTATATAATACTATAACAATTTAAAAAAATCGATTATAATTATAATTAAGTTATAATAAAAACCAAGGAGGTCATTATGGAAAAGCTTAAATTATCAATAAAAATAATATTAGTTATCCAATTACTTGTTTGGATAGGACTTACTTTATGGGCAATAATTGGTGGAATTGAGTTAGGCCAAAGAGTTGCACAAGAGGCAGCTAACCAAGGAGCGGCTAACGGAAGTGCCATAGGTGGTGCTATTGCAGGTGCAGCAGGAGGAACATTAACAATCGTATTCTTTGTTGCAATTGGAATTGTATTTGGTTTATTGGCATTTAATACTATCATTGCTATACTTATCTATTTCACAAGATCTGAACATGGAGTATTTGGTGGAATCATGTGCTTCTTACTTGCAAGTCCTATTGCCGGAATATTAATAATAATTGAAGGATTTAAATCTTGAAATAAAAAATGGGTTTCAACCCCATTTTATTTTTTTATTAATTCTTCTTTTTCCAACTTATCAAATACTAAATTCTTATCTTTATCATTTAATAATACTGGTTCAAGTCTTATAGCAATTAAAGCAGCTAAAACAGTACTTACTAAATCTTTTAATATGAATGGTAGGAACCCTGCTTCTATAACATATATTACACTAGCCTTAGGACTTTCTAAATAGTACTTTAATATTATATACATATAAATCATACCAATAATATCTAATACTAATAAGCCAATAATACCCTTAACTACCTTCATCCATTTTGATTTACCAAAATTACTACCAATA
>JAILPD010000122.1 GCA_024690445.1 Acholeplasmatales bacterium
TTAATTTTATCTAATGGAATTGAATGGAAGAAGGAATATATTCCAACTGATACTCAAAAAAGAATCGCCAATTATAAAGGCAATAATGTAGTATTAGGCGCGGCAGGTACAGGTAAGACTGACGTTGCTATCCATTCATATATTAATTCACTTCCATTAGATAAAATTAAAAGTGGTATTATTAGAGATGATGTATTTATTACTTATAGTAAAAGATTATCTGATTATGTTAGCTATATGATGGATATTTTTTGGAATGATTATAAAAATCCAATCACAAAAAATGTTTATCAAACTAAGGATTTCTTAATTCAAATATTAAAAGAAGCTAATATTGAATTAGAGGGATATATTCTAAAAGATAATAAATATATCATCTCTAATAGTACCACTTTTAATTTTATCTAATGGAAGTGAATTAATATATGAATGGATTGCAACATCAGTCTTACCTGTACCTGCCGCGCCTAATACTACATTATTGCCTTTATAATTGGCGATTCTTTTTTGAGTATCAGTTGGAATATATTCCTTCTTCCATTCAATTCTATTAGATAATAATTCTTTTACATTAATGTTTTTATATTCTTCACTATTACCCTTTAATAATAAAAGGAATGTATATTCATTTTCTCTTAATAATGCTTTTTCTTCTAAAAATATAATCTTAAAATACGAATCCTTAGGATAGTATGCTTTTAATCCTTTATAAATATTTGATAAATCAATTATTTCTTCTCTTTCATCAAAATATTTATTGATTTCATCTGGTTCAAATGTTTTTAAAAAATCGATGAATCTAGATATAGCCTTAACGATTTCTCTATTATATTTAACATCAAAGCTTACTCCATCAGGAATTAATGTATCTCCACTAATACCATTATCAATATGAGCCAATCTATTCTTAATTTCTTCATTTAATTGAGTTGTTAAAAATATTTTTCTATCATATTTTTTCATAATTTATTCTCCAAATTCTAGTTTAATATCAACTAGGCCATCATAAAAATCATCCTCGTGAGTTACTAAAATAACTGACCCAGGGAATTTATCTATTGAATCCCAAAGTTCTGCCTTAGAATGGACATCTAAATGATTTGTTGGTTCGTCAAAGATAAGTACATTACTCTTTTTCATAGTCATCAAAGCAAGTCTTACCTTAGTTTGTTCACCACCAGATAATTCTCTTAATGGTTTTATAGCTAAATCACCCTTAATACCGGCAGATGCCAATATACTTCTTAATTCTCCATCTGTTTTTAAATGATAATAATATCTTAAATAATTAACTGCATTGACATCATTTTCAAATAATTCCTCTTGAGCAAAATAATTTAAATCGGCAGATGGATTCCATTTATATTCTCCATCTAATGGTTCAATTATGCCCATAATAGTTTTAATAATTGTTGATTTACCAATACCATTTTTTCCTAGAATAACAACCTTTTGATTTTGTTTAAGAAGGAAATCTAGGTTTTCTAATACCCTCTTTTCTCCATAACCTACAGTTAGATTATTAAGCTTTAATACTTCTTGTCCTAAGCCCTTAGAAAATGGAAATGTTAAATGCATAGGCTCATGATTTTTAGGTTTTTCTAGCTTTTCAATTCTTTCTAACATCTTTCTTCTTGATTTTGCTTGTTTAGATGTTGTCGCTCTTACAATATTTCTTTGGATAAAATCCTCAGTTCTTTTAATAAATGCTTGTTGAGAATTATAAGCATTTAGATATTGTTCTTCTCTTAATGCTCTATCCTTTAGATATTGCTGATAATTAACATTATATCTAGTTAATGTCTTATTAGATAAGCAATATACAACTTCTGCAATTTCATTTAAGAACCATTCATCATGACTTATTACAACGAATGCTTTTTTAGAATCCTTTAAATATTTAGCTAGCCATTCAATATGAGCCGTATCTAAGAAATTTGTAGGCTCATCCATTAATAATACATCTGGTGCTTCTAATAATAATTTTGCTAAATAAACTTTAGCTCTTTGACCACCTGATAATTTACCAAGCTTTGTATCTAGACCATATTCTTTAATTCCTAAGCCATTAATCATATTACCTAATGTTGAATTAATCCAATAGAAATTATTCTTTTCTAATTCCATTTGGATAGCCTCAGCGTAATTCATCCATTTTTCATATTCGTATTCAGGACATGTAGCTAGTTTTTCATAATATGAATTCATTAAAGCTTCTTTCTCAAATAAAGGCTTAAATACATCTACAATATAATCCTCTATTGATACGTCATCAGTTACCTTTAGATGCTGATCTAAATAAGCATATTTAATGTTATTCATCCAGTTAATAATACCACTATCCGGAATCAAACTCTTACAAATAAGCTTCATAAAGGTTGATTTACCAGCACCATTATCACCGACTAATACGATATGGTCACCTTGTAAAATTCTAAATGAAACTTCATTAAATAAGTTTTCATCCTTATATTTAAATTTTAATCCTTCAACCTCTAATAAACCGCCCATAAACTAATCCTTAAACTTCTTAATGTTTTTCTTTAATATTCTATATACTTCTTCATTTAAATCACTATTTAAAAAGAAATATGCCTGTGTCTTATTAAAATATATAAATGTATAATTTTTACCTTTAATACACTTTAAAATATCTCTATATTTTATAACCTGATGCTGATTTAATTCTTCAGAATTAACTGCAATAACTAATTCATCCTCATAAAATGTATATTTATATTCTACATCCTTATAATTAGTTCTTTTAATTCTTAATATTATAAAAAAATAAAAAAATAAAGATATTGCTGCCATAACAAAGCATATAATTCCAGCAACCATAAAGGTAAGAACATTAGTCTTATTATTTGGTAAAATTATAAACACTCCACCTAATAAAATGAGAAATGCACTATAAATAGTAAAAAATAATAAAAATCTTTCTTTTATATTCTCTTTAGATGCAAGTTTTACATCATCACTATTATACGTTCTTTCATTTTTTAAAATTATTCTCTTTTCCATATGACTACCCTTAAAACACATAAAATGGTCTGGAAAATCCAGGCCATTTCATTTTATTAATTTAATTCTTCATTATGCTTATTAATTAATGCAATAAATTCATCAATTGAAACAGTTGTCTGTTCTTGACTACCATATCTTCTATATGTGATAGTGCCGTTTTTTACTTCATTATCACCAATTACTAATTGATATGGAATCTTCTTCATTTGAGCTTCTCTTATCTTATAGCCAAGCTTTTCATCTCTATAATCTACCTCAGCTCTAATCTTTGCCTTTTTAAATTTAGCAAATAAATTATCAGTAAATTCCTTATGATATTCTAAATTAACAGGAATTAGCTTAACTTGAACAGGAGCTAACCAAACAGGGAAAATACCCTTAGTCTCTTCAATTAAGAAGGCAACGAATCTATCCATTGAACCTAAGATTGCTCTATGAACAACAACTGGTCTTGCCTTTTGACCCTTCTCATCAATATATTCAAGTTCAAATCTTTCTGGTAATTGATAATCTAATTGGATTGTTGATAATGTTACATCATGGCCAATTGCAGATCTAACCTGTACATCTAGCTTAGGACCATAGAATGCAGCCTCACCAATTGCCTCATAATAATCAACACCTAATTCATTTAAAACTTGTCTTAATTGACTTTCAGACTTTTCCCATAAATCATCATTACCGAAATACTTTTCAACATCGTTAGGATCTCTTAATGATAAACGGAATTTATAATTCTTAAATCCAAAGTCTTTATAAACATCTAGAATTAATTTTGTTACTTCCTTAAATACATCACCAATTTGTGAAGGCATACAGAAAATATGAGAGTCATTTTGATAGAAAGCACGAGTTCTTTCAATACCAGTTAAAGCACCAGATGCTTCAAATCTAAAGTCCGCAGCAATTTCTGCAATACGAAGTGGTAATTCTCTATATGAATGAAGTTGGCTTCTATACATAACCATATGGTGAGGACAGTTCATAGGACGTAAAACATATGATTCATCATCTACATCCATCTTAGGGAACATATCATCCTTATAGTGTGCCCAGTGACCAGATGTCTTATATAATTCAACATTACCTAGACATGGAGTCATAACATGCTTATAGCCAAGTTCATATTCCTTATCCATAATATAATCTTGAAGCTTTCTTCTTACGATGAAACCATTAGGTAACCACATAGGTAAACCTCTACCTACTAATTCATCGAACATGAAAATACCAAGCTCCTTACCAAGCTTTCTATGGTCTCTTGCCTTTCTTTCTTCAAGTACTACTAAGTATTCATCTAACTCTTCCTTAGTGAACCAGCAAGTACCATAAATACGAGTCATAACATCGTTTTTGGCATCGCCTCTCCAATAAGCTCCAGCCACATTTAAAAGCTTGAAATTCTTTAATACACCAGTTGAGATAACGTGAGGTCCTCTACAAACATCAGAATAATCTGCTTGTTCATAAATACCTACGATATCAGTACCCTTAACTGCGTCAATTAATTCACACTTATATTTATCATTCTTAAACTTTTCCTTAGCCTCAGCCTTAGTTAAAGTGTAATGATTGATTGAAATGTTTTCTTTTACAATCTTCTTCATTTCATTTTCAATC
>JAILPD010000085.1 GCA_024690445.1 Acholeplasmatales bacterium
GCATTTTCAGTAAAGATTGGAGCTCAATCATTATCTAAGATTGATACTTCAAAATATATAAAATTATATTAATATGTAAAAGGACTAATCGCTTGATTAGTCCTTTTTAAATCCATGTATTTTACAATATCTAAAACATGCTTCTCTATTAGATATGTTTTCTAGTCTTCTATCCGTATATTTTTTAAATTTAATTGCTAAAACAATATCTACTAAGCCAGCTAAAGCCATAATAGATCCAATAATGATAATTATTGTTGTTCTATTATAACAAGCTAAAAATGTACCAACACCTATTAATAATGCACCAAAAACAATAATAAATACAGAAATAACTATGCCAAGTTTCTTGGCAGTTTTTTTATATTTAGTGGCGTATTCCAATTCATCATCTTTAGTCATTTTTGCCACCACTTGGTTTATTAGTATTATTTATTTCTTCGATTAATTCCTGCCTCATTTTTTCTCTTTTTTCAGTAATTAATCTTTCTGTTTCCTTCTTTTCATTTTCTTTATTATCAGATAATTGAATTAATAATAAGCTTCCAAATATACCAGCAGCAAATAAAATGACTGCGATAGTCCAAATAGCCCACATATAGAACACATTTGAACCAACATCAAGTGTCGCATATGTAAAATATCCTGCAATTGATGAATAATGTGTCATATTGACAAATTCATCCATTAATCCACCCTGATACATTAATACAAAAATAGATGCGATTACAAATCCTAAAATAGCCACATATGTAGCGATAGGAAATTTTTCTAATAACGTTGCGATAACTTTAGCAGCTGAAAATAAACCAATTACAATACCAATACCAACACAAATTAGTACTAGTATTGAACCACCTAATGTTGATACCTTAAGTAAACCAGATATGGCACCCATAATTGTTTCATAATATCCAAATAAATAAAACATCATCATTCCAGATACACCAGGAACAACCATTGCTACACTCGCCAAAAATCCACATAATACTAATAATAAATAATCATATACCTTTAAATCACTATTTACTACTTCAGGAAATGGAACATATAGTAATGAAATAACTGCCACGAATGAAATAATTAAAATCAAATAATGATAAAACTTCATTTTTTTCTTTATTGGTTTAGTTATAGCTGGAAGTGAACCTAATATTAATCCAATAAATAATAAAGATATAGGTAATTCAAAATATTGTAATCCCCAATCTATTATCTTAGCACCACCTAGAATAGCCGCTACAGCTCCTAAGCCAAATAATAATAAAAACAAAAATGAACTTTTAAATTTTTTAAATAAATTATTAATTGAATCTAATAACTTTTCATATACTCCTGTGACTACAGCCATAGTACCACCAGATACACCAGGTATTAAGTTTGCAATTCCGAATAACATTCCCTTAAATATCAAAGATATATGTTTCATATAGCACCTCAAAAATACAAGGCTATTATATAATATTTATCATTTTTAAACAAGTTTTAAGCAACCTGATTCAGAAAAAGAATAATACATTCCTCTTGATATAATTAGGTGATCAAAAAGATGAATATTCATTTCTCTTAAGATATTTAATAAATCTATTGTTGAGGCAATATCATTTTCACTAGGATTAAGACTCCCTTTTGGGTGATTATGAACTAAAAAGATGCCATAAGCCTCTAAATTTAGAGCATTTTTAACAATATCTTTTATAGGCATTCTAATCATATCTTTTGAATTATCTGTATATTTATCCTTTTTTATTATGCTTAATCTATGGTCTACATAAACTACACTTAATACTTCATTTTCTAATAAATAATAATCAGGATAAATATATCTAAATAAAGTCTCTGCAGAATCAAGTTTAATCTCATTAACTTCATCATTGATTATTCTTCTTGTTACCTCAAAACAAGCAAGTAACTTAGAAGCCTTAGCGGCCTTTATTCCTTTAATTTTGATTATTTCATAATAATCCATATTAAAAAGCTTTCTAAAGCCAAATTTATCCACTAATCTCTTACTTAATTCAAAGACTGATTCTTCCTTAGTTCCAGTATCTAATAATAAAGCTAACAATTCATAATCATCTAATGCCTTAATGCCTTCAGTAATTAATTTTTCTCTTGGTAATAATTCATCTTCCATATTTCTCACCTACAATAATCATACAATATTATTTTTTGAGAAAATAGATTCTTTGATTTGAAAAAAATAGCCTATTAAAGGCTATTTCTTATAATAATATTCTCTTATTTGTGATACAAAATGAAGGGAACCTGTTATTAATAGGATTTCATTTTTATCTAAATCATTAATTGCCTTATCAAGACAGTTTTTAAAATCATTAATTAATTCATATTTCTTATTTGTATATTCTTCAAAATGAATATCTTCTATTTGTCTTAAATCAACAATTTTTGTGAAATAAAAATAATCAGTTATATCTTCTAATCTTTTTATCATTTTAGGATAATCCTTATCCTGAAGTGCCGAAAAGATTGTTTTTATTTTCTTATCCTTCTTTAATTCTTTTAATGTATTTGCAATAGCATTAATAGCATGAATATTATGAGCACCATCCAATAAAATTAATGGATTCTTATTTAATACTTCCATTCTACCAGGCCATCTTACATTTTCTAATGCATATTCTATTAAAGTATCTGGATAATCCTTATCAAAATATTTTACTGCCTCAATCGCAAGTGCGGAATTATATGCTTGATAATTTCCTAATAGGTTAGATGCATATTGATGATTCTTATATTCAAAATATGTTTTATCACTAACCTTAATATTAGATATACCATCAATAAATCTCATATCGACATTATTGCATTTAGCATAATTACTAAAATGTTCTCTTAATGATTCATCTACAGTAGTTAAACATGTCATATTAGTTTTTGCAATCCCTAGCTTATGATTAGCTATTTTTTCTAATGTATCGCCTAATTGTTGCATATGATCATAGCCAATGTTTGTAATGATAGCTAAATCATAATCTAAAAAATTAGTTGAATCTAGTAAACCACCTAGGCCACATTCAATTACCGCAATATCAATATTTCTATCGCTAAACCACATTAATGCCATTAATAATGTCAATTCAAAGAATGGTAAATGATCATTATATTTCTTTTCATATTCGATATTAAAATCATACAAAATATTCATATAATGCATTATTTCTGAATCAGAAATATATCTATCATTTATTTGAATTCTTTCATTAAATGAGATTACAAATGGTGATACAAACATACCAACATGCAAATTTTTAAGCATTAGCATATTCTTTATATATTGGCATGTTGATCCTTTACCATTTGTACCAGCAACATGTATCTTTTTATAAGGTGTTTTAATATTTAATAATTTAGCACATAAAGTAATTCTATCTAAATTTTCTCTAGGTGCTGTTTTCTTTTGATTATATAGATAACTATATACTTCTTCAATTGTGTTAAACAAATTAACACTCCCTTATTTTATAATCCTAATTCCTTTAATGCCTTTAATACATCCTCATATTGAGCCTTATATTCGGCTTGTTTTGCTTTTTCAGCCTCTACCTTAGCTGCAGGAGCCTTATTTACAAATGATGGATTATTAAGCATTTTTTCTGATCTTTGAAGCTCAGCCTCAAGTCTTTCCTTAGTTAAAGTTAATTTCTTAATAACTTCTTCTTTATTAACTAAATCATCTTCAGGGATATATAAATTAGCCATTGATAATACTACAACTACATTACCCTTAGCTGAAATTTCTTTATCTGTAAATACTAATTCCTTTGGATTAGTAAATTTAGTTAAATAATTCTTTGTTAAATTTAATACATCTAAAGTTTCCTTATCCTTAGCATAAATAGTTATAGAAATAGGATCCTTTGGAGCCTTATTAGCCTTTGCTCTTTCATTTCTTACTGCAGTAATGATTTCGCATACATCAGAAATTGCAGTTAAAGCCATATCATTATCATATTTCTTATTAACCTTAGGCCAAGCTGAAATAGTAATTGATTTTTCAGTATGAGGTAATACTTGATAAATCTCTTCTGTAATAAATGGAATAAATGGATGTAACATCTTAACGATTTGAGTTAATACATATACTAATACATTCTTTGTATTTTCAATGTTTTCACTATCATTAGATTGCATATCAACCTTAGAAATTTCAACATACCATGAAGCAAAATCATCCCATACAAATGTATATAATGATTTAGCTGCCTCACCAAATTCATACTTATCCATGTTGTAATCAACATTTTCAATTACTCTATTTAATTTAGCTAAAATCCACTTAGATGCTAAATTTAATGTATCATATTTGATTTCTGATACTTTAAAATCATCACCTAAATTCATCATTACATATCTTGAGATATTCCAAATCTTATTTAAATAATTCCACGATGATTCAACCTTTTCATCATCATATCTTAAATCTAAGCCTGGAGCGGAATTAGTAGTTAAGAAATATCTTAATGAATCTGTACCATATTTAGCAATTACATCAAATGGGTCTACACCATTTCCTAAAGACTTAGACATCTTTCTTCCTTGTTTATCTCTAATTAAACCATGGATTAAGATATCCTTAAATGGCGCCTTACCAGTAAATTCAACACCCTGGAATAACATTCTAGATACCCAGAAGAAAATAATATCATAGCCAGTTACTAATACACTAGTTGGATAATATCTCTTTAATAGATCAGTGTTTTCAGGCCAGCCTAATGTTGAGAATGGCCATAAAGCACTTGAGAACCATGTATCTAATACATCTTCATCTTGTACCCAACCATCACCTGGACATTCAACTTGAACCTTCACTTCATCATCTTTATACCAAGCCGGAATTCTATGACCCCACCATAATTGTCTTGAAACACACCAGTCTTGGATAGTTTCAGGATCTAACCAGTGTTCAAGTGTTTGCTTAAATCTTTCTGGTACGAATCTATATTCGTCATTTTCTAATACTTGCTTAGCAAGTACATCCATCTTTACAAACCATTGCTTAGAAAGTCTAGGTTCAACAACTACACCAGTTCTTTCACTATGACCAACAGAGTGCATGATTGGTTCCTTCTTTACGAATAAACCACTCTTAGTTAAATCTAGAATTAGGTTTTCTCTACATTCAAATCTATCTTGACCTTGATACTTACCAGCCATTTCATTCATAGTACCATCATCATTCATACATAATGGCATAGCTAAATTATGACGCTTACCAACTTCAAAGTCATTAGGGTCATGAGCAGGTGTTACCTTAACACAACCAGTACCAAATTCAATATCTACATACTCATCTGCGATAACAGGAATTTGAATATCAGTACCTGGAATATATACCATCTTACCGATAATATCCTTATATCTATCGTCATTAGGATTTACCATGATTGCTTGGTCAGCAAACATTGTTTCAGGACGTGTTGTGGCAATTGTTACACCATTCTTACCATCTCCATCAACAAATGGATAGATAAAATGATAGAAAGCACCTTCCACATCCTTATGCTCAACTTCAATATTAGATAGGGCAGTTCTTGCTTGACAGTCCCAGTTAATAATTCTTTCACCTTGATATAATAAACCCTTATTATATAGAGTGATAAATACATGGTTAACAGCCTTATTTAAGCCTTCATCTAATGTAAATCTTTCCTTAGTATAATCTAAAGATAAACCTAAAGCAGCCCACTGTGAACGAATAATCTTAGCATATTCCTTCTTCCACTTCCAAGCCTCTTCTAAGAACTTTTCTCTTCCTAAATCATATCTTGAAACACCTTGTTCCTTTAATTTAGCATCAACCTTTGCTTGTGTTGCAATACCAGCATGGTCCATACCAGGAAGCCATAGGGCATCATAGCCTTGCATTCTCTTTCTTCTAATAATAATATCTTGTAAAGTTGTATCCCAAGAATGTCCTAAATGTAGCTTACCAGTTACATTTGGTGGTGGAATAACAATTGTAAATGGTTCTTTAGATAAATCGCCAGCCTCAAAGAATCCACCCTTTAGCCAGAAATCATATTTACCTTCTTCAACCTCTTTAAAATCATATTTTGGTTTTAATTCCTTACTCATAATAATCTCTTCCTTTCATATTCTTCTCTTGTCATGCTGTAAAAGTCAGCATCTATTAATCTACCATCATATAAAACCTTAAATTTACATAATCTACCATCATAATTAAATCCAGCCTTTTCGATGACTCGCTTAGATGCATAGTTATCAGAATGATGTCCTACTTCTAGTACATCACAATCTGTAAATCTAAAGACATAATCAATAACAAGCTTAATAGCCTCACTCATATATCCCTTTCCCCAATATTTAGAATTTAAAGAAAAGCCAAGCTGTTTACATCTTTTATATTTTCTAATTCCACTATTGTAAATAGATATACTACCGATTAACTTTTTGTTTTCTAATAAGACAATACCAAACGATTCTTTAGATATTATATGACCAGATAAGACTCGTTTTGCTATTTCAATGTTAGGTACTGGCTTCCATCCGGCTTGAGGCCCAACATTTGGATCACTAGCATATTCATAAAAGTCATCAATATCGTTGAAACTATAATCTCTTATTAATATTCTTTCTCCCTTTAATTTCATAAAAAAAGCCCTCAGAAATAGTTTCCTACTTCTAAGGACGAATTATCGCGGTACCACCTTAGTTCTATATCAGAAGATATAGCACTCAATTATCTCTTAACGCGAGTAACGTACGGTTCTACTATTATTTCTTCCGTAAGCTCCAAAGCTACCTTCCAAATAATCCTTTAGATATTTCCACCAAACATATCCTCTCTATAAATAGAATTAAATGTACTCCTCTTTTTCAACGCACAAAAATATTTTATTAAATATTTATTACAAAGTCAATTAAATTAGCGATTTACTATAAAGTTTTAGCCCACTCATCAATCTTATTAATTAACTCGTGATATTTTACTGAATCAGCCTTTTCACTAATTTCTGTATGCTCGCTATCTTTAAAATAGATAAATTCATGAGTAATACTATTATTAACTAAGCAATTTTCTAAAGTGCCATACTGAGAAATACCAACAATACTATCCTTTCCACCATAAGCACAAATGATAGGATAATCATTAGTTGTATTTTCTATCCAATATGTTACTGATAATAAATCCTCTCCACCACCAGTAGATGTCAAAGAGTTTGAAGCTTCATTTGGATTTATAATCTCTTCCTTATTTTCATCTGTTGATGCTTCAATTTCAGCTTGAGTAAATGGAACACCACACATACCATTAGCAATCTTCATTGTATTATAATTATTCCATGTATAATCTTCTCCTGATACAGGAAGTTCAGCGATATTATCATCAGCAACTTGATTCATAAGTGCCGAATATGTTATACCTGCATTTAATACTTCTGGAGTTGCATTTTTAAATTTTTTCCAGCTATATGATTTAATATCAACAGGTCCAACTGCATCAATTATAAACTTAATTGGAAGTGGTGATTTATCTCCTCTACTATATGAATATAACATTGCAAGATGTGAACCACTTGATGCACCACCTATTACAAGATTTAGTTTTGTATCATCAAATCCTAAATCACTCTTTAATACTTCCTTAATAGATGCGATACATGCATCTATTTCATCTAAGTTTCTAAAGATAGATAATGATTTATCATCCATAGTTCTCTTTAATAAGCTATATTTTATAGTTGCAGAAATATAACCTTTTTTAGCAAATTCATAAACATAATCATTAACATCTGTTTTAAATCCACTAACCCAAGCTCCACCATGAATAAATAGGATAATAGTATTATTAGCAGATTTATTTAGATTAGTTGGAACATATAAATCATAATTATTTCTACTTTTATTTCCTGAATAGTCATTATTATCATTTACAAAATATTGATTTTCATTTGCACCACCAACTTTATAAGTATTTACTACTGCATCATTTTTAGCATATGAAATACTCTTAAAACAATAAATATTAGGTAGGCCATCAACATCTCTATTTAATACACCACCAGCAGTTACACCAGTTTCAGCTTCTTTTTCAACATAAGGAGTAAATGAATTCTTTACTTCAATATCTTCATCGCTAAACAAGCTACAGCTCATAAGACTTGTTGAAAATAGACCCAATAATAGAGGAATAATAATTTTCTTAAATTTCATACATATCTTCCTCCTTCTACTTTCCTTTATGCTTAGCACTTACTTTAAATACTGTATATGGTATTGTAAGTACTAATACTACAATAAAGATTATAGATAATGCTAAGCAGTACGTTCTAGGTGCAAACACAAAACTATTAATAGGAAGCTGTCCTAAATCAATCGATTGTTTTGGTAAGATAAATTTAAAGAATATTGTAATACCAAATCCAAAGACTATTTCTACAAGACCTGCAATCCAGAATAGTGGTCCAAAGAATGTCCATGGTCTACTTGTAAATGTCTTTAATACTGTAATTAGGATTAATAAAGCCCAAATACCAGCAAATACGAATAAACCAATAAATAAGCCTAAAGAAATATATGAAACAATATTATAAAAAGCATCTGGCATTAAAATTTGTACATATAAATTAATTAAACGAGATGTGTATTGAACATTAGTTTCATCACTTTTTTGTTCTAGAGTAGAACTATCAGAAACCTTATCAGTTAATGCACTCTTTAAGAATTCAGCAAAATAAATATAAGATACATCACCAATCTTTTTAATTGTTCCATCGTCCTTTACAAGCTTTAATGTATCAAATACTTCTAATAAATTATTTTTGACTGTTGCTTTACTTGATGGATCAAAGCTTGAAGAATCAAAACTTCCAGATTCATCTGCTCTAGCAAGTGCATCATCAATTTGGTTATATAATGTATCTGTTAAACTATCTACTGTAGAATCATCAGAATTTAATGATTTATATAAGGCATCAGAAAATCCTCTATAATAATTATCATCTAAGCCAATATCTTCCATGATATCATCAGGTGTTGAGCCAGTTTCAATGGCAGACTCTGTCATACCATTTTGGATTTCTCTTCTTATTTCTGCTTTAATTAATCCCTTAAGTATATATCTAATCATATATTCTGTAATTAGATTAATAGGCTCATTTAATACATCAACCATATCATTAATGTTTCCCTCAAGAAGGGTTTCATTAATTGTTTCTCTATCGTTTTTTCTAGCACTATTTAAATCATCAACGCTAAGTGAAAACTTAATTCCAACATGAATTGTATCAGTTCCAATCAATTCTTCTATTTTAATACCACTAGAATATTGTGTTTCTGGCACAAATGAAGATACCTTTTTAACATCTATTCCGATATTAGAATAAAACGAAAATGAAGGAAGTGTGAATAATAATATGATTGCAGCTAAAGATAAAGCAATAAATATTAAATTAAATATTCTAATTATCAATTTAGTCATATAATGCAACCTCCTAATCGTTAATTTACTTAAATTATATTTTATATATAATTAAAAAACAATAAATAAAAGTAAAATCCCCAACATTTCACATGTTGAGGACGGGGGGACTAATTCTTTTTTAGTTCATATTGGCTTTCGCTATTCTTTTTAGTGTCGTTATAAAATTTTAAGATTTCTAAAGCTTCTTTTTCAGTTATATCATTCTTATTATTAACTGCCATATAATTATTAATAGCTTTTGTTAAATCGCTCACCTTTTATTCCTCCTTCACTAAAATTTCGTTTATGCCAAGTATATAAATATTTTTATATGTCTTTTTAGGAAAATATTTAATATATTCATCTATATCACTCTTTTTAATATAGTGATTATCAATATATTTTTTTATTTTATTCTTTGTATCACTTGATACATATTTATCAAATGATACTCTTTTAAGCATATCTAATAATCTTAAAACATAACAATTTTTAGAATCAATTTTCAAATCTGAATGTCTTACTGTAATCACTTCATTTCCAACATTTAAATTTCTAACAATTGCTTTAAAATTATTAGTAATTATTTCTCTTTTTGGTTCTTCATCTATTATTCCTAAATCTATTGCTAAATTTCTACCAGAATAATAACCATATACTTCTTCATTCTTTTTAATATATTTAGCTTCAATTACATGATCTACTAATATATCATCACCAAAATAATAAATGCCATCTTCAAAACGATTGATAATTCCTTTATCAGTCATTTTTTTTAATTGTTGTCTAATTACATCATTAGATGCTTCATATTTTAAATCCTTAAGTAGGATTGCCTCACCTGGTTTATATTTTGAAATCAAATTCGAATATAAATCAAACATTTTATCTCTTCTTTCACAAAAAGTAAATATTAGTATTACTTAATGTGATTATAACATTAAAAAATAAGTTTATCAATAGATAAAATAAAAAAACATCAAACTAAATTTTAAGCTTGATGTTTAAGTGATATAAATAATAATTTTTTATTTGATTTAATAATAAATTGAAGTCGGTATCATTATAAGAATTTATATCTTTTTTAGCATAATAATACTCATTCCAAATATCTAAATTATTATTTTGATTTGTACAGTTTTGGCATAAAGCACCACCTGTAATATCAAAAGATATTAAATTATTAGTATTGCCACAATTTATGCAACTTTTTAAATTAGGGGCAATTCCAAATGGATATAATATTTTTATTAAGAAAATAGATAATATTTTATTAATATCAGCCTTCTTAATATTAGATATTATTTCCTTTATAAAAGGATATATTTTACTATGAGGTGAATCACTAGGTAACATATTAATAATATAAATTATAGTACCTAATGCCTTCATTTCATCGATATTTAAATCCTTTTTAATAATTGAATCAACAATATCATATTCAATTAATGTAGGGGCATTACTATCTGTTGTTACAAAGGATACTGTATTACCTGTTGTAATAAAACCTAAATAACCATTTTTAATCTTTTTAGATCCTAATGCCTTTACTCCTATTTTTCCATTAATAGTATATAAATTTACTATTTTAGAAGCTTCTTTATAATCAATTTCTGATAATACAATTCCTTCTAGCTTCATTATTCAAAACTTTCCTTTGAATAACCTAAGGATGCAAGTAATTGTGCTTTATCCTTCCAATCCTTCTTTACCTTTACCCAAAGGTCTAAATGTACCTTTGTATTTAGAAGCTTCTTTATATCAGCAATTGATTTATTCTTAATGTTTTTAATCATTTCACCACCAGCGCCAATGATGATTTTCTTTTGAGAATCACGTTCTACATAGATAGTGGCTAAAATATCAGTATATGCTTCATTATCAGGATTTGGTTTAATTTCATCAACTACAACAGCGATTGAATGAGGAATCTCTTCTTTAGTACCTAAAAGAATCTTTTCTCTTATTAATTCAGAAATCAAGAAACGATTGTCATGATCAGATACCATATCATCTGGATAAAATTTAGGTCCAAATGGCAATACACTTCTAATTGTATCTAATAATTTATCGACATTCTTATCTTCTAATACTGAAATAGGGAATATTCCAGCAAAAGGATATAAATCTTTATAGATTGCTATAGTTAAATCAATATCATTAAATTTCTTTAATTGATCTACCTTATTAATTACTAAAAATACTGGTATTCTTAATTTCTTTAAATTATCTAAGATAATTTGATCTCCAGCTAATACACTCTTAACAGGTGTAGTCATAAAAATAACCGCATCTACACCAGCAGTTGATGAATAAGAGGCATCTACCATTCTTCTTCCTAACTCTGTTTTAGCTTTATGAATACCTGGTGTATCAGTAAAAGCAATCTGATATTCATCAGTTGTCACAATACCTAATATTTTATTTCTTGTCGTTTGTGGCTTATCACTCATGATGGCAACCTTCTTGCCAACTACCTTATTTAAAAAGGTAGACTTTCCAACATTAGGTCTACCAATAATTGCCACAAATCCACTTTTAAATGTTGTGTCAAATCCAAAATCCATAATTAATTCTCCATTTTAAATGATAATGGTAACAATTCAGAAACTGTAGTTTCCAATATATCTCTTTCCATATTAGCTAAAACAACCTTTGTTTCAGGTAATAATAATTCATTCATTACCTCTCTACAAGCACCACATGGGGCAATAGGGTCTTTAGTCTCACCAATAATGCAAATAGCTTCTACATCAAATTTAGTGATACCCTCACTAACCATTTTAAATAGAGCAGTTCTTTCTGCACAATTAGTTAATCCATATGATTTATTTTCTACATTAGCGCCTCTTATTACTTTACCATTCTTTAATAAAATAGCACATCCAACCTTAAATTTAGAATAAGGTGCATATGCCATTGTTCTAGCAATAATAGCTTCATCAATTAGTCTTGCTGCATCCATTATTTCTTTCTTCTATATCCTGACTTTTCTAGGATATTCTCCTGAATTGTAAACATTACTTTTTCTTCTTCTTTAGATTGATGATCATATCCACATAAATGTAAGTAACCATGAACTGCTAAAAACGCAAATTCTCTAGCTTCACTATGACCATATTCTAAAGCTTGTTCCTTAGCTCTTTCAACACAAATGAAGATATCACCTAATTCATTTGTTTGAATAACCTCAGGGTCATCAATTAAAGCAAATGATATTACATCAGTTACCTTATCAATCTTACGATATTCTCTATTTATTCTTTGAATTTCATTTTTATCAACAAAGATAATATTAAATGTCTTCTTACCACCAATAGTCTTAAAAACATTTCTAATTACATTTTCGTATTGTCTTACATTATATCCAGATTCATTAAAATAACTTAACTTCATTTTATTCACCTAACATCAATTTAATAGCTTTAGCTTCTTTTTCTTTTAATTTATCGTATGTTGCGATATTACCAATAATTGATTTAACCGCATCCTCAATTACAGAGCCCTCTCTATAATCAGCCTCACATACAATATTAACTCTTTCATCGTTAACTAAAGTTTTTACAATGTCCTTTTTATTTCTATATACAGCAATAGAATTTCCGCCCTTATCCTTAATTAGTTTCATACAAGGAACATCAGTAATTCCATCACCAATATAAATCATATTCTTATAATCAATTTCAAATTTATCTACCTTTTTATTTACAGTATCATCATCTGTAATATCTAAGCTACCCTTAGCTATTCTAAATAGATATTGAGTCTTTTGAGTATAATTTACAGATGTTCTAGGCCAAACTGCTAATCCATTTTCATAAATGAATGAACAGCCAAATACCTTTTTAAAGAACTTATAAATATTAGTACCCTCTACTATTTCAACTATACCAGATGAAATAACATAGTGTTCAACCTCATAACCTAAATTAAAGGCAAATTGATTAATTCTAATAAACCAATCAGCTACTCCTGGTAACAATTCAACTGATTTACCACATTCATTTAAATAATCATGTGTTAATTTAATGTTCTTATCCTTACAGAATTTAACCATCATATACATATAAGCTAAAATCTTATCCGCATCATTTTCATTAGTAAGCTTTCCAGTTTCTCCCCAGAATTCTTTATTTGATATTCCAAGATTTTTAATGAAATCATATTCTTGCATATCAGTTGTAGATAAAGTTTTATCAAAATCGTATAAAATAGCTATTTTCTTCATAAGTACTCCTATGCACTAAATGCTTGGATTGAATACATATTATTTAGTCTTTGCATTTCTTTATAAATGTATAAAATGAATTCAGCATGTAAATTATAATTAGTCTCTAAATCCATAAATACATTTTGATATGTTCTAGCTTCCTCAACAGAAATTTCAACACCAGAAAAATCAGTTAATGCTATATCATATTTCTTATTTAATTCCTCTAAAGATAATCCTGAAATTGTTTGAGCAAATTCAAGTGATTTATGAGGATCTTCAAAGCAAATTTTTTCTAAAGATGCTTCATCAGATAAATCATTATAATAATTTGACATCATTTGGAATAAATAATTATTTACATCATCATGATGTTCAAATTCTTCATCTTGTTGCATACGCTTTAATAAATTTAATGAGTATGTCAACATTGGAGCTCCATCAATTTGAGATAAGAAACCATCAATGATTTCTAGAATCTTCATATCTACAGTATCCTTAACATCATCATATTGTTCTTGTCTAATTAATCCATTCTTTAATTCTGTTTCATATTTACCCATGAATTCATTAAACATATTTAAAGCAAATTCTCTATTAATATTACCATTACCATAACATAACATCTTAATTTTTACTGGAATGAAATAGTAATGAGTATCATCTCTTTTATCATGTTGTTGACCATTATTTTGAATCTTAACTTCTTCAGCGTATGGAGTCTTAATAAAGATATTTGATAAGATCTTACCATCAGATACAATATTAACCTTTAATACTAAGAAATCAGGATCATTTTCACTATATAGACCTAATTGAGTTTTAGATTCAGGTGCTATTTCAAATGAAATATTACCTTTTACTTCATTCTTTGTAAAATATGTAACTAGACATTCGTCATTATTAAACTGAATAGGAATATCTAATTGTTGATTAGTCATTTGACCACGTTCAACCATTTCAAATTGAGAATCAATATAACGGCTTCTTGATTCAATGATTTCATTATTAATAGCTTCTTTTGATTCTAATAAACCTAAAGGGAATACTGCCGCTCTATAATTTGTTCTAGCACGTGTAGCCTTACCTTGGTCTCTTGCCTTTAAGAAAGCATCTACATCATATTTACACATATTACCTAAGAAAGCATTGGGTCCGATAGTCTTAATAGACTTTGGTAATACAACATGCTCAATATTACAATTGATGAAAGCCCAGTCTTCAATAACTTCTACACCTTCTTCAATTACAACTTCCTTTAATAGTGGGCACGCGGCAAATGAATAACCTCCGATAACCTTAACAGAGCCTGGAATGATTACCTTCTTAAGCTTAGATTGTTCTTGAAATGAATTTGATTCGATTTTTGCAATTGGATATGAATCTAATGACGCAGGAATTGTTAATGTAACCTCTTGCTTAGATGATCCAGTAACAACACCTATTTTTCCTTGAACCTCATATTGAATCATAGAATATACCTCCCAATCGATACGCATTTATTATATTTTACTCTTAAACTATACTTTTTTCAATATTTGTATATTTATATACAAGATAAGAAATTATAATTTTTTAATTATTTCGTCTAATTTATTTATCTCGTATTCAAATACTCTTTTAAATAGAATTTGATTATCCTTTTTATAAACGATAATTGAATCAGAATCATCAGTATTTACTAAATATACATCATTATATTTTTCTGCTTTATAGTAGTTATTATAATAATTACTATAATACTCAAAAGGTTTACTCAAATCATTGGTGCTAATAACCTTAATCTTATCAGATAAAATAAATACTAAATCATCAATCATATCTAATACATTAATTTCATATTCTTCTGCGAGTAATATCTTTTTATTATCTGATTTATAAAATAAATCATTTTTCTCATTTTTACCGATAATAAAGTTATCACCCTTAAAGAACACATTTAATGTTTCTTCAGTATCAAAACATTCTGTAACACCAAATTTATTAGGATCTAATCTCTTAATTACCTTTGCAGGATTTCCGGCAACTACAGTACATGGTTCTACATCATGGGTTACTACACTTCCAGCCCCAACAATTGCATTTTCACCTACTGTAACACCAGGTAAAATAATAGCATTAATACCAATCCAAGAATTCTTACATAATCTTACAGGTTCCATTACTAAAATATGCCTATCATAATAATCATGATTATTAGTAATTATACTTACACCATAAGCAATTCTTACATCATCTTCAATATAAACATCTATACCACACATACATTGGAAATTAGAATTAATTAATACATTATTTCCAATATGTACTAAATCAGAGATGCTTACTAATAAAGGTGATCTAATACGACAATTTTTACCCATATCAGGAAATAATTCTTTTAAAATTTCATCTTTATTTTCACCAGGTTCTAATTTATTAAATTCATATAAGAGTTTTTCAGTTTTAGCAATTCTATCTAATCTATCCTGAGTCTTATTTCTAATATCTAATCTTTCACCTTTCATAAGCCACCTCCAAAGGTAGTAAAAACCGCTAACTAGTAGCGGCTATTTTTATCTTTTTGATAATTCTTCAAATACATCTTCCCAATCTACGCCTTTATAAGCCATTTCAACAGAAAGATGATAAATTAAATCAGCGATTTCACCAACGATTTCTTGCTTATTGCCATCCTTACATGCAATAACAGTCTCAGTAGCTTCTTCTCCGACCTTCTTTAAAATCTTATTTTCACCCTTAGAAATTAAGTAATTAGTATAAGATCCTTCAACTGGATTTTTAATTCTATCCTTAATTGTAGATTGAAGATTAACTAATTCATTATCAGATACTTCACTCTTTTTTCTATTTGTGATAAATAAATTTTCTTCTTCTAAATCTCTATAAAAACATACTGCATTACCAGTATGACAAGAAATTCCATTTACTTGTTCAACTTGGAATAATAAAGCATCGCCATCACAATCAATTGAAGCACCCTTTAAGAATTGGAAATTACCAGATTCTTCACCCTTCTTCCAAAGTTTTTGTCTTGATCTAGAATAATATGTCATTTCTTTAGTATTTAAAGTAATCTCTAAAGCTTCTTTATTCATGTAAGCAACCATTCTAACCTTTTTAGCATGGTAATCCTGAACAACACATACTACTAAACCATTATCATCAAATTTAACAGCACTTAAAAATTCTTCCTTTGTCATAATCTTACACTTACTCCTTTATTCTTTAAATACTCTTTTAAATCTTTAATTTCTATTTCCTTATAGTGGAATAGTGAAGCTGCTAAGCCAGCACTAGCACCACCCTTAGTAAAGGCATCATAGAAATCTTCCATAGAACCTGCACCACCAGATGCGATTACTGGAATATTTACAGCATCAGCTACTAATTTAGTTAAAGTTAGTTCATAACCTTTTTTAACTCCATCTGTATCCATAGATGTTAATAATATTTCACCAGCTCCTAAACGTTCAACTTCCTTAGCCCATAGAACTGCATTTTTGCCAGTTGGAATTCTTCCACCATGGATATATACCTCATAGAATGTTCCATTCCATTTAGCGTCAATCGCAACTACAATACATTGATTTCCATATTTTTTAGCACCTTCACTAATAAGCTTTGGTGTTTTAACAGCGGCTGAATTAATAGATACCTTATCCGCACCTGCCATTAAAATATTATGAATATCTTCAATCGTATTGATACCACCACCTACTGTTAAAGGTATAAATACCTTTTTAGCGGTGTTTTTAACAACATCGATAATTATTCCACGTTTCTCATGAGAAGCTGTTATATCCAAAAAAACGACCTCATCAGCGCCACTTTTAGAATATCCCTCAGCTATTTCAACAGGGTCACCAGCATCTCTTAAACCTAAGAAATTGACACCCTTAACAACTCTTCCTTCCTTAACATCAAGGCAAGGAATTATTCTTTTACATAGCATAATTGACCTCCCTCAATTATTTTTCAAACCTTAAAATTGCGTCCTTCAAATCAATATTACCATTATAAATTGATTTACCTAAAATAATACCTTGACAACCAATTTCTTCTGCAATTTTTATATCATCTAATGATTTAGCACCACCAGAAGCTATAATATCAAGGCCAGTTTCTACCATTTTTTTAGTTGATTCAACACTTATACCAGCTAAAGTACCATCTCTTGCAATATCAGTAAATATTATTGTTTTAACACCAATCTTTTTTAATTTATTTGCAAAATCAGTAGCTTCAATATCAGATGTATTTAACCAACCATGAGTGGCAACCATCATATTTTTACAATCAATACCAACTACTATTCTATCACTACCATATTTATCAATAGCTTCTTTAACAAAATCTAAATTTAAGGCACTAGAGCCTAAAATTACTCTTTTAATACCAATAGATAATAAAGTATCAATTTGTTCTAGGCTTCTAATACCTCCGCCTAATTCAGCTTCAATACCAGTAGATAAAATAGCTTTAACGGCATCTAAATTCTTAAATCCTCCATCCTTAGCACCATCTAGGTCAACTAAATGTAAGAATGTAGCACCCATGCTTTGCCATTTTAAAGCTTGAGTTTTAGGATCACCATAATCAGTAACTTGATTGTAATCACCCCTATATAATCTAACTGCCTTACCATCATGTAAATCAATTGCAGGATATAATTTCATTATAATTCTCCAAAATTTTTCAATATTTTAAGACCAACCTCACCTGATTTTTCAGGATGAAATTGAGTAGCGAATAAATTACCTCTTTGAACTGCACATGTATATTTAACATTTGCATATTCTGTATAAGCAATAGTATCCTCTTCATTCTTTGTTACATAATATGAATGTACAAAATAGAAATCCTTACCATCAATACCCTTTAAAAGTGGATTATCCTTTGTTACATGAACCTGATTCCAACCCATTTGAGGAATCTTAAATTCACCATTATTAGAATCGAATTTAACTACCTCACCCTTTAAAATTCCAAGTCCATCATGAATACCATATTCATAATCCTTTTCAAATAGCATTTGCATACCTACACAAATACCTAAAATAGGTGTATTCTTCTTTATCAATTCTTTAATAACTAAATCAAAGCCATACTTCTTAAATGTGTTAATCGCATCAGAAAATGCACCAACACCAGGTAGGATTACCTTATCTGCATTCAATATAATATCTTTATCACTCGTAATAACGGATTCAAATCCTAAGTAATCAAAGGCATTTTTTACACTACCTAGATTACCTATACCATAATCCATAATAGCAATCATATTAAATAACTCCCTTAGTAGATAAGCTTCCCTTTAAATTAGGATTTTGAGCAATTGCCTCTCTAATACATCTTGCTAGAGATTTAAACATTGCCTCAATAATGTGGTGAGCATTATCTCCTCTTAAAATTACAAAATGTAAATTCATCTTTGCGTTATCAGCAAAGCTTCTAAAGAATTCATCAGTAGTTTCAGTTTCAAAATCACCACATTTAGGTGTATCAAATTTAGCATTTGATTCATAATAGCTTCTACCACATAAATCAATTGCACATAATACTAATGCATCATCCATAGCCATTGTAAATGAAGCATATCTATTAATACCATCTTTAGATGATAATGCTTTATCAAAAGCATCTCCAAGGACAATACCGCAGTCTTCTACAGAGTGATGGGTATCAACATTTAAATCACCCTTACAAGTTAATTCAATATCCATAAAAGAGTGCTTAGCTAAAGTATTAAGCATATGATCAAAAAATCCAATTCCAGAATTTAATACTGCTTTACCTTCACCATCAAGATTTAATTTAACCTGAATATCAGTTTCTTTAGTTTTTCTATTTACTTCTGATTTACGCATTTTTGATCACCTCTAATAATTTATCATTTTCTTTTATAGAGCCTATAGTAATTCTATAAACTCCACTTTTAAACTTTCTAATATAAATCTTATTATTTAATAATAAGTCATTATATTTATCATCCATTAAGACATAAATGAAATTAGCTTCACTATTATAAACATTAAAGCCTAATTTCTTTAATTCCTTATATAATCTTTCTCTTTCAGTTTTAATTAATTCTATTTGCTTTTTATATTCACTAAAATTAGAAATAGCTATTTTAGCAGCAAGTTGAGAAAAAGTTGTAACACTATAAGGCGCCTTAACAGCATTAATCATATCAATATTATCTCTATTTGAAATAGCATAGCCACATCTAATAGATGGAAGTGCCATTGCTTTAGAGAAAGTTTTAAATGTAATAACATTATCGTATTCAAGTGCAATCTTACAATAATCCTTTTTAGCAAAATCAATATACGCTAAATCTAATAAGATTAAAGCATCAGTAGATTCAATAATTCTTCTTACATCAGCCTCTTCAATATATTGTCCTGTTGGATTATTAGGAGTACAAATTAATACTAATTTAGGATTATGCTTCTTAATTTCTTCTATCATTGTATCAATAGAAAAAATCATATTAGAATCACCATAAACTGGTATATATTCACCACCTACTAATTCAGTAAATACTTTATACATTGAAAATGATGGTGAAAAGCCTAATACCTTATCACCTTTATCAATTACACATCTAAATACGACATCTAATAATTCATCTGAACCAACACCACAAGTAATACACTCTGGATCAATTCCATAGTGCTTACCAATAGCCTTATTTAATTCAACCTCATCCATATCAGGATATCTATTATATTCGATATCTAAAGAAACCTTCTTAATTTCCTCTAATACTTTAAGAGGAGGTTTATAAGGAGATTCATTTGCGTTTAGGATAATACCATCAGTTATTAATCCTGAATGATATGGAACCATTTTCGCAAAGCTTTTTTTCATGTACTTCATAAAAGCTATTTCTCCTTTCTGATTCTTGCAGATAGGGCATGCATCTCAAGGCTTTCTTCTTTAGCGAATGTATCTACATCATCTAATAGTTTTAAAGCAGTTTCCTTATTAAATTCAATTAATGATGTCTTTTTAATAAAATCATCTACACCAAGAGGTGAGAAATATCTAGCTGTACCACATGTAGGAAGTACATGGTTAGGACCAGCCATATAATCGCCATAAGCCTCAGCTGTATAATGACCAATAAATATAGCACCAGCATTATCAATCTTATTTACATAATCTCTTGCATTATCAAGAGCTAACTCTAAGTGTTCTGGAGCTAATCTATTTGTATATTTAATAGCTTCATCTATATTATCACAAACAATAATCTTAGATGTCTTTGTTAAAGATGAATCTAAAATTTCTTGTCTTTTTGATTCATTATAGAATTTAATAACATTCTTCTTTACCTCTTCAGCTACCTTTAAATCAGTAATGAATAATGTTGAAGATGCCATAGGGTCATGCTCTGCTTGTGCTAATAAGTCAGCAGCAACAAAGTCAGGGTGTGCACTCTTATCAGCAATTACACAAACCTCACTTGGACCTGCGATTGAATCAATACCACAAAGTCCATATACTTCTCTTTTTGCTAATGCTACAAAGATATTACCAGGTCCTACAATCTTATCTACTCTTTCAATAGATTCAGTACCATAAGCCAATGCGGCAATA
Organism: Acholeplasmatales bacterium; assembly: GCA_024690445.1. The sequence continues at coordinate 21,267 of JAILPD010000085.1, forward strand.
GCTTGTGCACCACCAATAGTATATAAATGATCAACCTCACATACATATGCAGCAGCTAATACTAATGGATTAATATAGCCCTTAACTGCAGGTGTAACCATTATTACTTCTTTAACACCAGCAACCTTTGCAGGTAAAATATTCATTAAAACACTTGATGGATAAGCAGCCTTTCCACCTGGTACATATACACCAACTCTTTTTAGCGGTGTTATCTTTTGACCAAGTTTAGCACCAATAGAGTCTTCATATTCCCATGTTTCACGCTTTTGATGCTCATGATAAGAATAAACTCTTTCTTTACTTCTTAATAACACTCTTTTGATATCACTATGTAAACCATCGAATGCCTTCTTTTGTTCATCCTTAGATACTTCCATTGTTCGAACAGAAAAATCTGGATTATCAAATTTTTTAGTATATTTCTCAAGTGCTAAATCACCATTTTCTGCAACGTCTGCAACAATTGCCTTAACAGTGTTTGAATATTCACCAGAATTTAGTGATCCTCTTTTGTTTAGAACTTCGAAATATTTTTCAATATCATTCTTATCACGTATAATCTCGATCATATTTTTTACTCCTTTACTAATTTTTCAAAACCTTTTATTAATTCAGAAATCTCATCATACTTAGTTTTTAAACTTGCGTTATTAGCAACTAGTCTTGCTGATAAATCATGAATTACTTCTTTTACCTCAAGTCCATTTTCTTTTAATGTTCTACCTGATTCAACGATATCAACAATTACATCACTTAAACCAGATACGGGTCCTAATTCTACAGAACCATTTAATTTAATGATTGTTGTGTTTTGATCAATTGAATCAAAATATTCTTTAGCAATATGAGGGTATTTTGTAGCTACCCTTAAATTACTAATATACTTATATTTATCTCCATCAGATACTTTACCACAAACACACATACGACATTTACCAAAGCCTAAATCTAAAACTTGGGTAATATCTCTATTTTCTTCTAATACAGTATCTTTTCCTACAACACCTAAGTCAGCAACGCCTGAATCTACAAATGTAGGAACATCTGATGGTTTAGCTAAATAGAATCTATAATTTCCAGATTCTATTACTAATCTTCTATCATCATCTTCAATTGCTAAATCACACAGATTTAGCTTTCTTAGCATATCTAAAATCTTATCAGCTAATCTACCCTTAGAAAGTGCAAATGTTAACATATTAGCATACCTCCTTTAGAGTATAATCATTTTCTGTATAAGTTATAACTTTAGTAAATCCATGATCTTTAGCATATTTTAATGCCTTATCTAAATCATCAAGTACAACAAGTGAAACAATTACTCCTTCACTTCTTAACTTTTCATTACCCTTAATTACTCTTGCAAATAACTTACCACCTTGATAAGCTAAATACTTTTCTTGCTTAATATCAATTAGGTTATTAGAAAGTACATATAAAGATAAAACATCAATATCTAAACCAAAACCACAGTTAGGTAAATCTTTTCCATATTCTTTAAATAAAGAATTACATCTACCACCTTCAACAACTGCCTTAGTTACATTATCAACGAAGATCTTAAAGATAATACCAGTATAATATTCTGCATAAGAATAAATTGAGAAGTCAAAGATAATACTTTTAACATCTAATTCTTCAAGTGCTAAATAAATCTTCTTTAAATAATCTAATACTTGATAAGACTTAGTACCTTCTAATTTCTTCATAAGCTTTTCTATATAGCTTAATTTTCCACCTCTCATCATTAAATCAATAATGAATGATGCCTTATCACTATCTAGATTATTACTTAATATCTCTCTTAATGTAATGTAATCCTTATTTTGAATAGATAAATAAATATTATTTTGGATTTCTTTACTAATCTTAAAATCATCACATAAAGTCTCTAAGAATAATGAAGAACCTATATTAATTGTAAATTTCTTGCAGTTACAATTTAATAAGGCCTTATTAGCTAAATATATTACAGATACATCTGATTCCATTGAATCCTCACCAATTAATTCTACACCAGCCTGTAAGAACTGGTGGTCCTTTCCTTGGTAAAGTCTAGGATATCTATAAGTATCCTGAGAATAACAATATTTTAATGTGCCAGGCTTTAATGAATTATTTGTAGAAACAAATCTAGCAACAGATGATGTCATATCATTTCTTAAAGATAATACTTCACCTTGTCTATTAATTAGGTTATATAAATCTGGTTTTTGAGAACCACCTAATGAATATACATCTAAATATTCTAAACCTGGAGTTTTAATCATTTCATAACCAAATGAAGTAAAGGTATTTAATACTATATCTTCTACTTTTTTAGTAACAATAATAGTATCACCATAAACATCTTTAAATCCATCTGATACATGAAGCTTATAATTCTTCATTGTCGTCACTTCCCTTTTTCTATTATTTTAAAAAATAATAGTTATTTTATTCTAACATAAATCGAAATAAAATACCATAAAAGACTGAAATTAATGAATTTTTAATTAAAGATTTTGAAAAAAAGTATGAAATATTATGCTATAATCTTGTTAAAGAAATGGTAGTGATAAAATGAAAAATAATCTTAAAAAATTAATACTATTATTATCATTGATTTTGATATTTGTAACATCATCATGTAGAATAGCTAAAACTGATGAATTAGTTGTAGATGATACAATATCATATACAAATACATCAACTGATGAATTTCAGATTCCAGCTTCTAACAATCCAAATGGATTTAAGATAACTTATGATTGCAATAATGATAATATTTATGAATCAACATCTACTTTAGATAATAAGGCTATTAATCCAGGAAGTCCTAAAAAACCATGTGCCACATTTAAGGGTTGGTTTTCTGATCCCGAATGTGAAATACTATATGATTTTGATGAAAAGGTAACTTCTGCTTTAACATTATATGCTGGTTGGGATATTGATATTCAAGATTTAACAACAACAATATACCAAACAACAATCAAATCAAATGTTAAAGTAACATCACAACCTAAAACTAAGTATTCAAAAAGTTCGACAGTTAGTCAAGGTTCAGGTATCATCTTCTATGAAGACAGCACTAGATATTTCTTATTAACTAATAACCATGTTACTTATTATGATAAGAATACTTATACAAGTTCTATTTATATAGTTACAGATTGTTATGGAAATCAGTATGAGGCAACATTAATTAATATGAATGCTAATTATGATTTAGCAATATTATCATTTAGAAAAGAATTAGTTCCAAAGACATTGTTAGTAACAAACATTTGTAATAATGATATTAAAGTAAATGATTTATGCTTATCACTAGGAAATCCAGAAAGCTTAATGAATGCGATATCTTATGGTAAAGTATTATCATATCAAAAGTTTAACCCTGATTCAGATACATTAGAATTAAATAATGTGTCATTTAATGTAATAGTAAATAATTCGTATATTAGTTCTGGTTCTTCTGGTGGAGCCTTAATAGATTCAAATTTAAAAATTGCAGGCATTCAATTTGCAAGTGGAAATAATCTAACTGGTGAATTTATAAGAGCCTATGCTGTTCCAGCAAAAAAAGTATTGGAATATATTAATACTGTTTTTAATTAAACGGGCTGTGAAATCAACTAACTTGTTAAAAGTTGGCTACGCAACCCATTTTTTGTATTCGATTGATTATTTATATGGCTATATATAAAAAGGAGAACACTTTATGGAGAAAAACAGATATCAAATAGTCGACATAGTAAAAGCTATAGGCATCATATCTATAATAATAGGACATACTTTAACAGTTTTACCTCTTACAGGATTAAAAATAGGTAGTTTCGTATATCTATTTCATATAACTATATTTTTCTTCGTAATAGGTTTTTGCTATAATATTAAATATACAGAAAATCAAGCCATGTTTATAGGTAAACGAATTATAAGAATTCTCATACCATTTCTAATTTATAATACAGTCTTTGTTTTTTTACATAATTTATTAGTAAATATAAATCTTATTGATGACGGACCTTATTCAAAAGCAGATATTGCTAAAAATATAGTTACTGGACTAATTTTAGAAACCAACGAATCGATGTTGGGTGCTTTTTGGTTTTTACCTGTATTAGTTATAGCATGTATAATTTTTTCATTATCTTTTCAATTTTCAAATAAGCTTTCAAACATATTTAATCGAAATAAATTTGTTCTTCATACTACAATGATAATTATCATGACATCAATTGCGTTTTTAGGATTCTATTTTCACGACCACGAATTCAATTTAAGATTTCACATGCAAACAGCATTTTTATGTGCCCCAGTGATATATATAGGCTTTATAGTTAAAATAATTTATCCTAAAATCAAAGAATATTTAGGTTTAATGACATTTTTAATAGCCATTATTTCATTAAAATTGTTTTTGGATCATGGATATAATATAGAACTAGCATATAACCAGTATGCAAGTAAATATTTATTTTACCCAATTAGTATTATAGGAATAATTTTTTGTTTATCGCTAGGCCATTTATTACTAAAACTAAAATATGTCAAAGGTGTCCTTATTTTTATCGGTAGAAATTCGTTCCATTATATGGCACTACATTTCATTGTTATAAAGATTATTGATTTAGTTGTATGGAATATAAAAAAAGATTCTATAGATGTGTTAAGGTTGTTTCCAAAATCATATGATCTTGGTCTTTTATATGTGATAATAACAGTTTTAGTAATAACATTATCTATCGTTGTCGCAAAATTATTAAAAAAGAAATTTAATAGATTCTATATAAAATTAAAAAAAACTATGAAAGCTAACTTTTCAAAGATATAAGCCAGAAGAAAAGGAGTATGAATTTTTCCATCATACTCCGTTTTTTTTAAAAGAACCAGTTCTTTTAAATTGCATTTACCATATTAACTAATAAATCACTATATTTATTCACAATATTAGAATCCTTAGCCATTACAGATACTCTAATTAAATCCTCTGTACCTGAAGCTCTAACAATGATCTTACAATCATTATTCAATTCCTTTTTGATTTCATCAATCTTATCAAATAATTCTTTATTATTTAAAACTTTAGTCTTATTAGCGACTTTAATATTAACCATCTTATCAGCATACATTGAAACATTTGTTAACCAATCATTGATACTAGTTTTTGTTTCTTCTAACACCTTTATGATTTGAGATGCTACAAATACGCCATCACCTGTATGGAATAAATCAGGTAAGATGATATGACCACTATTTTCTCCACCAACAGATAAGTGATTTTCAAATAATGCTTTTACAATGTATTTATCACCAACATTAGTTTCAATTACATTAATACCATAATCATTTAATGATTTAATTAATCCTAAATTACTCATCATCGATAATGCAATAGCATTATTATTTAATTTATTATTTTGTTTTAAATATCTAGCCAAAATATAAATTAGCATATCACCATCGATAGTATTTCCGTTACTATCAACACATAATACTCTATCTCCATCACCATCAAAGGCAAATCCAATATCTGCTTTTTTTGCAATAACATTCTTCATTAATAATTCAAGATGTGTTGAACCACAACCATTATTGATATTATAGCCATCTGGATCGTTAGCAATGATATTTAAATTTGGAGTAATATCTTTAAATATTAATTCAGCTGTTTTATATGTCGCACCATTAGCACAGTCTAATAAAACATTTAAATTACTCTTAACAGTCATTGATTTAATAAAATCAACATATTCTAATCTAGCATTATCATTAACGATATATTTTCCAATTTCTATACTTTTTTCAGCAGGATTATCAATTAAAGCTTCTACATCTAATTCATCTGATTCTGATAACTTAATACCATTTTTTAATACCTTAATTCCATTATCAGTATAAGGATTATGAGAGGCAGTTATCATAACACCAGTTTTCTTATGCTTATATGAATAATAAATTAATGCAGGAGTTGGTATAACTCCTAAAAATTCTACATTTAATCCTTGTGATAAGGCACCAGCAGCAATTGATGATGCTAGCATATCTTTAGATATTCTTGTGTCTGTCGCTAATACAACATCTTTATTTCCAAGTGTAGCTAAGGC
>JAILPD010000033.1 GCA_024690445.1 Acholeplasmatales bacterium
CCATAAATCAGCTAGACCATTTTCAATAGGTGTACCAGTTAAAGCAAAATTAATTTCACTATCTAGTGCCTTAATAGCCTCACTCTTTTGGGCAAATTGATTTTTAATGAATTGAGCCTCATCAGCAATTACAAATCTAAATTGGGCATCATATAATGCAATATCTCTTCTTAAAGAATCATAAGATGTAATATATAATACCTTCTCATTCTTCTTAATGTTATTAATTAAATCATTTCTTTCTTCTATTGAACCTAAAATTAACTTAACTGGATAATTGAATCCCCATTTATCACATTCATTTTCCCAGTTATATACTAATGACATAGGACATACAATTAATGATGGCTTATTGACTTTGTCAGAATCCATAAATGAAATGATTTCTAATGTCTTTCCTAAACCCATATCATCAGCTAAAATACCACCAAAGCCATATGATGTTAAAGTCTTTAACCACTTAAAGCCTTCGATTTGGTATTCTCTTAATAATTTATCAAATGGGTCATTAGGCATAAAGCTAGACTTCTTATAATTTTGAATAGTCTTAATCATCTTTACTACTTCATCATCCATTGATAAATTAGTATCAACACCAGAAACTAACTTTAATAAATAATTAAGTGGCTTAGAAATAGGCTTTGCAAGATCCTTAATAGAAATATTGAAATCTTCCATGAAGTCATCTAATTCTTTAGCAACATCTTCATCTATTTCTAAGATAGTATTATCCTCAAGTCTAACGAACTTCTTTTTCTCATGATATGCCTCTAGCATCTTCTTTAAATCAGTAGATGTCATATCAGCGTCAAACCTAAAATCAAGTAAGCCAACATTATATGAAATATTAATTGAAGCCCTCTTAGATTTTTTCGCATTAATCTTCTTCATAGATTCATCAAAATAAACTTCACCAAAGGCTTTAATTTGTGATAAATCAGAAGTTAATAATACATATTGGTCTTCAATATCAATAATACGATATTGTCTTTGTTCACCCTTCTTAAATCCATATGTTTCAATTGTAGTTAAATAAGCATCTAATAATTCCTTAATATATGGACTTGCTCTATCATCTAATGGGCAAGAAATCTTTGGTTGTAAATATACAACTTCCTTTTCATATGATAAATATGAATTAATTCTAATATTAGGAACTGGATATTTCTCATAGAAATCATCACGAACATTAATGCTATTTCTAATTAATGGTAATAATGATGAAATAAATTTATCACTATTAACATCAATCTTTAATGAGCCATTAATCTTAAATAAATAATTAAATAATTTATTTTCTAACCTATTCTTATATTGATATGCATAAATCTTATCCTCATTATAAAAATAAGCTCTATTAACACCTGATACTAATATCTTACTTTCAAATGGTGCCTTAATAGTAAGCATAGCTGAATTTAATTCTAGATATGCCATATCTGTTAATTCAACCATTCTAGCTACTGGCTTAAGCTCATCCTGAGCCTTAAATAAAATTATCTTACCCATATAAATCTCAAATAATTTTAATAATTGAGATTTTCTAATTCTTATAAATTTTTGACTGCCTACAGTACTAATATTAGATACGAATGTATATAAATCTTTAGATACATCGTCAAAACATTCATATGAATGAGTAAATTCTAGACGCTGTCCATATGAAATAACTTTATTATTTTCTGTGGCGTCAATAAATTCATTAATATCCTTAATAATATAATCCTTATCGTATCCTATCTTTAAAGATAAAATATATTCTCCTTGGATTACTTCAACAACAGGAATTAAATGTAATAATCCAAAATATGGATTAGTAACTCTTAATGTTTCAGCTAATGAATTTAAGATAACATTTTGAGCTACTGATTCCTTCTTTGATAAATAAATAGAATATTCTTTATCGAATTTCTCTTTATTAATAATTATTAAGGCTAATGTATATAAAGCAGCCTCATGAATACAGCTATTATTCTTATAGAAGTTTAAGCATGAGCATGAAGCTTCCTTAATCTTTAAGTTCTTATCAAGAATAAGCTCTGATTTAGTTGTCATCATGGCATTTAAAAACAATGTTGTTGGACTAACAACAAAATCGCCGTTTGATTCTTCTATTCTTACATAAAGCAATGGATTATTCATTGCATTATCTAAGAAAACCTTTAATGTTTGGTTACCATCGTATTTGTATAAAATCTCACTTAGTCTCATAAAAACAACCCCATTAACATCTTATAGTGTCTTTAACAATTATAACACAATTTTAGCGTTTTTGTAGAGTAAATTTTACTGTTTTTGCTTCATGAAAAGGCTTTTATTTAATTTAAAAAATTGATATAATAAAGAAAATGAAAGTGAGTGGTATTTATGAACATTTTAGAGTCAGGTGAAGATTATTTAGAAGCCATTTTAATGCTAAATGAAAAAAAAGATGGCGTACATGCTATCGATATAGTAGAACATTTAAAAATAACAAAGCCTTCTGTTTCTGTAATGCTTAAAAAATTACGTGAAGATGGATATATTACAATCGATAATGATAACCACATTCATTTAACTGAAAAAGGATTACCAATTGCCGAAAAGGTATATGATAGACACAAATTCTTAACTGGCTTATTAATCAAAATTGGCGTTAACGAAATTACCGCTGAAGAGGATGCGTGTAAGATTGAACATGATCTATCAGATGAAACATATCAAAAATTGAAGGAAGCTTTTAATAAGTAAAAAAAGCGATGGTTTAAGGTGAACCATCGCTCTTTTATTTTGTTATCTTGTTGCCAAAAAATCATTAATGAATGAAGCTGCTAATTCAACATTTTCATCTAGTGACATTTTAGAATATCCTTGAAGATATCCACAAATTAAATCAATGAATCCACATGCAAAGAATGAGATTTCTGCATGTCTTCTTGGAGAATCTTGATATTTAGTCTTAAACTTAGCACAATTAAATAATGTTTCAATTACATATTCCTTGTACTGAACTAAAAATGTTGTTGGATAAACTCCAGAAGCAATTAACTTATAATCTTGTTCATTCTTCTTAATTACTTCTACTGATTTTTTTAAATAGATTGATAAATCAGCGTCAGAATTTTGTGCATATTCTTCTAAGCATTCCTTTGCGTTCTTTAAAACATCATTTTGTATTTCCGCAACTAAATCATTAATATCATTGTAATGACAATAGAAAGTAGATTTAGAAATATCTGCTCTATCTACTATTTCTTTTACAGTGATCTTAGAGGAATCTTTTTTCTCGTTAATAAGCTCTGCGTAAGCTGTACGTATTGACTTTCTAGATCTAATAGAATTTCTATATTCTTTACCCATACTGTCCCTCCTATATTAAAATAAAAATCGTCTATTACACTCTTATTATAATTCAATGTATGTTTAAAAACAAGACAAATAATACAATTATCGACTTTTTTTTAACTTTTAGCCGGTATTAGTCTAAACTTCTAAAAAATGGTCAAATATATCATATAATTCTAGATACTTATCCTTAATCATACCAACATTTGACCCCAATTCCATTACTTGGTTATCCTTATTTTCCCAGATTTCCCAATTAGGAAGACCACTTGAATTTGGATTTCCATATTTAGCAAAATTAGACCAATATCCTAGCATCTTACTTGATAATTCAATGTCACTATCATTATATCTATAATCATATGGTGATTTATAAACATTACCATATGCATAAATCATTTCACCAGAATGATATGTGCCATAATAACCATTCTCTTTCGTAAATTGATATCTATATACAGTTGTATTACTATTATATGCAGCTCTACTCCATGAATGATGGGGATAGATAAACCACCAAACAGAAATTATTTCATTAAATGCACTAAAGGCATCCTCTTTTATTTTATCCTTATATAAATCTAATATCTTTTTTGTAGTATTAGAATCAAATAAAGTTTTTAATCTCTCTTCAATATTATTTTTATTTGTTGGACTAAATAAATATTTTGGAATAACAAAGGCATCAGCCTCTTTAATATTATAGCCATTTAATAAAATTTCTTCATTATTATCATTATCTAAATAGACATCATATGGATTTTTCTCTAAAGCATATCCATCTAATGTCATTCTATCATTTGAATACTTAGTTTTAACAAGCTTACTAGCATCTACTTTTCTTAAATCACTAATGCTTTTTGCATTAAATTCATCCATTATTTTATTTCCAGTATCTAATGCATCATTTAATTCTCTATAAGTATGAGGTGGCTTTTTAACAACTAAAGAGCTTGATTCTCCAATAGCCTTCTTAAATAAGCCTTTAGCTAATTTAGATGTGCAGATCGCAGATACACTTGATGAACCAGCACTTTCACCGGCAACTGTAATATTATTAACATCACCACCAAAATATTTAGCATTATCATTAACCCATTTAATAGCCTTTATTTGATCTAATAAGCCATAATTTCCAGTTGTATTATTAGAAGATTCATCAATTAAATCTTGATGAGCAAAATAACCAAATATACCTAATCTATATTGGATTGTAACCATGATGACACCAGTTTTGGCCATCTCTTCACCATTATAATCATCAAAGGCTGCGGAACCTGTAGTTAAAGAACCACCATGAATAAATATTAAGATAGGCAAATCAGTTTTATCTGTATTTGGTCTCCATACATTTAAATATAGGGAATCCTCACTCATGGGCTCTAAATCAGTTGAAATATAATTAGGATGCCATGCACCTTCTGCGTACATATTAACTAAAGATGATGTAACAGCACTATTTCTTGGCTGATATGACATAGGCTTAAATTGGCTACAATCTAAAACTCCGTCCCAATTATCTAAATCTTGTGGTTCCTTCCATCTTAAATCACCTACTGGTGGTTTAGCATAAGGAATACCTGCATAAACTAAAACATCTTTATTTTCATTATAAACACCCTGAATCTTACCATTTTCAATTTCTAAAACATCAGTTTTAACAGGGTTATCATATTTAACAGCACTCTTTATAGCTTCCTTTGGTCTTGCAAAGGAAAGGATTAATATTGTTAATACTGAAAAACAAGCAAACAATATTAATCTTTTTCTTAATTTAGCTTTAGCATATAAAATTCTAAGTACAATATAAGCAACGATTACTATTAATTCAAATACAAATAATACTAAAGGACCATTAGCTAAATCTAAATAAAAAATAATTACTCCAAAGACCAATAACATTAATATACAAAACAAAATTTCAAGTACTATTCTTCTTTTAGACATACTAGCACATCCTTTCGTCCTATATATTGTATCACAAATGATTTAATTGTACACAATTTTTATTCAAAAAAAACAAAGGCTCGAATCAAATCGAGCCATAATATCTTATAAAACGTTAGTTTTTTCTTCAAATGGCAATATTTGTATTTCTAAATTGCCATTTAGAGTTCTTAATTCATCTATTAATGCCTTTTCTTCGTTTTGATTTTTCATCTTAATCTTAAATGATAATCTAAACATTGAACCCATAGCAGTTGTTTTAACCTCTACACTTTCTGTTTCCTTACAATATTTTTCAAATGTAGGATTAAATACATCGCTATAATCTAATGATTCAGGAATTGTAACTCTAAGCAACATATCCTTATCAGCATTTTTGTGATCAAAAATATGAGTTAGTGTTAAGACATCATATAATAATCCAAAGCCAATTAATACTAAAGCCCCATATACTAAATATCCCATACCAAAGGCAACACCTGCTGCCATTGTAATAAAGATAGATGCTATTTCATCTGCAGAACCTGGTGCACTTCTAAATCTAATTAAGGCAAACGCACCACCAATCGCAATGCCAATACCTAAATTACCATTTACAAATGATAAGATTATACCAACTACTGCTGGTAATAAGGCATTTACTAAAAAGAATCTTTTTGTTGAACGAACTCTAAATGATAATATCCACGCATAAATAATACCAGATACTAGTGCCACTAGTACCATAATAAAGAATTGTAATTCGTTTGATAATGTCTCACTATTAAATATTGAACTAAACATAACTTCCACTTTCCTTTCTATCTACATTTTGAATTTCTTTTTTATAAGCTTCTCCATATTTAGAAAAACTACCTCTAAATATCTTCCCATTTGATAGTAGGCTAGAAAGCCAAATAGGAATTGCCTCTTGAACCTTTATTTCTAAGATTGTTGAACCTTCATCTAACAATGATTTACCTTCAATAGATGTATCTAAATTTAAATCATCTAATCTATATCTTGGGTTATAATCTATTGTTAATCTTAAATCTCCATCTGGCTCATAATAAGCCACTCTATCATAAATGATTAAGCATGATGGAACTAATGAATCATAAAAATTTCTAAAGTATGTTATTTCTTTTTCGATTTGTCCTTCTTTAAAAATATCCTTTTTATCCTTAAAGAATTTATTTACATCATCAATTGATGTCTCAATTCTTCTTTTATATACAATTCCAAAAGCCTTTCTTTTTAATTCTAAATAAACAGGCTTACCAGGTTTTGCAAGACCATAAGATCTAAGCCTACATTTTTCTTTATATTCAGGCTTATCAAGTGATTCCCTAATCAACCTATGATTTGGTGTGTCATAATAAAGTGAGCAGATTGATGTTTTACCATATTGATCTACTTCCATATGTCCATTTAACCCTTGAACAAGATATTCCGTTTGTTCCTTTGTTAAAATGTATTTTATTTCATATCTTTTCATTACGTTGATAGTTTCTTTCATAATCATAGCCTCCAATCATTTTAACTTTTCACCCTCATTATAAAAAGGAAACAATCCCAAATCAATCAATCCCACAACCTTCACTTTATTACACATTTTTAACCAAAAATATTCCCATTTTAATCCCATAATTAAATGTTTAATATCTTACATTTTCCCAAAAAGAAAAGACACATTGCTGTGTCTTATAATAATTTTTCTAATCTTTCAATTGCCTTTAATGTATTTTCATATGAGGCAAATGCTGTTAACCTAAAATATCCTTCACCATATTTACCAAAGCCAACACCAGGTGTACCAACGATATTTGCATTATTTAATAAATAATCAAAGTACTCAAAACTCTTCATATTATTAGGACATTTTAACCAAATATATGGTGAATTCTTTCCACCACTATACCAAATGCCCTTTTTATCAAATAGCTTACATAATAACTTAGCATTCTCATAATAATAATCTAAGTTCTTCTTGCATTCAGCTACACCTAATTTTGAAAGGGCAGCCTCTGCGGCTCTTTGAACTGGATATGATACACCATTAAATTTAGTTGCTTGTCTTCTTTTCCATAACTTATTTAATGATACATCATTTGATAATAATTCAAGTGGAATAATAGTATAACCACATCTTACACCAGTAAATCCTGCCATTTTAGATAGACTTGATACTTCAATAGCTACCTTCTTAGCATTTGGAATTTGATAAATAGATCTTGGAGATGCATCTCTAATAAATGCTTCATATGCTGAATCATAAATAATTAATGAACCAGTATTTAAAGCATATTGAACCCATTTATTTAATTCATCATAATTATATGTAGCGCCAGTTGGATTATTTGGTGAGCATAGATAAATGACCTTTGAATTATTATCTAGTCCATCTGGCATTGGTAAGAAATTATTCTTTTCATTTCCTTCAATAAAATGAATTCTTCTTCCACTCATTAAATTAGAATCTAAATATACTGGATATACTGGATTTGGAATATAGATATCATTATCTCCTAATATATCTACAATATTTCCTAAATCACTTTTAGCACCATCTGAAATAAAAACAGATTCTAAATCAATAGCTGTATTAGCTCTTTTATAATAATCTACTACAGCTTCCTTTAAAAAATCATATCCATATTCAGGTGGATATCCTCTAAATGTATCTTTATTTGCCATTTCCTTAGTTGCCTTAATCATAGCTTCAATAACAACATTAGGAAGTGGTAATGTTACATCACCAATTCCAAGTCTAACAATATCACAATTTGGATTTTTTGCTTTATATTCTTTTACTCTTTTATTAATATCTGAAAATAAATAATTTTCTTCAATATTATTAAAATTATCATTTAATTTAATTTTCATATTCATATACTCCATCAAAAACCTTTTTTGCAGGACCTGTCATAGTGATTCTATAATTTTCATCACAAACAATTTCTAAAATTCCACCAATTAATTCAACATAAATAATCTCATTAGGATTACAAATACCATTGATTACTGAAGAGGCTACTGTCGCACAAGCACCTGTACCACAAGCATATGTCTCACCACTTCCTCTTTCCCAAACTCTCATCTTTAAATGATTCTTATCAATGACTTTAACAAATTCAGTATTAACTCTTTCTGGGAATAATGGGTTGTTTTCAAAAAAATGACCCTTTCTTTCTAAATCTATACCACTTATATGATCCATATAAATGACAGCGTGAGGATTACCCATTGATACCGCTGTGACATTATATTCATTTTTATTTACAACACAACTTTCATTAATCATTTTATGATCTAGTGTAATAGGAATAGCATTGGGTTCAAAGTTTGCAATACCCATATCAACACTAACCTTAGCTACTAATCCATTTTCTACTATTAGCTTTAAATGCTTAATACCAGATAATGTTTCAATATCAATTTCTTTTTTGAGAATCAATTGATTATCATAAAGATATTTACCGATACATCTAATGGCATTACCACACATTTTACCTTCACTACCGTCAGCGTTAAACATACGCATTTTAGCGTCTGCCACCTGACTTCTTTCAATTAATACAATTCCATCACTACCTACAGAAAAATGTCTTTCTGACATCTCAATAGCTAGCATATTGGGATTTTTTATTGTTGTATCAAAACAATTTATATAAATATAATCATTGCCACAACCGTGCATTTTAGTGAAATTTATTTTCATATTATTAATCTCCTAAAGACGCTTTTATAAACTCCCTAAATAATGGATGTACCTTATTAGGTCTAGATTTAAATTCAGGATGATATTGAACACCAACATAGAATCTCTTATTAGTAATTTCTGCTGCCTCTACTAATAATCCATCAGGTGATGTACCAGATAGAGTCATTCCGTTATTAGTAAAATCATCACGATATTTATTATTAAATTCATATCTATGACGATGACGTTCACTAATTAATTCCTCATTATATATTTCATATAATTTACTATTCTTATCGATCTTACATGGATAAGCACCTAATCTTAAAGTACCACCCTTTTTAATATCATTTGATTGACCTTCAAGATAATCAATTATCTTATAGCTTGATTTTTCATTAAATTCATTTGAATCAGCATCTTTTTTATTTAAAACATTTCTTGCAAATTCAATACACATAATTTGCATACCAAGACATATACCAAAATATGGCACATTGTTTTCTCTTGCGTAATTAGCAGATAATATCATTCCATTGATACCTCTACTACCAAAGCCACCTGGAACAATAATACCATTTGTATTCTTAAAAATATCTTTTACATTTGATTCATTGATATTTTCACTATCAATCCAATCAATATTTACCTTACAAGATAAGAAATATCCTGCATGATGTAGTGCTTCAACAACTGATAAATAAGCATCGTGAAGTTCTACATATTTCCCAACTAATGAAATGGTTACTTCTCTATTAATATTTTTAATTCTATTAACCATTTCTCTCCATTCATCTAATTCAGCCTTCTTATAAGGTATATTTAATTCTCTACATACAATATCAGAAAAACCTGAATCTTCTAGCATTAATGGAACTTCATATAAATTATCTAATGTGTCATTTTCAATAACACAGTCTTGCTTAACATCACAGAATAAAGAAACCTTCTTAAAGATATTAGGGTCCTGAATTTTTTCATCTGTTCTTAAAATGATAATATCAGGTGTAATACCCATTCCTCTTAATTCCTTAACTGAATGTTGAACTGGCTTTGATTTATGTTCCTTAGACGCATATAGATATGGAACTAAACATACATGGATGAATAAGACATCACCCTTATTTTGTTCACGTCCAATTTGTCTAATGCTTTCTAGGAAAGGTTGTGATTCAATATCACCTGTTGTACCACCAATTTCAGTTATTACAACATCAGCGTTTGTTTTCTTTCCTACCTTATAAATGAATTCTTTAATTTCGTTTGTAATATTAGGAATATATTGAACTGTAGATCCTAAATAATCGCCATTTCTTTCTTTTGAAATAACATTAGAAAAGACCTTACCAGTTGTTAAATTTGAATATTTATTTAAATTTTCATCGATAAATCTTTCATAATGACCTAAATCTAGGTCTGTTTCAGCTCCATCCTCAGTAACATAAACCTCACCATGCTGATATGGTGACATTGTTCCTGGATCAACATTGATATATGGATCTAGCTTTTGAGCCGCAACCTTAAGTCCTCTAGATTTTAATAATCTTCCTAATGAGGCGGCCGTTATTCCTTTACCAAGGCCTGAAACTACTCCTCCTGTAACAAATATGTATTTCATTTTGACCCTTTCTTATAATACTCATCAATAATTTCATTAGCTATTTTTATCTTACTCTTTCTTAAATCCATAGCTCTCTTTTCTAAATACCTATGAGCTTCATCTTCAGATATATGCTTATGTTCAATTAATAATAGTTTTGCAGTATTAATTATTTTTATTTCTTCTAACCTAGTTTTTAAATCAGCTTGTTTTGTATTTATTTTTTCTTTTTTTATTAAAGACGAACATAATAATCTTATCGATTGTAACAAAACACTATACATCGTTGGCTTTGTCAACGTTAATATTCCGTATTGATATGTCTTATAATAAATTTCAGATTCAAGCTCTGGACTGACAAAAAACAAAATACCACTTATATCTCTTATTGCCTCATCAATGGCAAAATCAATTCCAAAATCATCTATAAGCGGAGCATTAATAATTAATATGTCAAAATCATGCTCTACCACTAATCTTTTGGCCTTTTGAATCGTATCAATTGTACTAACCTCAAACGATTCATGTTCCAATGCATTTTTTATACTAGCTGAGAAATTTTTAGATGATGATATTAATAACACTCTAAAAATTCTATCAAGCATAATTATTCCTCCACTATTTTAAATAATTATTTAAAATTTCCTTTGGAATATACTTTTTAACAAATTCAGAATTCAATGCCTCTTTCTTAGCCTCATCTAAGCTTAAAGGTAACTTTTCTAATTTTCCTAATAAAGCATCTGAAGCTTGATTTAAATCAGAATCAACAGGCTCTCTTAATTTATAATTATTTAATATTCCTTCCATACCAGCATATATTAATAATGTAAACGCAATATATGGATTAATTTGTGGATCTGGAGAACGTAATTCTGCTCTAACATAATGATCTTTAGCAGCTGGTATTCTAATAAGCTCACTTCTATTTTCACTACTCCATGAAATATATTTAGGAGCCATTAATTTTCCTAATCTATCATATGATTTTTCACTAACATTTAAGAATGCTGTAATTTCTTTAATATGTCTTAATACACCTTCAATGGCACCTTCTAAATTTCCGCCTGTTACAGAGAAATTTATATGATATCCATTTCCTGGTTCATTACTAATTGGCTTTGGATCAAATGATGCATATAAACCATTTCTTCCGGCTACTGTTTTAACGACAGTTTTAAATGTGATAGCCTCATCAGCAGCTCTTAAAGCATCTGCGTATTTAAAGGCAACCTCGTTTTGACCAGGGCCTTCCTCATGATGGCTTCTTTCTGGCATAATACCCATCTCTTCTAATGTTAAGCAGATTTCTCTTCTAATATTTTCTCCCTTATCATCAGGTGCTATATCCATATAGCCTGCCTTATCATAAGTAACACCAGTAGATTCGCCTTCTTCATCAGCTTTAAATAAATAGAATTCTATTTCAGAGCCAAAATGGAATTCTAATCCATTCTTCTTTGCCTCACTAATCGCGTTAATTAATAGCTTTCTTGTATCGCAAACAAAATCTCTTCCATCTGGATATTTAATGTCACAGAACATTCTAATAACTCTACCCTCTCTAGGTCTCCAAGGAAGAACTGTAATTGTATCTTGGTTAGGGAATAAGAATAAATCTGATTTATAACCACTTTCAAATCCCTTAATAGCCATTGAATCAATAGAAACACCATACTTAAATGCTCTTTCTAATTCATGTGGCATAATAGATACATTCTTTTGCTTGCCATAAACATCTGTGAATGCTAATCTAATAAATTTAACATCCTCTTCTTTTACATAATCTAAAATAGTTTTAAAATCGTACATCATTGTACCTCCGTAGCTAAAAATTATTTATTATATTTATTTATTATTTGATTTGCACAATCTAATCCATCTTTAATTGCTATTACAACTAATGATTGACCATTTTTCATGTCTCCACAAACAAATGTTCTTTCATCATAATTAAAATTATTTAAAATAACTCTATTATTAATAGCCTTTAAACCATAGCTATTTAAATCCTCATTAGTAGTTCCAATAAATCCCATTGCGATAATTAAATAATCACAAGGAAGATATTCTTTCGTATTTTCTACATCTACTAATTTCATTCTTCCGCCTTCATTAACAAATTGGACTTTTTTAATATATACACCTACTATTTTTCCATCTTCCCTAACAACTTCATCAATAGTAGTTTCATATCTTCTAATATCCTTATTCATTAATGTATTAGCTTCTAATACACCATAATCTGTTTTCTTCTTATTGGGATAATTTGGCCAAGGCAATGTATTTTCAAGTGGTGGTTCTTTTGTAATTTCAAGCTCAACAATTGATTTAGCTTTTTCTCTAGCAGCTGTACCACAACAGTCATTGGCAGTATCACCACCACCAACAATAATTACATTCTTATCCTTTAAGTTATATTCAAATTCTTTATTATCTAATAAATTCTTAGTAGTCTTTGTTAAAAAGTCTACTGCATAAATAATGCCCTTAGCATCATTATTCTTTACTTCAAGTGTTCTTGCAAAGGATGTACCACATGCAAATACGACATCGTCATATTTTTCATATAATTCATCCATTTTAATATCTTCACCAATTTTAGTATTAGCAATGAATGTTATTCCTTCTTCTTTTAAAAGATTGATTCTTCTTTCTACAATCTTCTTTTCGATTTTCATATTAGGAATACCATACATCAATAGACCACCAAATCTATCGTTCTTTTCATATACAGTTACTGAAAATCCATTGTCATTTAATCTTTTAGCGGCAGCTAAGCCTGAAGGACCTGAACCAATAACACATATTTTCTTATTGTTTCTTTTAATATCCTTCTTAGGCTTAATCCAACCATTTTCATATGCTTTTTCTATTAGGAATAATTCATTTGCTCTAATAGATACGGATTCATAATTGATACAACAAGAACAACATGCCTCGCAAAGTGCAGGACATACATTTCCTGTAAATTCAGGGAATGGAGCTGTCTTTTCAAGTCTCTTATATGCCTCTTCAAATAAACCAAGATAAATTAAATGGTTCCATTCTGGTATTAAATTTGATAACGGACAACCAACATTTCTGTTATTTACCTTCATTGCTGATTGACAAAATGGCACACCGCAGTTCATGCATCTAGATGCTTGTTCCTGCTGTGTCTTTAAATCAAATGGAATATGGAAATCACCAAAGTTTTCGATTCTTTTTAAAACATCTAATTCCTTCTTATTTTTTCTTTCATATTCCATAAATCCAGTAGACTTTCCCATTATTTCACCTCCGTAAATTTATTGAATGCGTATAATTCTTGATCCTCAATACCTAAATTCTTTGCTTCTTCCATATAAGAAATGATCTTAGCATAATCATTAGGTAGTACTTTAAAGTAATCTTTAGAATCAAAATTATATAATAAATTTGATACATATTCACTATTTGTATACTTTATATGATTTGCTAATAATTCCTTAATAGTTGCAATATCCTTTTCATCAAGATCTAAAATTGATACTAGCTCCTTATTAACATTCTTTTTATTCATAGGACCATAGATATATGCAACACCACCAGACATACCAGCAGCGAAGTTTCTACCTATTTTCCCTAATAATAAGACAACTCCACCAGTCATGTATTCACAACCATGTAAGCCACATCCTAAAGATACAACCTTAGCACCAGAGTTTCTTATTGCAAATCTTTCACCACAAATACCATCTAAATATACTTCTCCTGATGTTGCACCATATAAAGCAACATTACCACAAATAATATTTTTCTCAGGAGCGAATGTAGCTTTATTTGAAGATTTAACAATAATCTTTCCTCCACATAAGCCCTTACCTAAATAATCATTTGCATCACCTGTAACATTTAATGTTACACCATTAGTTAAGAATGCTCCAAATGAATTACCAGCATTACCCTTAGCGTTAATGATAATTGTGTCAGACTCTAATCCTTTATTCTTATAAACTTTTGTTATTTCATTAGATAGAATTGTTCCTAAAGATCTATTAACATTAGATATTTCAATATCCATTTGCTTAATATGACCATACTTAATTGATTCTTCACAAAGTGGCAATAACATTCTCGAATCTAATGTGTTATTTAAATCGATCTTCTTATATTCTTTAAAGATATTGTCATTTCTATTAACAACTCTTGCGTTAAATAATAATTTAGATACATCAATCTTATTCTTATATTCATTCTTTAATGATAATAATTCTGTATGACCAACCATCTCATCGATAGTTTTAAATCCAAGCTTAGCCATATATTCACGTAATTCTTGAGCAATAAACTTCATGAAATTAATTACATATTCTGGCTTACCCTTAAAATTCTTTCTTAAATTAGAATCTTGAGTTGCAACACCAACAGGACATGTATTCATGTTACATACTCTCATCATGATACATCCCATTGCAATTAATGGTCCTGTAGCAAATCCAAATTCTTCAGCACCTAATAATATAGCAACTGCCAAATCCTTACCTGTTAAAAGCTTTCCATCAGTTTCAAGTCTAATTCTATCTCTTAAACCATTTAATACTAGTGTTTGATGTGTCTCTGATAAACCAATCTCCCAAGGAATACCAGCATTTGCAATTGATGTTCTAGGAGATGCACCTGTACCACCATCATAACCTGAAATTAAAATTGTATTAGCACCAGCCTTAACTACACCTGCAGCTATAGTACCAACACCAGATTCAGAAACAAGCTTAACTGAAATTCTAGCCTCTCTATTAGCATTCTTTAAATCATAAATTAATTGTGCTAAATCCTCAATTGAATAAATATCATGATGAGGTGGAGGTGATATTAATGATACACCGGGAGTTGAATGTCTAGCATTAGCTATCCAAGGGAATACCTTTTGTCCTGGTAATTGACCACCCTCACCTGGCTTAGCACCTTGTGCCATCTTTATTTGAATTTCAATCGCATTTGTTAAATATTCGATTGTAACACCAAATCTACCTGATGCGACCTGCTTAATTTTAGAGCATCTATCAGTTCCATATCTGCTTCTTTCTTCTCCACCTTCACCAGTGTTTGACTTACCACCTAATGTATTCATCGCAATAGCCATACACTCATGAGCTTCCTTAGAAATTGAACCATAGCTCATCGCACCAGTTTTAAATCTCTTAACGATTTCATCAACGCTTTCTACTTCATCAATAGAAATTGACTGAGAACAATCTAAATCTAAAACATCTCTAATATTTATTTTTTTCTTACCTAATAAAGATGTAAAATCCTTATATAATTTATAATCACCTGATCTACAAGCTGCTTGTAATGTGAATATAGCAACTGGATCATAAATATGTTCGTGTTGATTCTTTCTAAAGCCATGTAAACCAACTGAATCTAATGTATTATCATTTCTATCTAAAGCCTTTTGATATAGCTTAATTGAATTATTTTCAATTACATCCATACTAATACCACCAATTGAATTTGGAGTATTAGTAAAGTATTTATCGACTATTTCATCAGATAATCCAATACATTCAAATATTTGAGCACCATTATAAGATTGAATAGTTGAAATACCCATCTTTGATATAACTTTTGTAATGCTCTTAAGTGAGGCATGTCTATAATTTTCAATGGCCTTCTTAGCAGCAACTGTAATATATCCTCTTTCTGAATATTCTTCGATAGTTTCATATACTAAATAAGGATAAATAGCATTTACACCAAAGCCAATTAAAGCTGCGAAATGATGAATTTCTCTTGGTTCAGCTGCCTCTAATACAATTGAAACATGAGTTCTTTTTGAAACCTTTGTCAAATATTGATGTAATCCTGATGATACTAATAATGAAGGTATCTTAATACCGTCACTATTTCTATCAGTTAAGATAATGATTGAAGCACCATTATCAACTTTCTCTTCACATTCCTTAAATATTCTATCTAAGGCATCTGCCATTTTTTCTTTTTTATAATCATATGTAAATGATACAATATCGACCTTAATTTGATATTTCTTATCAATAAATTTAATCTTATTAAATTCTTCTTTTGATAATAAAGGATTATCAATTCTAATTCTATTAGCATTAATCTTAGTAGGATTTAATAAGTTACCTTCTCTACCTAAATACATAAGTGAAGACATTACGATATCTTCTCTTATTGAATCAATAGGAGGGTTTGTTACTTGAGCAAATCTTTGCTTAAAGAATTGATATAAATTAAATTCCTTTTCCATTAATACCGCTAAGGATACGTCATTACCCATTGAAACAACCTTTTCAGCGTCGTTATTAGCAAGAGGAATGATACCTTCCATTAATTCATCATATGTATAATTTAATTCATGTTGAATAAAATGCATATCTTCATTATGCTTTTCTTCTTTATGCTCTGGTAATTTATCTAAATGAACAATACTTTCATTCCATTCCTTATAAGGGAATTTCTTTGAATAATTCATTTTAATTTCATCATTAGAAATGATTTTACCTGCATTAGTATCAACTAATAAAATCTTTCCTGGTTCTAGTCTCTTCTTCTCTAATATATTATTTTCATCAATAGGAAGAGAACCTGTCTCACTAAATAGGATTAAATAATCATCCTTTGTTACATAATATCTTGATGGTCTTAAACCATTTCTATCTAATGAAGCACCTAGCTTAATACCATCAGTAAATAAGATTGCTGCTGGTCCATCCCAAGGTTCAAGGAATGTTGAATGGAATTCATAGAATGCTTTTAATTTTTCATCCATTCTCTCATTTTTCATCCATGGCTCTGGAATCATCATCATTATTGTTTCTTCTAGTGTTCTTCCATTTAAATATAAGAACTCTAAGAAATTATCAAACATAGCTGAATCTGAAGACTCCTTTGGAATTAATGGAATAATCTTCTTTAAATCATCCTTAAATACTTCAGATTCAAATAAGCCTTCACGAGATCTTACATTATTGACATTACCTCTAATAGTATTAATTTCACCATTATGACATAAAAATCTATTAGGATGAGCTCTTTCCCAAGAAGGGAATGTGTTAGTTGAGAATCTTGAATGTACTAATGCAATCGCAGATTCAACCTTTGTATCCTTTAAATCTAAATAAAAATCTCTAACTTGAGTAGAAACAAGCATACCCTTATAAACTATTGTACGAGAAGATAATGAACAGAAATATAAAGTATTCTTTTGTTTTAAAGATAAACTTTCAATTACTCTTCTTACAACATATAGTTTTCTTTCAAAAGGAAGACCCTCTTCAATATTATCAGGCTTTTTAACAAATATTTGCACAATATATGGCATAGTCTTAAGTGCAGTTTGTCCAATACCATATGTATCAATAGGTACTCTTCTATAACCTAATATTTCAAGACCTTCACTTTTAAATTCATCATTAATTAATTCTATTTGAGCTTTTCTTATTTCCTCATTTTTAGATAGAAATAACTGACCAACACCATATGAACCAAGCTTAGGTAATACAAAATCTAATTTTTCACCTCTAAAGAATTTATCAGGGATTTGGAATAATATACCAGCACCATCTCCCGAATTATCTTCGGCACCTGTACCACCTCTATGCTCTAAATGAATTAATATGTTTAAAGCATCTACTATTGTTTTATGTGTTTTAATACCCTTTATTTGAGCTATCGCACCAATACCACAGGCATCATGCTCATATGAAGGATCATATAAACCTACTTTTTCTTGTTCATACATATTAGAAAACCTCTTTTCAATAGAATTTTAAATAAAAAAATGGGCATTCATCCCCATAAATGGAATGAACGCCCTTGTTCTTCTATATAATATTACTCTTTATTGCGATAGTCAAGTTGTTTTTGAAATAAAATTTTGCAAAAACCGCTTTTAGGGAATTAAATTTTGCAAATTTGCTATTTTTTAAAATTTTTATCATTTTTCTATTGACAACAAAAAAAGCCTAAAATATAATATGGCTATAAGGCAAGGACGCCAGAGATAACAATCTCAGTCCCTGCCTTTTTTGTTTTTACTAGGGAGGTAAAAGTATGGAACAAGTAACAGATTATTTTGGCTCATTAGTATTTGACGATAAAGTAATGAAGTCAAAATTATCAAGTGATGTATATAAATCACTTAAGAAAACTATTCAGGATGGAAAGGAATTAGATATCAGCGTAGCAAACAGCGTTGCTCAAGCTATGAAGGAATGGGCAATCTCTAAAGGTGCTACTCATTATACACATTGGTTCCAACCTATGACAGGAATCACAGCTGAAAAGCACGATAGCTTCATTTCACCTGAAAGTGATGGAAGAATCATCATGGAATTTAAAGGAAAGGAATTAGTTAAGGGTGAACCTGACGCTTCTTCGTTCCCTTCAGGTGGCTTAAGAGCCACATGTGAAGCAAGAGGATATACAGCATGGGATCCAACAAGCTATGCTTTTATTAAAGATAAGGTATTATGTATCCCAACAGCCTTCTGCTCATATAGTGGAGAGGCACTAGATAAGAAAACTCCTCTTCTTCGTTCAATGCAAGCAATTAATAAGCAAGCATTAAGAGTATTAAAGTTATTTGGAAATGAAAATGTAACTTCTGTTAAAACAACAGTTGGTCCAGAACAAGAATACTTCTTAATAGATAAGGATGCTTATTTAAAGAGACCTGACCTAATTTATACAGGTAGAACACTATTTGGTGCTATGCCTCCTAAGGGTCAAGAGCTTGAAGATCACTATTTTGGTGTAATTAAACCAAGAGTACAAAGCTTCATGAATGATTTAAAT
Source organism: Acholeplasmatales bacterium (assembly GCA_024690445.1). Next base: position 19,344 of record JAILPD010000033.1, read on the forward strand.
GAAGAATTATGGAAGCTTGGTATCTTAGGTAAGACAGAGCATAACGAAGTAGCTCCAGCACAGCATGAGTTAGCTCCAATTTTCTCAACAACAAATATCGCAGCCGATAATAACCAATTAACAATGGAAATTATGCAAAAGGTTGCTAAAAAGCATGATTTAGTATGCTTATTACATGAAAAGCCATTTAAGGGTGTAAATGGTTCAGGTAAACATAATAACTGGAGTATTTCAACAAATACTGGAGTCAATCTATTAGAGCCAGGTGATACTCCTGCAGAAAATGCACAATTCTTATTATTCTTAGTAGCTGTTATTAAGGCAGTTGATGAATATCAAGATTTATTAAGAATCAGTGTTGCAAGTGCTGGTAACGACTTCCGTTTAGGAGCAAACGAGGCACCTCCTGCAATCATTTCTATGTTCATTGGTACAGAACTTCAAGAAGTTTTAGATTCAATTGAAACAGGAAAGCCTATTAAGTCACATAATAAGTCATTCTTAAAGATTGGTGCTGATGTATTACCTAATTTACCAAAGGATACAACAGATAGAAACCGTACTTCTCCATTCGCTTTTACTGGTAATAAATTCGAATTTAGAGCAGTTGGTTCTTCTGAATCAATCTCATGTGCAAACATTATGTTAAATACAGCTGTAGCTGAGGAATTAAAGAAATTTGCTGATATATTAGAAAAGTCAAATAATTTCGATAATGATTTACATGCATTAATTAAAAAGACAATCACTGAACATAAGAGAATTATTTTCAATGGTAATGGTTATGATGATGCATGGATTAAAGAAGCCCAAAAGAGAGGCTTATTAAATTTAAAGTCCACTCCAGAAGCATTACCTTATTATTTAGATAAAAAGAATGTAGATTTATTCACTTCTCATAATATCTATACAATAAATGAAATTAATGCAAGATATGAAATTGCTCAAGAACATTACGCAAAGGTAGTAAATATTGAAGCATTAACTGCATTAGATATGGTCAATAAATATTATTTACCAGCAATTACTAAGTTCTCTAACTTCTTAATTGGAAGTATCAATAATAAAAAGAGTATTGGTTTAAGTGCTGAATATGAAAGCAATACAGTAAGTATTTTAGCAGAGGCTACAAATAATATTTATAGATTAAAATCAGAACTTGGTGAATCATTATTCGAAAAGAGTAAGATTACTGATTGTAAGGAATTATCTTTATATTTAAAGGATAACGTATTAACTAAGATGGAAGCCTTAAGATCAGTTATTGATGACGTTGAAGTAATTGTTGATAAGGAGTATTGGCCATTCAATTCTTACGGAGATTTATTATATAGCGTTAAGTAATTAAATAATTAATAAATTAGGGGGAAAGATTATTATGTGGGATTATCAAATATGGAAATTAATCGCCATTGCATTAATATTCTTCATGCAAGCAGGATTTGCAATGTGCGAAGCTGGTTTTACTAGAGCTAAAAACACTGGTAACATCACAATGAAA
>JAILPD010000034.1 GCA_024690445.1 Acholeplasmatales bacterium
ATATTTATGATAATGGTAGATTTGATTTAGAGATTGTAGGTAAAATTACTGAATACGAAAATCAAACTATTAAGATGGTTCATTCTGTTGATTTAAAGCTTATTTCTAAAGAATATTTCATTAAGAATAATATTACTAAATATAGTGAGGATTATTTATTTATTACTTATGGTACTAATTCTTCAGTGCCTAATAACTTAATTAAGATGTATACACCAGCTAAGGATTTATTGAATATAGTTGGTACATTAACTAAATTATTAAATATTGATTTATCATTCTTAAATAATTATTCGACATTTGATTTTAATGATATTGATACTGCTCAAATAACTAATCTATTTAGCAGTGGTAGTGTTTCAAATTTAAATTTAAATAATATTATTAATAGCTTAGTTGTTTCAAAAAACAAATTAGAAGTGGATTTAAATTTAAGTGAATTATTAGACACATCTAATACTCAAACTAAATTAGTTTTATCAGTAGAAGATAAAGATAATTGTAAAGCATGTATTGAATTAAATGATTTATTTACTACGGAAGATACTAAGCTAGATGTTAATAAGGTGTCTTTAGTTAAAGATAGCGTTAACATCAGCCTTCCAGATGTTGATAATAGCTGGTATGATATTTCAACAATTGATGAATTAGTTGCTGGTGTCATAGTAACTGCGTCTAGTAAATCATATGAAATATCTGGTGAGGTTACTTTAAAAGCATTAGGATTTATTGATGCATTTTCTATTCCATTTACTATTAAGGTAAATGTAGATGATGATGGAAATTTCACATTATATGCATATTTAGATTATGATAAGTCGTTATTAGCTAGTGCTTTGATTCATGGTAAGCATACAGCATATTATTATAAGGATGGATATATCATTATTGACACAACATATAAGGGTGGTGTCTTAAATCTATTTACATATCGTGAATCTATTAAAGTGACTACTGAAGAATTCTTAGGAAATATCAAATATTATTTATTTGATTTTGGTATGAGATTAGGCGATACTATTTTAAATGCAATGGATAGTAGTGAATCTAATTCAAATACTATCGATGCTAGTAAGGTATTAACCGGATATAGTTCATCTGGTAAGAGCTATTCAGTTTCATTAAATATTGGTGAGTTGACTGGAGTATCTGGTTTAGGTGATTTATCAACTACGATTGAATTGACAGAAGTATTATATAATAATGAGATTACTGTTGATGCCGTAACTAAGATTAGCGCGTTAAATATGAAGATGTTTAGTGTATTAGAAATTACATTAAATGAGCCTATTTCATTAACTAATGTTAAGCTAATTGATGGTAGTTATCAGTTTACAGATGTAGATATGACTGATTGCATCAATTACATTAATTCATATACATATGAAGTAGGAGTCGTTAAATCTTATTAAAAGTAACTAACAAGCGGATTTTATTTCCGCTTGTTTTTTGGTATAATCTTTGTAAAGTAGGTGATGACCTTGGATTATGAAAAAATGATGGCTTTTGTTAAAAAAACATTAGAGGATAATAACGCCATTAAGCCTAATAAGCCTCATCATGGATTTAGATCTAGGTATACTCATTCTGTAAGAGTATATGAATGGTGTAAGAGATTGGTTTTAGATATGCCTAATTGTAATAAGGATATATTATATACCGCAGCTATTTTCCATGATATTGGTTATGCTCATGGTAAAAAGGATCACGCTAAAGAATCTGCTATATTATTTTTAGAATATGCTAAAGATAATAATTTTGATTTAGATTTTTCTAATGAGGTGGCTAGAATTATTTCACTTCATTCTAATAAGGAATTATTAAAGGATGAAAGTAGTACTGATGAATTAGTATTATTACTTGAGGCTGATTTATTAGATGAAGAAGGCTGTATGGGAATAGTATGGGATTTACTTTCTAAGGGTGCTTTAGGCTGTGATAATTATGAAGAATCATTATCTGAGGTTTGGAATCATTCCGGTCATATTCTAAATCAAGATTATATGGTTACTCCAATAGCTAAAAGATATTGGGATGAAAAGAAGAAATTTGTTAAAGAATTCTTAAAGCAATTTGAAAGTGATCTTTTCATGGAGGTTTAAATGGAATTTTTTGATGTTTTAGAAAAAAGATATTCTTGTCGTGATTTTAAAGATAGGGAAGTTGAACAAGAATTAATTGATAAAATATTAGAGGCTGGTATATTATCACCTACAGCTGTTAATTTTCAGCCTGAAAAAATATATGTATGTAAATCTAATGATATAATAGAAAAGCTTAAAACAGCTTGTAAATATACATTTAATGCTAAATTAGTTTTTGTAATTGCATATGATACTAATATTTCTTGGAAAAGGAAAAGTGATAATAAGGAATTTGGTATGGTAGATGCCGCTATTGTCACTACTAATATGATGAATGCAATTACTGCGTTAGGTTTAGGATCATGTTTCGTATGTAGTATGCATGAGGAACAAGTAGAAAAAATATTAGGATTACCTGATAATATTAAGGTTATGGCATTATTGCCTACTGGATATCCTAATGAATTTAAAGCACATAATAAGAGAAAAGATAAAAAAGAAATTGTAGAATATAGGTAGTTTTTATGAATATAAATATTATTGGAGCTGGACTTGCTGGATGCGAGGCATGCTGGTATTTATCTAAAAAGGGTTATGATATTACTCTTTATGAGATGAGACCAAAGAAGATGACACCAGCTCATAAAACAGAAAAATTTGGTGAGCTTGTATGCTCAAATTCACTTAAGAGTGATTCTGATACAAATGCTTGTGGTATTTTAAAGCGTGAAATGGAATTATTAGATTCAATCATCATTAAGTGTGCAAAAGAAAATAAGGTTGAGGCTGGTGGTGCCTTAGCGGTAGATAGAGAAGGATTTTCTGAATCTATTACAAAAATGATTAAATCATTACCAAATGTAACAATTGTTAATGATGAGATTTCTAAAATAGATACTAATGTACCTACCATAATAGCTACAGGTCCATTAACATCATCTCCACTTTGTGATGAAATTAAAAGATTATTTGGATTAGATGATTTTTATTTTTTTGATGCTCAAGCCCCAATTATTTATGCGGATTCAATTAATTATGAAAAGGCATATTTAAAGAGTAGATATGATAAGGGTGAGCCATCATATTATAATTGTCCAATGACTAAAGAAGAATTTGATGCATTTTATGATGCTTTAATAAATGCTGAATGTGCTGAAACTCACGATTTTGAACTTAAGGTATTTGAAAGCTGTATGCCAGTAGAAATAATGGCAAAAAGAGGACCACAAACATTAACATTTGGTCCTATGAAGCCTGTTGGGCTTAAAACTCCAGATGGCTCTAAGCCATACGCTGTAGTTCAGCTAAGACAGGATGATGCGGCTAAGACTATGTATAATATTGTAGGATTCCAAACTCATTTAAAGTTCCCAGAACAAAAAAGAGTATTCCAAATGATTCCAGGACTTGAAAATGCTAGATTTGCAAAATATGGAAGAATGCATAAGAATACATATATTAACGCACCTAAAATTTTAAAGCCTAATTTCCAAACTAAAGCGTATCCTAATTTATTTATTGCTGGTCAATTATCTGGTGTTGAGGGATATGTTGAATCTGCGGCATCTGGTATTTACGCGGCAGTTAGTATGGATAGATATTTAAGAAACTTAGAGCCTATCTATTTACCAAGAACAACAGTCCTTGGGGCATTAAGCCACTATATTTGTGAGGCTAATGAAAAGGACTTCCAACCTATGAATGCAAATTTTGGTATTATGGAGGATTTAAATATTCCTCATAAGAAAGCAAATAGAAAGGAATTATATCGCGATAGAGCATTCGCTGATTTTGAAAGAGAGCTAAAGAAGATTAATGATAATTAAGGTTAATCCAGAAGAGGCAGTAGAGGAATTTATTTCATATTTAGAAAATGAAAAAGGTTATTCTAGTAATACTATTGATAATTATCTGCATGATATAAATGATTTTAGTGCCTTTATCAAAACTGAAAAAATGGCAAGGGATATATTACACATTTCTAAGAGACATCCAGATTATTATGTATCCTATATGTCCAAAGAAAAATTTAAGAGTACAAGTATAAGAAGACATATTTCAAGTCTTTCATCTTTTTATAATTTTTGCGTAAAGAATGATATTTTCCCTGAAAACTATTTTAAGGATATGGATTTACCAAAGATTCCTAAGCATTTACCTAAGATGATAAATGAAGGTGAAATCGTAATGCTATTTGATGCCTGTGATTTAGAAAATAAATTAGGGTATCGTAATTTCTGTATTTTAGGTTGTCTATATGGTTGTGGACTTAGAGTCAGTGAATTATGCAATATGCAAATTAAGGATATCGATTTTTCAGAAAGAATCATTAGAGTTAAAAGTGGTAAGGGTGGAAAGGATAGAGATGTAGTAATGTATGAGGGTTTAGGTGAAATGCTTAAGCACTACATTTCCGTATTTAGACCTGAGATATTATATAATTCTAAGGATACAGAAAATAGATATGTATTTTTAAATAAGAATGGTACTACGTTATCTAGAGTTGGTGTAAGAAAGATTTTAGAAAAATTAGTAAGGGATGCTGGTGAAACATTCCATATTTCACCTCATATGTTAAGACATTCATTCGCAACTGCTTTATTGAATAATGGGATGGATTTAAGAACTGTTCAAGAGCTATTAGGTCATGAAAGTTTATCTACAACTCAAATATATACTCATGTTACAATTGAGAAGCTTAGAGAGGATTATGCTAAATCTCATCCAAGAGCTCAAAAACCTGTAAAGAATAAAAGTTAATCTTGTAATATTTATTTGATTTTGTTATAATTCTTTTTGTTCAAAGTAAGGAGAAATTATTGTATGAAAAAGAAAGTGATTTCAGTTGCTGTTGGTCTAATTGCATTAGTTGCTTTAGCTTCATGTTCATCAAGCTCAGATGGCGATTTAACAATCGTAAGAAGTGATTTAGCATTAGATTTGACAGAAGTTAAAGATAAATATAAATTAAATTTCATTTATGATTTAGCTAATGAAGCAAAGAGACTTGATTCATCAGTTGATATCAATGATGATTCAGATTACTATACAGTATATGTATCAAACGATGTTGAAAATAGTGCATTCGTATATTCAATTGATATTTCTGAAGATTTAAAATCATTAGAAAAAAGAGTTCAAAACTACAATGTTAATTCTTTAACATTTAAAACATCTAATGGTATTTATGATTCTGAAGTAACATCAATCGCATCAAAGATTTATGATTCTACAACAGGATTAAATCAATTCAAATTTGCTGCATCAGATGCAGATAATCTTAATGTATATACAGGTGCATCATTAGCATATGCTGAATCTGCAAATGGTGCTGTAGCTGCGTATAAAAATGGAAATACATCTATTTCTTTAGATATAGTTTATGTTCCAACATTTGTTGTAAGAAACTATGGTGAGAAGAATATGCAAAAGCAAAAGATTCTTGAAAAGGTAATTTTCGCACCTATTTATGCTCAATATACAACAGATGGTCAAAAGATTAATACTGATGGTACATTAGTTGCATCAAGAATTTCATCTTATAATAAGATTGATATCGTATTTGATGATATTCATGTTTCAACTGAAAAGCCTGCAGAATAATATTAGATAATTCAAAATGGGGGTAATTCCCCATTTTTCTTTTTAAATTTAAAAATTTATTGCAAAAGATTACCTGCTATGATATTATTTAAAAGGCACAAAAAATACACATGTCTTTGGAGTTTGCCGTCGTGTGCAAGTATTTTGTTGGAGGCGAACGTTGAAGAAGGCAGAGGACAGAAAACAAAAATAAAATGGAGGAATTAAAAAAATGTCTGAATCAGTAGTTTCTATGAAACAATTATTAGAGTCAGGTGTTCATTTTGGACATGCTACTCGTAGATGGAATCCTAAGATGGCTAAGTATGTATTTACAGCTAGAAATGGTATTTACATCATCGATTTACAAAAGACTGCAAATGAAATCGAAAAGGCTTATGCAGCTCTATTTGAAATCGCAAAGAATGAAGGAAAGGTACTTTTCGTAGGTACAAAGAAGCAAGCACAAGAGGCTGTTAAGGAAGAAGCAGCTAGATGTGGTATGTACTATGTTAACCAAAGATGGTTAGGTGGTACTTTAACTAACTTCAAGACAATCAGAAAGAGAATTCAAAAGTTACAAAGCCTATATGAAATGGAAGAGAATGGCTCTTTCGAGAAGCTTACTAAGAAGGAAGCTGCTCAATTAAAGGCTGAAAGAGATAAGTTAGAGAAGTTCTTAGGTGGTATTAAGGATATGAAGAAGCTTCCAGATGCTTTATTCATCGTTGACCCACACAAGGAACACAATGCAATTTTAGAAGCAAGAAAGTTAAACATCCCAGTATTTGGTATCGTTGATACTAACTGTGATCCTGATGATGTTGATTATGTTATTCCAGCAAATGACGATGCAATCCGTGCTGTTAAGTTAGTTACATGGGTTATGGCTAATGCTGTAATCGAAGCTAATGGTGGTGTTGTAGAGAAGTTTGATGACGCTGCTGAAGGTATTAACCAAGCAGAAGAAATTAAGAAGGAAGACGCTGCTAAGAAGGAAGAGAGGGCTGCTAAGAAGGCTGCTGCTCCTAAGAAAGACGGCGACAAGAAGCCTGTTAAGAAGGCACCTGCTAAGAAGCCAGCTGCTGAAGCTAAGGCTGAATAATTTATTCGGAGGATAAACTAAGATGGCAAATATTACTGCGCAAATGGTTAAGGATTTACGTGAAAAGACTTCTGCAGGTATGTTAGACTGCAAGAAGGCATTAACTGCTACAGACGGCGATATGGAAGCTGCTGTAACTTGGTTAAGAGAAAAGGGTATTGCTAAGGCTGTAAAGAAGGAAGGCGCTATCGCTGCTGAAGGTCTTTGCTCATATGCAATCAAGGGAAACAAGGCTGTTGTATTTGAGTTAAACTCTCAAACTGACTTCGTTGCTCAAAATGCTAAGTTCGTTGACCTATTAAATAAGGTTGGTGAAATCATTGTTAATTCTGACGCTAAGTGTACTGAATGTGCATTAAAGGTAGAGGAAGATGGCAAGGATTTAAATACAATTATTCTTGAAGCTTCAGGTGTAATTGGTGAAAAGATTTCTTTAAGAAGAGTTACAGTTTTAGAAAAGACTGATGCTCAGGTATTTGGTGCTTATAAGCATGCTGGTGGTAGAATCGTTGTTGTTTCTATCTTAGATGGTAATGATGAAGTAGTAGCTAAGGATGTTGCTATGCATGTAGCTGCTATGGGTCCTAGATATGTATCTAAGGATGATATTCCTGCTGAAGAAGTTGCTAAGGAAAGAGAAATCATTTTAGCAACAGCATTAAATGAAAATGCTACATCAGCTAAGCCAAAGCCAGAACAAATTATCGCAGATAAGATTGTTCCAGGTAGACTTGAAAAGAGCTTAAAGGAAATCTGCTTATTATCTCAAGCATTCGTTAAGAATCCAGATCAAACAGTTGAGGCATATGTTGCTGGCGCTAAGTCAAAGGTAGTAACATTCATCCGTTTAGCTGTTGGTGAAGGTATTGAAAAGCAAGAAGTTGATTTTGCTGCTGAAGTAGCTGCTCAATCTGCTGCATTCAATAAGTAATAATTGATAACCGCGAAAACTCGCGGTTATTTTTTTATAATTAGAATTAAAAAGTATTAGTATTAATTAAAACAATATGGTAAAATAATCTTTGAAAAAATAATAGTTAATCTATTGTGAATAAAGGACGGAATTTAAATATGTATAAGCGAATATTATTAAAGCTTTCAGGTGAAGCATTAAAGGCTGAATCTAATGCTATAATCGATCCTGAAACTGTTAAGGGTATAGCCGCTCAAATTAAGCAAATCTACGATTTAGGTACTGAAATTGGTATCGTTGTCGGTGGTGGCAATATTTGGAGAGGTAAAATTGGTGAAGAACTAGGTATGGAAAGAGCTCAGGCAGATTACATGGGTATGCTTGCTACTATCATGAATGGATTATCAATCCAGGATGCATTGGAAGGCATGGGAGTACCTACAAGATGTATGACTGCACTTCCTATTGATACTGTGGCAGAGCCTTATATTAGAAGAAAGGCAATTAGACACTTAGAAAAGGGAAGAGTATGTATCTTTGCTGGTGGTCTTGGTAGCCCATATTTCTCAACAGATACTGCATGTGTACTTCGTGCAACAGAAATTGGTGCTGAGATTGTATTAATGGCAAAGAATGGTACCGAGGGTATTTATGATTCAGATCCTAGAAAGAATCCTAATGCTCATATGTATCATGAATTAACATTCAATGAGATTTTGGAAAAAGGTCTTGCAGTTATGGATTCAACAGCCGCATCATTATGTAGAGATAATAAGTTACCACTTATCGTATTCAATATGAATAAGGATGGAAATATCCTAAGAGCTGTTAAGGGCGAAAATATTGGTACAAAAGTTAAATTTTAATTTGGAGGAAAATTATGGAAGAATTAGAAATGTTTCAGCTTGAAGCTGAAGAAAAAATGGATAAGGCTATTGCCGCATATGAAAGAGAATTATCTACAGTTAGAACTGGTAGAGCTAATGCAGCATTATTAGATTCTATTTCAATTGATTATTATGGTGTTCCAACTCCTGTAAAGCAGATTTCATCTATTACTATTCCAGAGGCAAATCAGCTTTATATTAAGCCTTTCGATAAGTCATCTATTAAGAATATTGAATCTGCAATTTTTGCCTCACCTCTAGGATTAACTCCTCAATCAGATGGTAATGGTATTAGATTAGTATTACCTCAAATGACAGAAGAGAGAAGACGTGAACTTGCTAAGCTTGTTGCTAAGATGAGTGAAACTGCTAAGGTTAACGTTAGAAATGTAAGACGTGAACTTAATGATCAAATTAAGAAACTTGAGCTACCTGAAGATGATGAAAAGGATGCTTTAGATGATTGCCAAAAGCTTACTGATAAAAAGATTGAAGAAGTTGAAGCAATTACTAAGAAGAAACAAGATGAATTAATGTCTATGTAAGAGCCTATTTACTAGGCTTTTTTTCTTTATGTATTCTTTGTACATCTAGATTTTTATAATTCAAAATGATATAATAAAATGAATTTTTGTAGGATTATTGATAATAATCCTTTTATGCAGGGAGGGTAATAATCGTGAAAAAGCGTTTTGTAACTGCAACTATATTGATTATGACAGCCTTACCTTTATTAATTCTTTCTGTTAAATTTACTATTGCCAGAAGAATTCTAGAGGTAATTTTGATGTTTGTCGCTGTAGGCGCCGAAATCGAATTATTAAATATGTATGATAAGTCTAAGAAGATACCGTTATGGGTTAAAATAGTTACGGTATTCTTAACTATAGTTATGTATTTCTCAGTTGTTAACTGGTTCTATATGTCATCATTTGGATCTAAATTTAGAGAAGACCCATTAATTCATAAAATATTGAAGACTATAAGATTTGATAAATTTACAACTCCTTTTGCCGCAATTATCATTATGTTCCTAACATTCATGTCAATGATGATTTTGGTTCCTGATTTTGAGGTATCTGATGTTGGTCGTTTATTCTTAGCAGTATTATATTCTGGTATTTGTGTTGGTGCATTTACAGTTTTATATTCATTTGGTTTAAGATTTATTGTTTATCTTCTTGCAATTACGGTATTTACTGATATTTTTGCCCTCGTATTTGGTATGCTGTTTGGTAAGCATAAGATGGCACCTGTCATTTCTCCAAAGAAGACATGGGAGGGTGCTATTGGTGGTACAGCTACAGCTTTAGTCGTAGGTGCTACAATTATTTCTATTTATTCATTTATTTCTCCATTATTCCATGGTGAATCAATTGAATTCTTTAGTGGTATTATAAAAGAAGATTTCTCAGTTGGTGGAAATATCTTTGTTGCGATAATATTAACTTTATTCTTATCAATTTGTTCTCAAATTGGAGACTTAGTGGCTTCTAAATTAAAGAGAGCCTATGGTATTAAAGATTATTCTAATATTTTCCCAGGACATGGTGGTATATTAGATAGATTTGATTCTGCATTCTTCGCATCTGCGATGTTCTTATTAATTGTTGTTATTATTCTTTGTTTGTTCGCCTAAGGAAGTGTAAAAAATGAGATATTTGTATATTGTTGGCGCGTCTGGTTCAATCGGTAGACAAACACTTGATATAGTTAAAGCAAATCCTAATGAATTTAAGGTTGTTGGCTTATCTGTTGGTAGAGATTTAAATTTAGCTAAAGAATTAATAGAAGAATTTAAACCTGAGATTGTTTGTTTCCGTGAGGAAAAGTGCGAATTATCTTATAATCCTAAAATTGTATATGGTGATCAAGGATTATTAGAAGTATCTAAGTATCATAATGATAAATACGATGATGAGGTATTTGTAAATGCCTTAGTTGGTATTTCTGGTTTACTACCTACAGTCTATGCAATAAAATCTAAGAAGACTATTTGCTTAGCCAATAAAGAAACATTAGTAGTTGCTGGTGATATTATAAAATCATTAGTAAAAGAAAATGGTGTTGATTTAGTTCCTATTGATTCTGAACATTCGGCAATCTTACAATGTCTTCAAGGTGAAAAGAAGAGTGAAGTAAAAAGATTATTAATTACTGCCTCTGGTGGTTCATTTAGAAATAGAACAAGAGAAGAATTAACGGATGTTACAGTATCTGATGCCCTAAAGCACCCTAATTGGAAGATGGGAGCTAAGATTACTATTGATTCAGCAACTATGATGAATAAGGGTTTTGAGGTTATTGAGGCACATTATTTATTTGATATGCCCTATAACAAGATTGAGGCTGTCTTACATCCTGAATCAATAATTCATTCTATGGTTGAATATAATGATGGAACTATTAAAGCAGAACTTGGTACTGCAGATATGCATACTCCAATTTCTTATGCTTTAAGATATCCATCTCACAATAATTTAGAATCTGATAATCTAGATATCTTCAATCTAGATTTACATTTTAGAAAATTAGATTATAAAAGATATCCTTGCCTTTTATATGCATATATGGCAGCTAAATCTGGTGGTATTTATTATGCGGTATTAAATGCGGCAAATGAAGCAGCTGTAAAATTATTCTTAGAGGGTAAGATTAAATTCTTACAAATAGAAGATATTATCTATGAAGAAATTACTAATAATAAATACGAGGGTATTGAATATAATTTAGATAATATAATTTCTACTAGTAAGGAAATTATGAATAACATTTATAAAAAATTTGGTGATTAGTTATGGTATTAACAATTAGTGAACCATTTCTTACAATTGTTGCTATATTAGCATTTGCAATTATTATTGGATTAAGTATATCTCTTCATGAGCTTGGCCATTTAGTTGCTGCTAAGAAGGCAGGAGTATTATGCTACGATTATTCTGTAGGATTTGGTCCAATCATTTATAAAAAACAAAAAGGTGAAACTCAATATTCTATAAGAGCAATTCCACTTGGTGGATTTGTTCAAATGGCTGGCATGATCGATTTGTCATCTGATATTAAGAAGCAACCTGAAATAGGTCTTAATTTTGATGAAGAAGGAAAGATAACTGAGGTTGTATTAGATCCTGAAAGAGATGCTCAAGCTAGAGGTAAGGCTTACGAATTGGATTTATTAGGTGATAAAGGCGAACCTATGTATATTACACTTGAAGATACAAATGGTAATGTTACTCAGTATTTTGTATCTGATAATGCAAGTTATGTATTTGAAAAGAATCAAAGATTAGGTTTACCACCTTACGAAAGAACAGTAGATTCTAAATCAAAGCCTTGGAGATTAATTGTATTCTTTGCTGGTGCGTTTATGAATTTCGTATTAGCATTAATAATATATTTTATTGTATCTTTTGCTAGTGGTGTTGCCAATAATTCATCAAACGAGATAGGTTCTATTACAGATAATTTCCCTGCAGGTGAAGTATTACAAGCAGGAGATAAGATTACTTCTGTAAATGGTGTAGCTGTATCTAGTTGGGATGCCTTTTCTAGTGAAATGGAACAGGTTTATAAAAATCATAAAACAAGTGCTATTATTAAAGTTTCAAGAAATAATGAAGAATTTGAATATGAGATTTATTCTCGTACAGCGTTTAATTCATTTGGCCTTTCTGATTTTGGTGCGGAAACTAAGGGTTTAACTGAAATACCTACTCATGCAGGTGTTTATGGTTTAGAGGTTGGTAATGTAAATCCTGTTTATAAGAATAAGTCTGATTCTGATAATAAGAATAATATTTCTAAGGGTGATTACTTAGTTGGTATTTCAATTGGTGGCACAGAATATTCTTTAAATGAAGCGGCATATGATGTAAATGGTAAGAGCGTAAGTGGCTATGGCTATTTAGCATATTTAGTTGAAGAACATGTAGGTATTGGTGATCCTGCAATTAAATTTGAATATTATCATTTAGATAATAAAAATACTGATGATAAGTCAGATGATGAATATACATTAGTTAGCTTTGATAATGCTAAAGAAATAGAACCATATACAGATGAATTATTAGATAGTCAAAATGTTACTAAGATAGTTCATCTAATTGGTGTAGCTTCAACCACTCATTTTGATTTCTTCCCTTGTGTTGGTAATGCATTTAAGATGTTCTGGACTGATTTTACAGTAATCTTTAGAACATTAAAGTTATTAATAGCTCCAAGTGATGTTAGACAGGTTGGTGTTTCTAATTTGAGTGGAGTTGTTGGTATATTTGGACAAATTAAGAGCTATGTAAATACTGGTTTTATTCCATTATTAGCATTTGCTGCATTATTATCTGTTAATTTAGGTATTGTCAACTTATTACCTATTCCAGCATTAGATGGTGGTAAGATTTTATTCGTAATTATTGAGGCAATAACAAAGAAGAAAGTGCCAAAGAAGGTAGAAGCCATTATCAATGGCGTATTTATGCTATTGCTATTAGGCTTAATGATTTTCGTTACTGTTAATGATATTATGAGAATTTAAGTGAGGTGATGGATGATGAAATATATTAATCCTATATTAGTATCTGATTATTCAGATCCTGATGTAATTAGATATAAAGATAATTATTATATGATTTCATCATCATTCAATCACTTTCCAGGAGTTCCTGTATTAAAATCGAAGAATTTAGTTAATTGGAAACAAATAGGATATATTTTTGATAAGCTTCCTTTTGATAAATTCAATAATGTATGTCATGGTGAAGGTGCTTGGGCACCTTCGATTCGATATAATGAAGGTAAATTTTATGCATTTATCCCATTTCCTGATGAAGGCATTTATGTATCTGAATGTACTGATATTGAAAAGGGAGATTGGAGTGAGCCTTGGCCTATATTAGAAGGAAAGGGCTATGAAGATCCATGTCCTATTTGGATGGATGATAAATGCTATGTTGTTATAGGCTTTGTTAAATCTAGAATAGGCTTTAATTCAAAGCTTGCTGTATTTGAAATAACTAAAGATTGTAAAACTAGATTGGCTGATTATAAATTTATTTATGATGGCCATAATACACAGCCTACAATAGAAGGACCTAAGTTCTATAAAATAGGAGAATATATTTATATATTAGCTCCAGCTGGTTCTGTAAAGACGGGCTGGCAAACAGCATTAAGAAGTAAAAACATATATGGACCATATGAAGAAAAAATCGTCATGATGCAAAATGATTCTAAAACTAATGGTCCACATCAAGGTGCTTTAATTGATTTACCAAATGGTGATTATGCATTTATGCATTTTCAAGACATGGGTGTATATGGAAGAATTGTTCATCTTGAGCCAGTTGTTTGGAGTGATGGCTGGCCACTAATAGGTAGAGTAAATGATTTATTATTAGCAGGTACTCCAGTAGATGAGCATGAATATTTAATTGATAAGGTATCAAATTATAAATTAATGATGTCTGATAAATTTGATAATGATAAATTATCATTTATGTGGCAAACACCTGCTTATTTAAAGAATGAATGGTACAGATTAGATAATGGATTATTTTTAAATTGTGTTTATGATTCAAAATCAATTAATTCACTAAATTTATGCCCTAATTTATTCTTAACTAAAATAAATGGGTTCTCATTCAATGTTTCTGTAAAAATTGATTTAAGCCTTAAAAATGAAGGCGATGAGGCAGGCTTATGCTTTATGGGAAAAGAATATGCCTATATAAGCGTAAAAAGAATTAATGATAATAATTATATATTATTAAATGAAGGCTCATTTGGTAATAATGATAGGATATTAGAAAAAATAGAATATAGTGATAATGTAATTACATTCAATATGTATTTTAAATATCCTGGTGTATACCAATTTGGTATTAATGGAAAGAAAATAAAAAAAGAATTCATTGGATATCCAGGAAGATGGATTGGTGGCAAATATGGTTTATTTGCTAGAGGAAATATGAATTCAAATGGTTATGCTAAATTTAATGATTTCAAGGTGGTGATGAAGCATGGCAAATAATATTAAGGTTGGAGATAATTTTATTCTTGATGTAAAAAGATTAGGAATAAATGGTGAAGGTATTGGCTTTTATAATCATGTGGCTGTATTTGTAGATGGAGCTATTCCAGGTGAGGGTCATAATGTTGAAATAACAAAGGTATTAGATAAGATGGCTTTTGCTAAAACATTAGAAATTAAGCATCAATCAGAAGATAGAAGAAATCCAGAATGCCCATATTATGATGAATGTGGCGGATGTAACACAATGCATATTTCATCTTCAAAGATGGCTGAATTAAAAAGAGATATTTTAATTGAATCAATTAATAGATATACAAAGATTAATACTAAGAAGTTTGAAATAAAGCCAACTATCACTTCAAACCAATTTAAATATAGAAATAGAAGTCAGCTTCAGGTTGTAAAGAATAATAGTGGTTCATCAGTTGCGATGACTAAGGTAAATTCTAATATTGCTGTTTCTATTAATAATTGCTTAGTTCAAACTGATGTTATTAATGAATTAAATAATAAAATTTGTAAAATAATTGATGAATTAAAGATTTCTATTTTCTCTTATAAGCTTAATAGGGGCATAATTAGATATATAACAATTAGAGTTAATAAGAGGGGTGAAGCATTAGTTTGTTTAGTATGCTTCGAAAAGAATGATAAGGTAAAGGAACTAGCAGAAAAGGTTTCTAAGCTAGATAATGTAATTGGTGTTTATAGATCATTTAATAATTCATTAGAATCAGGTGCTGAAATGGTAGGTAAGGATATTGAATTATTAGAAGGTAAGCCATATATTGTTGAGACATTAGGAAAGATAAAATATCAAATCTATCCTAATACATTCTTCCAATTGAATTCTCTTCAAGCAGAGGCAATGTATGATGTTGTTTTAAAAGCATGCAAGCTAAGCTTTAAGGAAAGAGTTTTGGATGCATATTGTGGTGTAGGTTCAATTGGTCTTTATTTAGCACACAATGCTAAAGAGGTAGTAGGTATTGAGTATAATAAGGATTCAGTTATTGCCGCTACAGAAAATGCAAAATTAAATAAGATTAATAACGTTAAATTTATGCAGGGTAATGCCCATGAATTATTACCTAAGCTAATTAAGGATGGAGTTACATTTGACGTAATAGTTGTTGACCCACCAAGAACAGGCTTAGATGATAAATTTATTAATGCTATATTAGAATCTAATGTAAAGAAACTTATATATGTTTCTTGTAATCCAGCAACACTTGCTAAAAATTTAGGAAAATTAACAGAGAAGTATAATATTAATTCAATTACTCCTATTGATATGTTCCCAAATACTGCATTAGTAGAAAGTGTTACTTGTTTAACATTAGGAGCTCAGCATAAATAAATTGATGTGTTGATAGATTTACGCAAATTTGACGCGATGAATTCAAGCCGTGTATATATAGAAAGAACCTTTCAAAAGAATATATTATAAATGAGTTAACTAATAATAAGGGAACTCAATTTGATCCTAAGATTGCAGATATTATGCTAAATCTTATTAAAGAAGGAAAAGTAAAAATAGATACAAAATTGGGCGGTGATTTTGGTTTTAATGGCTTTTG
>JAILPD010000041.1 GCA_024690445.1 Acholeplasmatales bacterium
TGATGAAAAGTTATTTAAGCAATTAAATTATTTTTCGCCACCAATAATGTTATTATTCTTTGTAATGAGTGGTATGAAGTTTAATCTAAAGGCATTTACAAATATGACATTAATTGGTTATGTTCCATTATTTGTCGCCGCATTAGTTTATTTCTTTGTTAGAATTTTAGGCAAATATGGAGGTGCATATGCTGGTTGTGCCATTACTAAAACAGATAAAAATGTTAGAAATTATTTAGGCTTAGGTTTAATTCCACAAGCCGGAGTGGCAATTGGTTTAGCTTATATGGGTGCTAGAATATTTACTGAGCAGGGTCACCCAGAATTAGGAGATTGGCTTCAAACTATCATTTTAGCATCTAGTGTATTATATGAATTAGTTGGACCTGCTTGTGCTAAGCTTGGTTTATACTTATCTGGTTCATTTAAGAAAAATGAAAAAGAACTTGAACCTATACCAGCACAAGGCATCATATCAGAAAGTACTAATTTAGATTCAATGACTGAAGAAAGTGATATATCTCCTGAGGAGGCAGCATATAATGAAGCCGCCGAGGAATATTATGATAATAAGGATATAACTAAACATAAGAAGGAAAATATGTGAGGACTTAAGAGCCTCACATATTTCTTAATTTTGTTCTTTTTCTTAAAGACAAAAAATGATAGAATATAATTTGTAATATTTAAAAGGGGAAGATTAGTATATGGATCTAGTTACATCTATTTTAGCTATCGCTATAGCAGTTGTACTATATATTTATACAATTGAAGTGTTCACAATTTTATTTAGAATCACTGGTTTAACAAAGGAAAAAGCAAGGTTTCAGGTAATCTCTTTAATAACTTGTTCAGGCTATACTACTAGTGAGGCTGAGATTGTAACAACAAATAAGAAAAGAAGAAGACTAGCTGTTGTATGTATGATCACTGGTATTGTCTTCAACGTAATCATTATTTCATTTATTATCAATTTCATTGGTAGTGTAACAAACACTGAAATTGTACAAGGCCAACTGTATAACATTTTAGTTATTCTTGGTATCGCTATTGGTATTATTATCATTTTAAAAATTCCATTTATTTCAAAAATCTTAGAAAGAGGTATTGAAAAGGCTGCTAGAAAGCTTCTTTATAGAAATCAAAAATATAACACTTTAACTATGTTAGATTCATATGATAAGAATGCAATTGTTGAAATCTATATTAATAATACTCCTGAAGTTTTAAAGAATAAGACATTAATGGAATCTGATTTTAAGAAGAGATATAATTTAAATCTATTAATTCTTAAAAGAAAGAATAGAGCTATTGAGATTACTAAGAATACAGTTATTCAAGATAAGGATGAAATAGTAGTTTTTGGTAACAAACAAACTATTAAAGATTTATTTACATATAAAGTTGATGAAAGCTATGATGAAGAAGAGATTGTTAAGACAAGAGAAAACATCATTGATCTTATCGATAATTATGGTGAGGACGCAATGGCAGAGGTAGTAATTAATACATTACCTGAAATGCTAAAGGAAAAGAGATTATTCGAATCTGAAATTAAAACAAAATATAATTTAAATATTTTAACATTAAGAAGAGATGAAATGCCTATAACAGTAACAAAAGATAGTATTATTAAAGAAAATGATACTGTAGTAGTATATGGTAACTACGAAAATATAAAAAAGGTATTTATGATTGATTAATTAAAAAATGGCTATTAGTTTAAAAAAATTAATAGTCTTTTTTTATTTTTTATACATACAAATATGTAAAAGAGAATAAATAAGTGTTATAATAAAATGATTTTTCGTATCATTATGGGAAAAAGGTTTTAAATTGTAAATTTAAAGGGAAAAGGTATGAAATCGAAAATATTCAAATTCAAGATTAAAAATTTAATATTCGCAGCTATATTCGCAGTCATGATTTTAACATTATCAGCAGTATCAGGAGTATGGAATCCTTTCGGCTCACTAGATAATACAATTACTGATTCAATGTTTCAAAAAAAGTCAGAAAGATCTAAGGAAATATACATTATTGGAATCGATGATGAAACAATCGAAACATATGATGCTTATAACCCAATAGAGTATAGAGGATATTTTGCCGATATATTAAATATGTGGGCTGATAATAATTGTGTTCCTTCATCTATTGGATTTGATGTTATTTTTAACAAGGCATATAACTGTGATGAAGCAGATGAAAAGCTTGCTGGCGCTATGAAAAGACATAATGTTATTTTAGGTGTTAATGGCATGAGTAGGGATAAGGTTCCTTATGGTTTATCAGAGACAATCTATAATAGTGCTAGTGGCATTGGTTATGTAGATGCAATTACTGATAATGATGAAGCAATTAGAAGAACTTATTTAAGAGGTTCTAATTATGATAGCTTAGCATATGCAATTTATTCTAATTATAGTGATAACACTCATAAGGAAAAGAATGATTACGAAAAGAATAAAGCATATTATTTTAAGTACTATGCCGCACCAGAATTGAATTATAGCGGTGACGGAAAGATTAATAGTGTAATGTCAGGCTTTAATTATATTTCTATGAAGGAATTAATTGAAGAGGCTAAGGCAGGCACTTTTAAGCAAAGATTTAGAAGTAATTCAATTGTTTTATTTGGCTCATATGCTAGTGCGGTTGATACTGGATTATCAAATGATATTTATAATTCACCAATTGGAGAAATGTTTGGTATTGAGGTACAGTGTAATGTTATTCAATCATTATTAAATGATGAATTATATTTACCTATTAATACATTTGGATTAGTAGTAATCAATACTGTTATAATTTTTGGATTTGTATTATTGATGGCATGTCTTGCCTTCTATATTGGAATTATCGCCTTTGGTGTTGGAATAGGATTTGAATTTATACTTGCGATAATTATTCATGCAGGTAAATTATATTATTTTGTATCTCTTCCTATATTCATGTTAATACTAGCATTTGTAATAATAATTATTAATCATTACTATAATGAATATAAGCATAAGAGAGAAGTTATTGGAACATTTAAGCGTTATATTTCACCAGATGTCGCAGAAGCATTAGTTGAAAAGCAAGATGATGCGATGAGCTTAGGTGGAAGAAAGAGAAATGTCGCTTGTCTATTTGTGGATATTAGAGGATTTACAAAGATGAGCGAAGAGCTTGACCCAGAACAAGTAGTAGATGTTTTAAATGGCTACTTAGAAATGGCAACTAATCAAGTATTTAGATTTGGTGGTATGGTTGATAAATTTATTGGTGACTGTGTAATGGCAATATTTAATGCCCCAGTAGATTTAGATGATTATGTGTATAAAGCAGTATGCGCTGCGTTTGGTATTGTTAAAGAAGGTAAAGCAATTTGTAATTACGTTCAAGAAAAATATAACAAGAAGCTTGAGTTTGGTGTAGGTGTACATTTTGGTGATGCCGTAATTGGTAATATCGGTTCTAAGACTAGAATGGACTTTACAGCAATTGGAGATACTGTTAATACAGCATCTAGAATAGAAGCATCCGCCGCTGGAGATCAGGTATTGATTTCTTCTGATGTTTATGAGGTATTAAAGGATAGAATTACTGTTATTGATGCAGGTGATAGAATGTTCAAAAATAAAAAAGAACCTATCAAGTGCTATGAGGTAACAGCTATTGAAGGTTATCAAAGTATGGAGGTAGAATAATGAAGAAGTTAATAAGCGTATTATGTATATTAATAAGTTTAATGCTTTGTATATTTTTATCTTCATGTGGTGATGAGGAACCAACACAAAGATTGATAGATTCTGCTAGAACTATTAAGGTAGTTCAAATAGAAGGTAGTGCAAATGTTTCAGATGAAAATGAAACATTGGACTGCTTTAAGGGTATGAATCTTTATGATGGTGATAAATTACATACAACTGCTGGTTCTGTAGTAGTTGTAAAATTTGATGAAGATAAATATGTTTATTTTGGTGAAAATACAACAGTAAATATTAAATCTGAAGGAACAGATACATTTAAGACTAATATTTTTGTTGAAGGCGGTATTGTACTAGCTGAAATCCAAAATAAGCTTGGTGTTGATGAGGAATTCTTCTTATCATCTAATAATTCAGTAATGGCAGTAAGAGGAACAATCTTCGGAGTAGAAGTCGTTGATAACGGCAGTGAGTATGTTGAAACATATTCAGTATATAAGGGTGTTACAGAATTATTCGTATTTGATCAACTAGGAGATTCAATTATTAAAGGTAAGTTAACAGATATTTCGAATAAGAAAGTTGAAATTAAGGTTCCTAAGGATAAAGCAATTTCAAATGATAGCTTTAATGATATATTAGATAATTGGTTAGAAGATGTTGATGATAAGTTTAATAATCCAGAAGATGCTAATGAAAAGCTTGATGAAGTATCAATTACAGTTGGTACTCCAACAGAAGAAGATTATGGAAAAGTAATTGATGTAATTGGTGGAATTTCATATTCATCTATTGAATATACTTCTGAAGGTTACTTTGGTAATTATGATGGAGAAGGTCACTCTATAAGTGTAGTTCCTAATAATATTAATGCTCAAGTATTCTATAAGGGCGAAGGTGAATCTGAATATAAGGACACTAATGATTATGTATTCTACGCTCCAGGTAGCTATAGAGTTTATTATAAGATAGTATGTGAAGGCTTTGCCGATAAAGAAGATTATGAAGTAATTATTATTACAAAGCCAAATATTACCTTCACATCACATTATTTTAGTATTGATCCTTCAACTCAATCTACTGTGTTAGATATTTCACTTTTAAGTCAAGATTTTAATTTCACAAGATATAATGGTGTTAATTTTGATGTTATATCAGAAGGTATGAAATATTATATTGCTGGAAAAGAAGTCGAAGCTAACAGCATTAACGTAGGTTACAATTATTTAGTTTTTGGATTTATAGAATTAGTAGATGGTAAGAATACTATAAGTTTAAGTATTGAATTTGATGATTATACAATAAATACTGAAGCATATTTCTACTTTATTGATGATAGAGATGATCCAGGCTATTCAGTTAGTGCATATAGTAGTGATGTAGAAGAATTAGGTGGTAATTTATATTATATTAATTCATCTTCCTCAATGTTCTTATCTGGAACAAATCCTAATACTTCAGTTAAAGTACTTGGTACTGACTTATTGGCAGCTTTAGGTATTGATGTTCAGGATGATAGAAGTATTTATATCAATTTAACTTCAAAATACTATAGTTCAGTTGATAAAAATTTGGCATATCAAAGTGCAGCTAATAATTTTGAATTTAATAAGAATGAATATTGTAAGGTAGATATCTTATCATTCCCTACTTCACACCAAAAAGGATATAATGACGTTATTTATATTTATATTTCAGATACAAAGCCAACAAATAATCCAACATATACTATAGGATCTCTAAACTATGTATTTAATCCTAGTAAAACACCAAATGGTGTAATGCTTGATTTTGTTGAATCAGATAATGATGTTACATATTCTTTAGATGGTATAACATATAATTCAACACTTTATATTAATGAACCAGGAAAATATCCTGTTTATTTCAAGGTATCAAATCCTTCAAATCCTGATATGGTTATTGAAGATACTCAAATTGTTTCAATTGTTACTGGCGATAGTGTAATAGCATTTGATGCCCAAAAGTTTATTACAAGTCCAATTCATATTTTATCTAATGATAATAATGAATTAGGCTTTAAGTATATGGATAGTGACGGAATTGTAGCACATGATGGTATATTAACAATTGAAAATGGGGATATATTAACATCATTAGATAATGCATATCTAATTTATTCAAATATGATTAAGAATGCTAAGTTCTATGATTCAATTACAAAAGAAGAAATAAATGTAACAGTTACAATATCAGAAAAGAGAAAAGATAGTGCAAACTTCAATTACTCAATTTCAGCAGATGGATATGCTACAGTTAATGGCGTAGTTAAATTTGATTATTCAGAAATTGGAACAGTTCCTTATAATTCTAATGATTATTCAGAAGCTCATTTTGAAGAATTAAATATTTCATTACCAATGGATTATACTGTTAGCTTATCTGAAGTATCAACTGTTATTCCAACTAGAACAGTTTTATCAATCGAGAATACTACAATTAATTATCAAACATATTATTCAATTGATGAAGGTGCAACTTGGACAGAAGATGCTCCTAAGATTAAGTCAATAGGCGAATATAAGGTTTATACATTATATTGTTTCGTTGATAAGGGTAATGACGCAACAGATTTAGCTAATGGTTCATTTGGCGAGTATAAGTATACAGATTTAGCAGCAAATGGTAACTTCATCATTGCAGTACAAAATATTACAGTAGAGGCATAAAGGAGGAGGCAAATATGAAAAAGAAATATATATTTTTAGCATTGGCAATGTTTGCCTCTGTGTCTTTAGTTTCTTGTGGTGATGAATCAAAGGGTGAACCAATTGCAGTTCGTGATAGAGGTGTTAAGGATGACTCTGAATCACATATTACATTACCTGATGTAATCATTCCAAAATCACATGATGAGGAACCAGTTGTAATAGAAGATGACGAAAAGGATACAACTATTAATTTTGATACTGGTAGTGTTGTTGAAATACCAGCTGGTACAGGTTATTCAGAAAGATTAGAAGATGGAGAAATACTTTATGCCACAGTAAATATCGGATATGAATTTTTAGGATGGTTTTCAAATGATGAATTAGTATCTACTAAAACATTCTATAAGGTAGCTGATGGTGAACGTAGTGTTGTTGCTAAATATAAATTAAAGGATGAGTTTAAAGATTTAGTATTTACATCAACTGAAACTGAATGTATTGTTAAAGGTGTTAAAGATGATTGTGCATATGATTTAGTATTACCTGAAGGTGTAACAGAAATTGCCCAATCTGCATTTTATGAATCAGAAGTATGTTTCTTAACATTACCTAATTCATTAAAGAAATTAGATGATGAGGCATTTTGTAGTTCTCAAATTTATAGAATAACATTTAAAAATATACCTGAAGAAATAGGCTCTTATTTAGCAAGTTATTCACAAGTAAGAGAAATATTCTTGCCAGATAATAATGTTGATACAGATGAATTAGATGAGGAATTAGATGCAAGTTATACTATCAATTATTATTACGAAGGTGAGACTTCAAATGCTTTTACAATAGTAGATGATTTCTTATGTTATTTTGATGAAGGCGATTGGACTTTAATTAAGTATTTAGGTAGTAGTAAGGAAGTAGTAACACCAGTAGGAACTGCTGAGATAGGTGATTTTTATTTGACTGATTCATGCTTTAGATCAAGTGATATTGAAAAGATTACAATATCAAATGGTACAAAAGGTATTGGTTCATATGCTTTCTATGAGAGTGATAACTTAAAAGAGGTAATCATTTCTAATTCTGTCAATTATATTGGTAAATCAGCATTCGCATATTGTGACTCGCTAGAAAAAGTGACAATTGGAGATGGTGTAGAATATATTGATGACTATGCATTTAACAATTGTAAAAAATTATCTATAGTTTCTATAAGTGATGAATCAAATCTAAAGAGTATCTGCGAAAAAGCTTTTAACCTATGCTCAAGTTTAACAGAAATAGTAATTCCAAGCAAAGTAGAATCTATCGAAAGTTCTGCGTTTTATAACTGTACAGCATTATCTACAGTATATAATTTATCTGATTTAAGTATTTATGCAGGCGATAGTGATTATGGATACGTAGGATACTACGCTAGCGCAATATTGAATAGTTTAACTGAAACAAGTCCTGTTGTTAAAGATAATGGTTTCATTTACGAAATTGATGATGAGAATAAAACTGTTTATTT
The DNA here is from genome assembly GCA_024690445.1 of Acholeplasmatales bacterium. The sequence goes on from JAILPD010000041.1 coordinate 7,878, forward strand.
ACGTGCTTATATAGGAAATGAAAAGAATATTGTCATTCCAACATTTGGTGATTATGGAATAGTTTTAAATAGTTCTTTATTCGCTAATAATAGCGACATTGAAACAGTAACATGTAATGATCACGTTGTTGAAGTAAATGAATATGCATTTAAGAATTGTAATAATTTGAAGAGTGTTAACCTAGGTGGTTGTCAATTTTTAGCTTCAGATGCTTTTGAAAATTGTAGATCTTTAGAAACAGTAATTGCAAACAATATTAAAAGTGTTGCTGATCGTACTTTCTTAAATTTAGAATCAATAAAAAATGTAGAATTAGAAAAATGTGCATCAGTTGGTAATTATGCCTTTAGAGGTTGTTCTAAATTAGAAAGAATATCTCTTCCAGAATGTACAAGTGTTGGTGAATATGCATTTGCTTATTCAAAAGAATTGAAGGAATTATCTTTACCAAAAGTTACAATTATTCCGCAACAAATGTGTTATTATTGTGAAGGCTTAGCGAAAGTATACATGCCTAAAATCACATCAATTAGTGATGACGCATTTTGCAATTGTTATAATTTATCAGACGTAACGTTGCCAGAAGGATTAACATCTATTGGAAACCGTGTATTTAAGAATTGTTATTCATTATATCAATTGACTATACCTTCAACATTAACAAGCATATATAATTATGGCGATGCATTCTATGCTTGTGGTAATTTAGTTGAAATTATTAATTATTCGACACTAGATTTAAAAGCTAGAACTGGTGGATATGGTAATCTTACATATAATGCCTTAAATATAATTACAATTTCTGAATCAGATAATGCGTTACAAAAGATTAAAGATAATACAATATTAACTGATAATAATGGATTCGTCTCTTTTGATGATAATGGCGTTAAAACATTAATTAATATTAAGGATAAATCTGTAAAAAAGCTTGTTATTCCAAGTGATATTAAAGCAATCAGAAAATATGTTTTATTTAGAATTGAGGCAGAAGAACTACATTATAATGCAGAGTTTAATACTAATTATAGCTTCTTTGGTTATTTCTTTGGTGAAACAAGTTATAGTTCTACATCCAATATTCCAAATACAATTAAGAAAATAGAATTTGGTGATGATGTTTCTTCAATACCATCAAATGCTTTCTATCATCTTGAATTAGATAGTTTAACTTTTGGTAGTGGATTAAAGACTATTTGTGCTCGTGCTTTTGGGTCAGATAGTTATGATTTAACTAAGATAAAAGAGGTTTATTATAATGGAACTTGTGCGGATTGGTGTAAGATTTCTTTCGATGAAAATAATTCTAATCCTGCATATTTAGGTGCTAAAGTATATTTTAAGAATGGTGATAACTATTCAGAATTAACTGAATTAAATGTTTCAAATAATATTGAAACTATTGGAACGGCTCAATTTGCAGGATTTGATAAATTAGAAACAGTAACGTTGCCAGAAGGACTAACAACTATTGGTGATTATGCTTTCTATAATTGTAAGAATCTAACTAATATTAATATTCCAAGCACAGTTACTTATATAGGTGAAAATGCATTCTATGGTTGTAAATTATTAAAGGTAACATTACCTCCTAATTTATCAACATTAGGCGATGGCGCTTTTGCAAGTAACCCATATTTAAAGAGTATTGTAATTCCTGGAAAAGTTGAAAGTGTTGGTAGTTATGCATTTAAGAATTGTACTAACCTACAATCTGTTACCTTAACAGAAGGTATTAAATCAATAGGTTCATATGCATTCCAGAATTGTTTATCATTATATACATTCAATATTCCAACTACTTTAGCTTCATTAGGCGATGGTGCATTCTATGGCTGTGAGAATATTGAAGGTATTGATTTATCAGAAACAGCAGTAGCTATTATTCCAGATTATGCATTCTACAATTGTAAGAATTTCCTAAATATTAAGTTTTCACCATCTCTATCTTCAATTGCTACAACATCATTTGAAGGCTGTGATAAGCTAAATTATACAGTTTATGGAAATGGTTGTTATTTTGGTACTGAGGCAAATCCATATAGATGGCTAGTTAAGGCTAGAGCTAAGACAATAGTTGAATGTACAGTACACCCTGATTGTGAAAAAATATACGCAAATGCGTTTAGTGAATGTACATATTTAAAGAAAATAATTATTCCAGATAATTGTACTGATTTTGAATATTGCTTATATGGTTTAAAAAGGGTTGAATATGTTGAATGTTCATACATTTCATCATATAAAACATTTGGTCAAATGCTATTTGGTTTGGAAAATAGCGAAATAGCAGAATCATTAAAGAAAGTAGTTTTAACTAGTGGTAATACAATTCCTGAAAATGCATTTAAGGATTTAACATCATTACGTAGTGTAGAATTGCCAACTACAATAACATCTATTGGTGCAAGTGCATTTGAAAATTCAGGCATTGCAGAATTTACATTATTATCTAATGTTAATGCATTTGAAAATAGCGTATTTAAGAATTGTGTATATCTTATGAGTGCCGATATTTCTAGAGTAACAAATAAGAATTACGACTATTCTGTAAGTACATTTGAAGGTTGTGTATCACTTTCTAATGTAGTTCTTCCTAGTTCAGGAAAATGTATTAATTCAAGAATGTTCTATGGTTGTACATCATTATCTAGTATAACAATTCCAAGTAGCTATGATAGAATTAATCCTTATGCATTTATGAATTCAGGATTAACATCTATTGAATGGAATAATATAGTAGAAGTATTTAAGGGTGCTTTTGCTAATACAAAATTAACAACAGTAACAATTCCTAGTAATTTACACTTACAAAATGGTGATTACCAGAATAGTAGTAATCCTAGAAAGGGTGTATTTGAGGGTTGCGAATTATTAACAACAGTAATTTACAATAATACATTTTCTAATTACCTTGGATATGGTGGAAATTATGCATTCTATGGTTGTACATCATTATCTAGTGTTACATTTGGTAATACTGGTTCAATAATATTCAATTATATGTTCTACAATTGTAAGAATTTGAAATCTATTAATTTAGCAAATGTTGGAACAATTAATCCTTATGGATTAGCAAGTTCAGGCGTAGAATCAGTTACATTAGCTAATTCAGTTAAATTATATGGTAATGCATTTAATAATTGTACAAGCCTTGATACTGTAACACTTAGTGGTTCTATTTCTACATCTACTGTAGATAATGAAAGAATAGTATTTAATGGATGTACTAATTTAACTACTTTAGTATTATCAGCTAGAGCATCAATTCCATCTTATGTATTTAATGGATGTGAATCATTAGCCGATGTCAATTTTGAAAATGTATCATATATTTCTGATTACGCATTTAAGAATTGTGGCCTTACTAATATCACATTACCATCTACAATTACATCTATTGGAAGAGAAGCATTTACGGAATGCAAGAAGCTTACTAAGTTAAATTTAAATTGCACACCAGATGGTGCATATATCTTCAAAGAGTGTACAGCTCTTAGTGATGTTACATTGGGCGAGAATTGTACAATGCTTGCTTTAGGATTATTCTGTGATTGTACTTCATTAGAGGAATTAGTACTACCAAATACAATAACAAAAATTGGTAAACAATCATTACAAAATTGTGCATTTAAAGAATTAGTAATTCCGGCAAGTGTCAATGTTATTGAACAATATGCTCTTAACTACAATGAAAAATTAGAGAAAGTTACATTCAATAGTGCATTTACTTGTGGAAATGGTGTTTTAAATTATTGTTATAATCTTGAAGAAGTAGTATTTAATGGTAATATTACAGAAATTGGCGATACTATGTTCCAATATGATGAAAAGCTAAGTAAGGTAACACTTCCATCAACAGTAGAAACAATAGGTAGTGGTGCATTTAGCGGTTGTACATCACTTAAGTCATTTGTTATTCCAGAAAGTGTAACAACAATAGAAGATGATGCATTTAATAATTGTGTTTATTTAATTGAGTTATATAACTTATCTACATTAGATTTAACTATGGGATCAAGTTCTAATGGTTCAGTTGCTTTATATGCAAAAGTAATTCATACATCACTTGATGAAGAGTCTCCAGTTGTTACTGATGAAAATGGATTTGTATTCTTATATAATGGAACAAATGGATATTTAATCGATTATGTTGGTAATTCACCTGTTATAGTATTGCCAAATTCATTTGATTTTTATGGTAATACTATTAGTGAATACGAGATTTCTGAGTATGCATTCTATCATAATAATTGTATTTGTTCAATTACAATCCCAAGTAGTGTAACAGCTATACGTGATAATGCATTTGCAGAATGCTATCATTTAGTTGAAATCTTTAATTTATCATCTTTAGATATTTCTAAGGGTAGTGAATCAAATGGATATATTGCGTATTATGCATTAGTTTTACATGATTCATTAGAAGATTCTCAAGTGGTTGTTGATGAAAATGGCGTTGTATTTGCATATGATGTTGCTAATTCACGTGGATATGTTGTTGCCTATACAGGGGACTCTTTAGATGTTGTAATACCTGGTTCATTTGTATATAATTCAACTACTATAACTAAATTAAAGATTTATAAGAATTGTTTTAAGGATGAAACAAGATTCAATTCTATTACTATTTTGGATGGGGTAAATGATATAGGTAGTGGTGCATTTAATAATACAAAACTACATTATTTATCTATAGCAAGCTCTGTAGGCAATTATGACAATTACCAGATATTTAATGGTAGTGAAATTGAAATCGTTAAGGGTTCAGCAAGAATGTGTTCTTTTGCTGGTAATCCTTCACGTGTTAATTCTTCATCTTCATCAACTGTAAATGATGTAATAGAAATTGCAACGATAATTAGTGGTAGATTTACTGATTCATATTCTTTCCATAATTGTCCAAATTTAAAGTATGTTGTAATGGCAAGTACTGTTACAGAAATTGATTCATATACTTTTGATGGAACAACTAATTTAGAAGCTTTCTATTATGAAGGAACTAAGGCTCAATATGATAATATTGATATTTACTATAATCCTGGTATGAATAACGCTACTATATATTATTATTCAGAAGAAGAGCCAACCGATACTACATATAGTTATTGGCATTGGGTAGATGACGTACCTACAGTTTGGGAATAGATCCTTTTGGCGAGGCATATTGTGCTTCGCCTTTTTTATATAATTAGATATAGTATAAAACTATAAGTAATGTTAAAATATAAACATAAACTATTATGGAGGTTTATTATGACTTTACAACAATTGAGATATGTAGTATGCGTTTCTGAAACAGGAAATATTACAACAGCTTCAGAAAAATTATTTATTTCACAGCCTAGTTTAACTAATGCAATTAAGAATTTAGAAGATGAAATGAATATAACTATTTTTAATAGAACTAATAAAGGTGTTACATTAACACCAGATGGAACAACATTCCTTTCATACGCAAGACAAGTGTTAGAACAAGCTGATTTATTAACTAATAAGTTTGTAGATAATAAAGAAAGAAAACCAGTGTTTTCAGTATCATGCCAGCATTATTCATTTGCCGTAAATGCCTTTATTGATGTAATTAATGAATTTAATGCTAATTCATATAATTTTACATTAAGAGAAACTCAAACATATGAAATCATTACTGATGTATCTCAATTAATAAGTGAGATTGGTATTTTATATTTATCATCTAAAAATGAAGAGGTTATAACTAAAATATTAAAGGAAAATGATTTAACATTTGATTTATTATTTACTGCTAAGCCACATGTGTTTATATCTAATTCTCATCCTTTAGCTAAAAAGGATAAGATTACATTAGATGAATTAAGTGATTATCCTTATTTATCATTTGAGCAGGGACAATATAATTCTTTCTATTTTTCAGAAGAAATATTATCTACATTAGATAGAAGAAAGAATATAAAGGTAAGAGATAGAGCTACATTATTTAATTTAGTAATTGGTTTAAATGGTTATACTGTATCAAGTGGTGTAATTGATAAAAAGCTAAATGGAGAAAATATTATTTCTAAGCCTTTAGATATGGATGAATATATGAAAATAGGTATTATTAAATTAAAGAATCACAATTTAAGTCCATATGGCATTACATTCTTAGAAGCTATAAAAAAGCATATTAATTAATTTTAAACCATGATATTGACAATACCCAAAAATAGTATTAGAATATCAATAGTTAGTTTAGACTAACTGAAATTGTTTTAGATGGGAGGGTTATTTATGTCATGGTTTATTATTCTTTGCTTATTGATCCCCTTAATTGGTACTACATTAGGTAGTGCTATGGTTTTTATCCTTAAGGATAATATAAATCCAAAACTACAAAAGATTCTACTTGGGTTTGCATCTGGCGTTATGATTGCAGCTTCAATTTGGAGTTTGCTACAACCTGCTATAGAATCATATGAAAGTAGTTATAAACAATGGCTTATCCCAGCCCTTGGTTTTTTAGCAGGAATGTGCTTCCTTTATCTAATTGATGTGATTGTCCCCCACATTCATATTGATAAGCAAGAGGAAGGACTAAAAAGTACTAAACTATCTAAAAGATTTAAAATGATGCTTGCTGTTACAATTCATAACATTCCAGAAGGACTGGCAGTAGGCGTCATAATCGCCGGAGCGATTAATCATACAATAAGTGATGAGGCAATGCTTGCTTTATCTATTGGTATTGCAATTCAAAATTTCCCTGAGGGAGCTATTATATCAATGCCTCTTAAAGAAGAAGGCTTATCAAAATTTAAGGCATTCTTATATGGTTTTATTTCTGGTGTAGTTGAACCACTTGCTGGTTTACTTGCAATACTATTAACATTCTATGTTTCACAAATATTACCATTTACATTATCATTTGCTGCTGGTGCAATGATTTATGTTGTAGTCGAGGAATTAATACCAGAAAGTAACGAAGGGCCTCACTCTAATCTTGCGACAATTGGTTTAGCATTTGGATTTGTTATTATGATGGTATTAGATATTGCTTTAGGATAGGAGAGAATATGAACAAATATATATTAAAAATTAATGGAATGAGATGTAGTATGTGTGAAAGTCATATTAATGACGCCATTAGAAAAAAATTACCTATTAAAAAGGTAAAATCATCGCATATAAAAAATGAAACCATCATTATTTCAGATGGAGATGTTTCTAATGAATTATTTCATGACATCATTGATCCAACTGGATACGAATTAGTTGATATAAAAAAAGAAGAGGCTAAAAAATTTGGTCCATTTTGGAAATAAATGCCCTAAATTATATTATATGTAGTATAATATACCTATGGAGGTTAGATTATGAAAGAAGCATCTAAAATAATGTATACAATTGGTAAGGTATTTAATATTATCGGTTTATTCTTATATGGATTTTTAATTGCATTTGGTATTATAGCAAGACAATTTGCTAATGAAATATATGAAAGAAGAACTCCTGGTGCTACATATACAGAGGCTGATGTTAGAATTGTGGGTACAACACTAATGGTTATTGGTATTGTAGCAATTATAATTACATTAATCATATTTATTCTTGCTACCGTTGCTAAGAAGAAACTTAATAACAATACTAAAGATATCGCTCCTCACGTAATAATGATTATTATTGGAGTATTTGGAGATATTTTCTATTTACTAGGCGGTATTTTTGGAGTAGTTGCTGAAACAACTGAAAATCAATAAAGAAAAATAGAGCATTTCAAGATGCTCTATTTTTTATATTCTATGTATTCTTCACCTAATTTCATTAATCCATTAGCTTCGATTTTATATTTATATAAATCATCACTTAATTTATCATATTTATCCAAGTCACAATAGCCATTGATAATTACATCAGATGTGAATGAGGTATTATCAATTATTATATATGGCAATGTTTTTAAAATTGTATTATATCCAGAATAAGAAGTAGTAAATGAGAATTTTATTACTTTTTTTATGTCATAGAATTCGCATTTTTTAAGTGCCTGAGCCACACTATCGCTATAAGCTCTAACTAAACCACCAGCTCCTAATAAGATTCCACCAAAATATCTTGTTACTATTGCTAATACATTAGTTAAATTATTCTTTTTTAATACATCCATCATTGGAAAACCTGCAGTTTTTTGAGGCTCTCCATCATCAGAGCATTTTTGTATTTCTTGATTATCTCCTAGAATATATGCATAACAATTATGAGTAGCGTCATAATGTTTTTTTCTTATTTCTTCTAGGATATTATTAACATTATCAATACTGTCAACTCTAAATAATCTTGTTATGAAATGACTTTTTTCTATTACAATTTCATTTTCATACATTCCTTTAATTCTTAGCATATAATCACCATTAATATTATACTTTATGTAATATTAATTTTGAATAAAATTGTAACTTTTGATATAATTATAGATGGTGGTATACGTGAACTATTTTGAAACAGGAATAAGTATTTTAAAAAAGATAGAATCTTTAGGCTACGAGGCTTATTTTATCGGTGGTTGTGTAAGAGACCTTCTTTTAAAAATGCCTTTAAATGATATTGATATTACTACAAATATGCCTATTGATGAATTAAGAGATATTTATGATATTTATGATAATGGAACAAAATTCTCTAGTGTAACAATTAGATATAATCGTTATGAATTTGAAATAACTCATTTTAGAAAGGATGTTTCATATTCTGATCATAGACATCCAGTCGTAGAGGATGCTGATACATTAGAAGAGGATACTATTAGAAGAGATTTTACTATCAATGCTATCGCATATGATAAGGATGGTAAGATTTATGATTTCCATGATGGACAAAGAGATTTAAAGAATAAGATTGTTAGATGTATTGGAAATCCTAGTGTTAGATTTGAGGAAGATTCTTTACGTATATTAAGAGCTTTATATTTTGCTGGTAAGCTAGGCTTTATAATCGAAGAAGAAACTGCTAACGCAATGAAAGAAAAATGTAATTTTTTAAAGGATTTATCTGATGAAAGAATCTTTGATTATTTTAAGAGAATTCTATATGGTACATATGATTATGGTATTCAATATATAAATCATTATGATTATTTTAAATATATTCCAGAATATAAGGAATTACTTGAATGTGTAAAAAGAGAATATAGAGAAGAAGATTTAGTTTTCTACTATTATTTAAAGTATGATAAGTTTTTAAGCATAACTAAGAACGCTGAAAAGAGAGTAGCTAAGGAAGCTAAAATGATATTAGATAGTAATTTTGATGATTATTATTTATATAAGTATAGATATGCTTACTTAAGATTAGAAAATGTATTCTTAAATTTAGGATATGACACAAAAGAAATTGATGCAAAAATCAATGAATCACCACTTAATAATTCTTTAATGGCTATAACTGGTGATGATTTAAAGGGTATCTTTGATGATAAGGAAATTGGAGCTATGCTTGAAAAGGCAACTAGAGCTGTATTATCTAAAGAGGTACCTAATGAGAAGAAAATCATTATCGATTTTTTACAAGGTAATGGAAGAGAAAAAATAAAAGCATATGTTGATTCATATGATATCATTACCATTTTAGTAGATAAATCTATTGATAATGAAAGTAAAGAATTCTATTTATTATCTGGTAATAAAAAAATCAAATTAGAAAAATTAGATTATTACATTGAATGTGATTTTAATAAATATTTAGTTAGAATGCTACCAGATGTAATAATTTTACATAAGGAATATTATATAGTCGATGAATCTAATAATAAGGGTTTATTAAGAAGTGGTGCTATTGTAAGAGATCCTAGATTTGATGAAATATTTGCTTATGATGGGCCATTAGGAGCTATCTATTCTAAGAGTAAAACAATATTTAGAATGTGGACTCCAGTAGCTAAGGAAGTAAGAATAAGCATATTTAAAGACGATTATAAGGAAACATTTGATTTAAAATATACTAAGGATAATGTTTGGGAATATGTCCATAATGGAGATATAGAAGGATATGGATACTTATATCATATTAGAGTATTTGAGGAATTTGATGATGTATTAGATCCATATTCATTATCATCTAGCGCAAATGCTAAATTTAATTATGTTGTTGATACTAATAAATTCTATAAAATGAAGAATAAGAAGCCTGAATTCTCAGGTGATTATACTGATGCCGTTATTTATGAGGTTAATATTAAAGATTTCACTCAAGATTTAGCTGGACCTAAAAAGGGCTGTTATTTAGGTATGCTTGAAAATAAGCCTACTAAGGGTGGTGCTACTGGTATTGAATATATTAAATCTTTAGGTGTTACTCATGTTCAATTATTACCTACATTTGATTTTGAGGGTGTAGATGATATTGAAAAGACTGTTAAATATAACTGGGGCTATAACCCTGTTCAATATTTTGTTCCATCTGGCTGGTATTCTGAAAATCCAGATGATCCATATTCTAGAATCAATGAATTATTACAATTAATTGATGCCTTCCATGGTGCTGGAATTAGAGTAAATATGGATGTTGTATTTAATCATGTTTATGAAACAAAATATTTAGCATTAGGTAAATTAAATCCAGGCTACGATTTTAGAGTTGATTTAGGTGGTATGAAATCTAATGCCTCTGGATGCGGTAATGTATTAGCTACTGAAAGAAGAATGGTTAGAAGATTAGTAAATGATGTA
>JAILPD010000061.1 GCA_024690445.1 Acholeplasmatales bacterium
TCTATATTCAATTATCGCATCAGCTCTTTTAGTTCCTATTCCATATAGCTTTAATAAGATATCTTTTGATGCAGTATTAATATTAATTAATTCCCCATTTTCAACTACCTCTTCTATTTCCATATTTTGATCAGTTGAATAAATAATTACAATACTATCTTCAAAATATCTTTTTGTTAATTCTTGATCAATAATACTATATTGATTTAAATATGGCTTAATTTTAGAAACAATGTAGCCATATGAATAACCATAAGGAATTGTTATATTTACTTCATTAACATTTATTTCTCCTCTTATGGTTATAGATAAATATTCCTTCTTTACCTCCTTTTCAACTATTTCATCACTGCTTTCATTACTACATGATGAAATAATCATTGGCATAAAACCTAAGAACACTGTAAGAGCAACAATAGCCCCAATTATTATATATTCCTTTTTTTTGTACATTCTACTTCCTCCTATATAGTAATAAGAGCCATCAAATGCCAAAAAATTAAAAAAATTATGCAAAAAATTGCATAATTTTAAAAATTTCTTCTAAAAACGACATTTTTGTCTAAGTCGTAGACTACAATTTCATTTTCATCCATAGTAGCATAGCTTCTTGGAAAACCACCCTTTGGAATAGTTATTGAACCTGGATTTAAATAAATTATTCCATCCTTTTCTTCTAATACTGGTATATGAGTATGACCACTCATTATAATATTTGGCTTACCATTATATAAATCTAAATGATGACCATGCTCAAGATGGATATTTAAATTATTAAACTTAAAATCATAATAATCGTGAATTTTAAAGTTTAATACCATTTGATCTACCTCAGCCTCACAATTGCCTTTAACAGTAATAATATCATTGCTAAGCTTATTTAATATTTCAATACAGCCCTTTGGATAATAATTTTCTGGTAAATCATTTCTTGGACCATGATATAATACGTCGCCTAAGCATAAAATTTGGTCATATTTTCCGTTTTTATATTCGTCATAGATAAATTCACAGGAATTAACTGAACCATGAATATCAGACACAATTAAATATTTCATTATTTTGTCACCTCTAAAAGTTTTAATAGACTTTGATAAATGTTATCAAATTCAACATCAGTTAAAGAATCAAACATAGGATATGTATAATCAGATACATCTACATTTATCTCTTCTGCAATCTCTAATGTCTTATCTGTTAATTTAACATCAAAAACTCTATTATCAGATTTATTTTGAACCTTAGTTAAGAATTGTTTATCAATCAATCTATTAATTAGTGGTGATATTGTATTAGTTGATTTTTTCAATCTCTTACAAATATCAGTAACTCTTGATTCACTAGGATTATGATAAATATCCATAATGATTACTGCCTGTAAAGAAGATAAACCATATGGTTCACATAAATTATCTCTAATGTTTGAAAATCTTGAAGTAAGCTCTTTAAGCATATCTATTACTTCTTTTCTATTTTCTGGATTCTTAGCATCATATAAAGACATATTTTGACCTCCTTACGGATTAATTATATCGAAATGCGACATATTATTCAATAAAAAAAAAGACCCAAGCAAAGCTTGAGCCTTAATTATTCAATTACTTGTTAGGGAACTCCATATCACGTAATCTGCAGTAATTTGCATAACGCTTTTGAGCATCCTTTAAGTTGAATTCATATAATTCTTGAGCCTTTTCAGGATTTACCTTAACTAATTGAGCATAACGTCCTTCGTTCATTAAGAAGTCGTTGTACTTAGTCCAATCAGGTTCCTTAGAATCCATAGTGAATGGGTTCTTTCCTTCCTTAGCTAAATCAGGATTATATCTGAATGTTGGCCAGTATCCACACTCTGTAGCCTTCTTAGCTTCCATTTGAGACATGAATAAGCCCTTCTTGATGTTGTGAGCAATACATGGAGCATAGCAGATTACTAAAGATGGTCCATCATAAGCTTCTGCCTCTTGCATAGCCTTAACAACTTGATTTTGGTTATAACCATGTGAACATGTAGCAACATAAACATGACCATAAGCCATAGCGATTGAAGCTAAATCCTTCTTTGCAGTTGGCTTACCAGCAGCAGCGAACTTAGCGATAGCGCCGATACGGCTTGACTTAGAAGCTTGTCCACCTGTGTTAGAGTAAACTTCTGTATCTACTACTAAGATATTA
>JAILPD010000096.1 GCA_024690445.1 Acholeplasmatales bacterium
CCTTATGTCATAGGACCCGGTATTAAAACAGGTTTAAATATTAAAATTGATAATCCTCAAACATTAGGCTCAGATAGAGTTTGTGATGCTGTATGCGTAATTGAAGAATATAAGGTTCCTGCAATTATTATTGATATGGGAACAGCTACTACAATCTCTGTTATTGATAAAAATAAGAATCATATCGGTGGTATGATTATTCCTGGTATTAAAACATCATTAGATTCTTTATCAACAAACGCATCTCAATTACCTTATATTTCATTAGATGATCCAAAGGTATTAATTGGTAAAAATACAATTGATTGTATGAAAAGTGGAATCATCTATGGTAATGTTGCGTTAGTAGATGGCTTAATTGATAGAATAAAAGAAGAATTAGATGAAGATTATGTAGTAATAGCCACAGGTGGCTTATCTAAATTAGTCATTAAGCATTCTAAGCATAATATCATTTATGATGAGAATTTATTATTAAAGGGATTATATTATATTTATAAGAAAAATAATTAATTATAGCTGTCAAGAAAAAATGCTTGACAGCACTTTTTTATATGATATAATTATTTCGTATTGTATATTTTATAAAGGAGAGTATTACTATGGTTAAAATTAGATTACAAAGATTTGGTGCTCACAAGGCTCCTAAATATCGTATTGTTGCTGCAGATTCAAGAAGCCCTCGTGATGGCAAGTTCTTAGAGATTTTAGGTACTTATAATCCTAAGACAAACCCTGCTGAGGTTACTTTAGATGCTGAAAAGATTAAGGCTTGGATTGCAAAAGGTGCTCAGCCAACAATTACTGTTAAGAACATTTTAGTAGCAAATAACGTTATCTCTAAGTAAGAGGTGTGGCTATGATAAAGTTTGAAGAGTTAATTGAAAGCTTAATTCTTCCTTTAGTTGCATATCCAGAGGATGTTGAGATTATTAAGGTTAAGGAAGAAGGAGAGAACCTTGAATATAAGGTTTTAGTAAATTCTTCTGACTTAGGCCGTGTAATCGGTAAGGGTGGCAGTCTAGCTAAGGCAATTAGAACTGTGCTTTATGCTGGTGCCTCTAAGGAAGGAAAAAGAATACATCTAGATATCGATGGCAAATAGTTCTAAAGAGGCTTAAGCCTCTTTTTTGTTTATATTTAAGATGAATTGTTATATAATTTAAATATACTATGTAAAGGAGAATTTGCCGTTTTATGAATTATTATAAATGTGGACATATAATGACAACTCATGGGCTAAAAGGTGCCTTAAAAGTCAAAAATTTAAGTGATTTTGATAGATTTCATAAGAACAGTAGATTATATATCCTATATAAGGATGAATATATTGAGGTAAATGTTAAGCAGGTTAGTACTCAAGATGATCATCTATTAGTTACATTTAAGGATTTAGAAGATATTAATCTTGTTGAAAAATATAAGAATACTGATATTTATGTATCTGAATTAGATAGAGTAAATGAATTAGATGAAAATGAGTATTATTATTCTGATTTAGTTGGTAAAAAGGTTATTAATCAGAATAGCGAGATAAGAGGAATTGTAAAGGAAGTAAGAGAATATCCAGTATGTCATTATTTAGTTATTGGCTATAATGATAAGGATGTATTAATTCCTTTCCAAGAAAAATTTGTTAAAGAGGTTAATAATGATTCAATCATTATTGATGAAATTGAAGGGTTGTTTTAATTTTGAAAATAAAAATATTAACATTGTTTCCTAATATGTTTAATGGGTTCTTATCTGAATCAATCATTAAACGTAGTATAGACAAGAATGTAGTTGAAATTGAATTAATAGATTATAGAGCCTATAGTAATGATAAGCATAATCATGTTGACGATACACCATGTGGTGGTGGAGCTGGTATGGTAATTAAATGTGATGTCATCGATAGAGCCTTAAAGGCTAATAGAGGTCCTAATTCATATGTTTGCTTAATGACTCCACAGGGAAGACCATATAAGCAAGAAATGGCCATAGAATTATCTAAGAAGGAAGAAATAATTTTAGTATGTGGTCATTATGAGGGCTTTGATGAAAGAGTTAGAGATTATGTTGATGATGAATTATCTATTGGTGATTTTGTCTTAACTGGTGGTGAGGTACCAGCAATGGCAATATCTGATTCAATTATTAGATTATTAGATGATGCTATTACTAAAGAATCACATGAGGATGATTCATTTTCATATGGTCTTTTAGAATATCCTCAATATACAAGACCAATTGAATATAATGGTAAATCTGTACCTGAGGTTTTATTAAATGGTAATCATAAATTAATTAGAGAATATCATTTAAAGGAAGCCTTAAGAAAAACTTTATTAAGAAGACCAGATTTACTTATTAATAGAGAATTAACTAAAGAAGAGGCTAAGCTTTTAGCAGAAGTAAAAAAGGAGGAAGGATTAGAATGAAAGAAGCGGGAATTTTACTTCATATTTCATCACTTCCTGGAAAATATGGAGTAGGCACATTAGGAAAATGTGCTTATGATTTTGTAGATTTTTTAAAAAAGTCTGGTCAAAAGATATGGCAAATATTACCAATAGGACCAACTTCTTATGGTGATTCTCCATATTCTTCTACAAGTGCTTTTGCTTATAACCCTTATTTTATTGATTTAGATTTATTAGTAGAAGATGGCCTATTAGAGGCAATTGATCTACCAGTTTCATATCCAGTAAATAGAGTTAATTATGATTATTTATTTAATTATAAATATCCATTATTACATAAGGCATATTTAAAATCTGAGATTTATGAAAAAGAATTTGAAAAGTTCATTATAGAAAATGATGATTGGTTAAATGATTATGCTATGTTTGTAGCTATTAAAGAATGGCAAAATAATTTACCTTGGTATGAATGGTATGATAATGAAAGAAAAAGAAATAAGGATTCTTTAAGATGGCTTACTGAGGAATTTAAAAAGGATAGAATTAGAGAAATTAAATTTTATCAATTCTTATTCTATAAGCAATTTATTAAATTAAAAAAATATGCTAATAAAAATGGTATTTCTATTATGGGTGATATGCCAATTTATTGTGCATATGATTCCGCAGATGTATGGGCAAATCCAAAAGATTTCCAATTAGATGATGATTTAAAGCCTAAGGGTGTTGCTGGATGTCCACCTGACTTTTTCTCAGCTGATGGTCAGCTATGGGGTAACCCATTATATGACTGGGCTAAGATGAAAAAGGATGGATATAAATTTTGGGTTAGAAGAGTTAAGCATTCATTTAAGCTTTATGATATTTTAAGAATAGATCATTTTAGAGGCTTTGCCGGATATTATAGTATCCCATATGGAGATTCAACTGCTAGAAATGGACATTGGGAGGTAGGCCCTGGCTATGATTTATTTAAAGCAATTAATAAGTCAGTTCCAAATGCTAGAATAGTTGCGGAAAATTTAGGATTTTTAACAGATGATGTAACAAAGCTATTAAAGAAGTGTGGATATCCTGGAATGAATATTTTCCAATTTGAGCTCGGAGATGGAAAGAAGGCTCCAATTAAGAAGGGCTTTAAGGAAAATAATGTATTCTATACAGGTACTCATGATAATCAGACATTAATGAGCTTTTATCATCAACAGCCCAAGCTTTATAAAAAGCTTATTGATGATGTGTGTGATATTAAATTCTTAGATAAGCCTAATTTAAAAATTATTGAATATGCGATGAATACAAATTGTGATATTGTAATAATACCTATTCAGGATTATTTAGGATTATCAGATGATATTGGTAGAATGAATTTGCCATCTACAGTATCAAATTCAAATTGGAGCTATATTTCAAGAGATTTTGATTATAGCGATGATTTAGCGAAATATATTAATAAAATAACTAAGGCTAGTGGCAGATAGAAGGTGAGATTGTGGTAAGCTATTTCTTATCAACTGATGATTATTCGGTTGGAGCTAAAAAAATAGAAGAAATAAAAAAGGGAATAAAGGGAAGCTTTGATGAAGTATATTATGATTTAGATGAAGATTCTGTTTATGATATTATTAATGAGCTTACTACAGTTTCATTATTTGATGAGCCTAAGGTAATAATTGTTAAAAGCGCTGAAGAATTAAAAAATGTAAGCGAAAATGGACTTAAGGAATTATTATCAAGCATGGCTGATTATAATTCAACTAATGTATTAATTGGCATTACAACAGTTGGATATGATTTTAATGATTCTATATTTAGTCAATTAAAAAAATATGCATCATTTATTGATATAAAAGTAAAAAATATCTCTCTTGATGAATATGCAAAACAAAAATTTGAAGAAGAAGGATATGAAATACCAGCTGATGTATTATCACTTCTTGTTAGCTATTGTGATAATTTAACATTAGTTGATTCATCTATTGAGATTTTAAAATGTTATAAGACTGAAACTAAGAAAATAACAAAGGAAGACGTATTAAAGATGATTCCTAAGCCTTTAGAGGATAAAGGCTATGAATTAACTAACGCCGTATTAAGAGGAGATAAAAAGCGTATTTTTGAAATCTATAATGATTTTAAAACAATTAACGCAGCCTCAAATTTAATTCCAATGTTATTATCTAAATTCCAGCAGCTTTATAATGTATATAATTTAGCTAGAGCTAATGTATCTCAAGAGGAGATAGCTAATCTATTTCAAGTAAAGCCTAATGTTGCTTATTATATGATTAAGGATGCTAAGACTAAATCAATATATGATATTAAAAATAATATTGATTTATTAACTAAGCTAGATATGGATATTAAATCTGGAAAGATTGAATATGAAATAGGAATTCAATTATACTTTTTAAGATAGGAGCAGAGGTGCTCCTTTTTTTAATAGAAAATAAAAAACACCCTTAGGGTGTGTTTTTATTACATTATCTATAAAATTATAATGTGTTAACTGCCTTTGCTAACTCGGCCTTATGTCTAGCTACATAGTTCTTATGAACGATTCCCTTAGCCTGAGCCTTATCTAACTTAGAATAAGCAAAATTTAATGCAGCCTTAGCCTTTTCAGCGTCCTTAGCTTCTACAGCAGCATATACATTTTTCATTGCTGTCTTAAGTGCAGATTTGTATGATGCATTGAATTGTCTAGCTTTTTCGTTTGTACGGATACGCTTAATTTGCTGTTTAATATTTGCCATGAGTTTTCACCTCCAACATTCTACATGCAATCACAATTATATCATTAGGTCAAACATATTTCAAGAAAAAAATTAATTAATTAATTTGGGTAAAAATGGCACTAAAAATTTAACAAAATATTACTGTCAAGCCCTATATTTAAAAATATTATAATGCTATAATATTTACACTTGTTTGAAAAATTGGAGTTGAATAAAATGAAGTATAAAATTGCGTATTTAAAGACATTAAATTCAGATTTTGTTCCTTATCTTTCTGACTTTGATGTATTAAAAGATGACCTAGTAATGGTAGAAGGATTGAATGATACTTATAAGGTTGAAAAGGTATCAGAATTTGATAATAATTCCATGCCATATGACATTTCAAAATTGAAAAAAATAACTAGTATAATAAATAAAGACATCGATGAAATAAGAATAGATGCTAAGCTATTACCTTATTTTTCTTATTTAGATTATCATGTCGATTTTTTAATGCGCAAAAATGATAATTCTAGTAAAAGTCCTTTATCATTTATTCAATCATTAAAGGTTATTAATGAAACTAATAAAGAATATAAGGATTTAAAAATTACATTTGAATTTTCTAATCCAATTTTAAAAATAAATGATATTAATTTAGGAACAATTGAACCTAATACTGAAGAACCAATTGTAAATCCATTTATTCATGTTGATTATGATAGCTTATCTAACTTAAATGATATTAATGTTATCACTTTAGAATTAAGCATTAGTGATAATGAAAAGACTTATGCTAGATTACATCATATCTTCCATTTATTACCTCTTGATACTCCATCAATTGAGGCAAGATATGATTTTAGAATGTATATTAAATACATTAATAAGGATAGCTATTTTGTAGAAGACTTTATTAAGAAGAATGCATTAAATCCATTTGATTATAATAAATCTAATGTCTTAGATGAATTAAATATTATTTATGATGCCATTTCAAAGCTTAACATTGAATATATAGATGAGGCTTTATATTCAAATAACGATGGTATTTATTGTAATAAGGTAAGACTAATATCTGAATTAGTTACAGAAAAGAAGGGTAATCAATTAGATGTTACTTTATTTTATGTCTCAGTTTTATTAAAACTTGGATATAATCCTATTTTAGTAATGACTAAGGCCCAAGCCTTCTTAGGTGTTTATTTAAAGGATTATAATAAATTAGAAAAGAATATATTTGATAATGGAGTATTAGCATCTTCAAATATCTTATATAATTATGTAACTGGAACTAATGATTTAATATTAATTGATGTAACAAATAAAGAATCAATATTATTAGATTTTGATGATAATATTAAAAAGGCAAATCAATTAATTTATAATTATGATAATTTATTTTATGCTTATGATGTTAGATATTTGGAGAATTCACTTTTCCAATCAATCTTTAGTGGTAGTATCGAAAATGATATTAATTCACTAGAGGCAAAAGAGAAATCTCCTATTAGTGATGTAAAATATATCGATACTAGTTATAAGGTAGAAAAGGATAGATTTACATTTTGGGAAAAGAAGTTATTAGATTTAAGTGATGCTAATCCATTAGTTAATTTTAATATTAGAGCTACTAATTCAATAAGATTAGCATTTGATGGTGATTTAGGTGAATTATTAAAAGCTAATTCATCATTAAAAATTGAATCTCCTGTAAAAGCTTCAAATAATGAGGATTTAGATGTTACTCTAAAATCAAATAAAAAGCCTAAGGATTTATTAGAAATATCTGAGGATAAGGTATTTGCCTTTGGTGATGAAAAAACACTAAAATCAATCATTTCTAAGTCTAAGCTTGCAACTGATGAAACTGGTGCTCCTACTTTATATTTAATAATGGGCTTATTAAAATATAAGAGATTAGGAAAAGATGTAGGTGCCGCCCCATTTATGGTTTTACCTATTAAGGTAACAAAGAATAAGAATAAGAGCGGTTATACAATTAATTATGATTATGAAGATTCAATGATTAACCAAACATTCTTTGAATATTATCAAGAGGTTAATCCTGATTTAGATTATTCTAATTTATATAATATTACTAATGAAAGATATCAAGACATTTGTCATACATTTAAGGTTATGAATAACGCTGAAATTATTTTAGATTCTGATATTTTCATTATTGCCAATCTAACATTCTCTCACTATATCATGTGGCTTGATATGAAAAAGAGAAAGGAAGAATTAAAGAAGAATAAGATAGTTGCTAGTATAATTAATAATAGAAATATGCTAGATAATTTTGATATTGATTCTAATTTAACTTTAGATGAATTAGAAAATTATAATAATTTTGCCGCTCCACTTCCATATGATTCAACACAGCTAAAAGCTATTTTAGATTGTGGAAATGGGAAATCATTCATACTTGATGGCCCTCCAGGAACTGGTAAATCACAAACAATTGTTAATATGATTATCAATTCATTCTATAAAGGAAAGACTGTATTATTTGTCGCTGAAAAGAAGGCAGCCTTGGATGTTGTATATGATAGATTAAAGAGATTAAAATTGGATAGATTTGCTTTAGAATTACATTCTAATAAAGCAAATAAAGCTGATTTCTTCGCTAAATTAAAATCATCTATGGAAATGGGTAGAACGGTAGATCCTAATGAATTTGAAGATAGTGCTAGTGAACTTGAAATTAAAAAGATTGATTTAAAGGCTACAATTAATAAGATTCATAATAAAAGATATTTCATGTCGTTATATGATGCTATTTTAGAATCAGAATGTAATTCTAATTCTCCAATAGATTTAGATATGAATTATTTAATTAATTATGATTCTAAAAAGGATAAAGAAATTAGAGAGCTTTTAGCTAATTTTAAGGTATTAGCTAAAGAAATACCTGACTTTTCATCTAATCCAATTAAATATATTGGAATTACTTCAGCTAATTATTTTGATAATAAAGAAATTAAAAATGAATTTGCTAAATTCCAAGAAGAATATGATGATTTAATTTATTCTATTCAAAGAATAGTTAATAGAATTGGAATATCAGTTGAATTAAGCCAAGATATTATTTTAGAGATTTTAGGTGCTATTGATATTTCTGTTAATAATGAAATTTATAGAGATAGCATTGTAAAATATTTTAATGAATTTGATAATACTTTAATAGATAAATTATTTGGTGTTTCCGCAAGCATTTCTAAAGATAAGAATGAAAATCCAAATATTGATTTTAATAAAGCTATGGCCTTAAATGCTAAGGAAAGAATTGATGAATTAACTAATGTAAAAGGCTTCTTTAAAAAGATATCATTAAAATCAAAATGTAAGAAGGAATTAAATGATATATTAAATGGCAAGGCAAAGGGTGATTTAATATCCATTTATCAAGCTATTTCTAAATATCAGGATAATTATAATTATATTGATAAGAATTCAAGTTTATTAAATGAATTAATTGGATTTAATTATATTGATAATTTAGATGATTACCAAGCTATAAAAGAAAAATATGATAATACATTTGAGCTTTCTAATCATATTAAGAAATTAGATGAATTAGGAATTGAAGAAACATTATCTACATTCACTAGATTAAATGAATCTAAGGATAAAGATATCATTGATTCAATAAATGAAATTAATGTTAATTCAGATAAATTTGCTGCTAAAGAAAAGGCATTATCAGAAAAATATAAAATTAAATATGAACTAATGAATATGGAAAACTATAATAAATTCTTAGGATATATGAGTAATGATTTAGAAGTATCTTTATTATTAACTATGACTAAGAT
>JAILPD010000102.1 GCA_024690445.1 Acholeplasmatales bacterium
ATATATGACATTTTTTCAATACATTCTTCTAATGAATCAAATATAAAACCATTATATCCTTCTTCAATTAATCCTTCAACTGCTTCATCCTTTTGAACTAAAACAGGAGTACCACTAGATAATGCTTCTATATAAGTTAATCCTTGGGTTTCTGATTTAGATGCATTCATAAAGATATTAAATATATGATAATACTGAGGCACCTCTTCCCAAGGAACTAAATCAGTAAATATCATTTGATTAATAATACCTTGCTTTTCCGCATACTTCTTTAAATCATCAAGTTCAGGACCACCACCAACAAGTAAGAATTTAACATGAGGTGTATTAGTAAAAGCAAGTGCGAATGCCTCTATTAAAAACTCAATGTTCTTCTCCTTTGATGTTCTTCCTATATACGCAAATACAAAATCAGTGTCATTGATTTTATATTTATCTCTAATTTCTCTCATCTTTACTGGATTAGCATTTTGAATTTGGAATCTTTCAATTTCAATTCCTGTTGGAACAATTTCAACATCTTGATTTTTAACTCCATATAATTCAAAATCTTGAATTACCTTTTTAGTAGGTACTATTTCAACCTGAGATGCCTCACTAATAGGACCAGTGAACCATTTCTTTTCTAAATACATTAATTGTCTATGGAATCTCTTATCTAAATGTGGGAATAAATACTGAATATAATCTTTATATGAGGTATGAAGTGTATGAATGATAGGAATACCAAATTTCTTAGATGCACGCATTGCAATCTTAGAAATAGAAAATTCTGTTTGAACATGAATAACATCTAAATCATATTCTTTAATCTTATTTAAGATCTTCTTATATCTAAAAGTAAATCTATAATCCTTTACTGATTTAAAAGGATATTTAATACCATTTATAAAAATGACATTTTTAGATTTTAGTTCTTCCTTTTGCTTGTCAGAAAGTTTTCTCATCGATACCTTGAAGGTAAAAATGTATACTTCATGACCCATGGCCTCTAAGCCTTCATATAGCATTTTTATTGACGTAACTACACCACTAATCATCGGATAGTATTGATCAGTAAATATACCAATTTTCATTCTATCATTCCCCATTAAAATTGTCCGTAACTATTATATCACTATTTTTATCTTCTTGCACCAAATTATTACTATTCTTTCTATCGCGTTTTTCAAATATCAAATAAAGGATAAAACCATATAAAATTAGGAAGTAATATGTCAATAATCTCCACAACATCATTACAGCTAAAGACATTTGTAAAGCCTCATTAGCTGTATATCCATATCCTTCAATAAAAGGAGAATATAACTGCTTAAATGCATATTCTACACCACCAGATGCGCCTGGGGTTGGAACCCAAATTGCGATTGTTAATACAAAGGCAGTTAGGGCAATTGTATATGGTAAATCAGCCATATTTATTGATACACCAATTGCATATAGCGCAATAAATGGGATGGAATAATATAATAAGAATGAAATAATTTTAGTTAATAAAATTAATACCCATATCTTAAATGATTTTATTATTTCTTTAAATGCAGTTTGCATATTATCAATATAAATAACAAAATCTTCTCTCTTATTAGCTAGCTTTTTTAAAAACTTAATCTTAGTTAGCTTATCAAATAAGAAAATGAATAATTTACCAACTGGTTTTACAGTACCTAATAATATTAATCCAACCATAATTACTACATTAATAGTAAAGCCTACAATCAAAAATACAATGAATGTATTAATCTGTTCATATACTCTACTATAATAAAGAATTATGAATATGACTCCTAATATATTTAGACATACTTGATAGGCAATAAAATTTATTAATAAAGCAGATGTAGAATCTGATAATTTCATATTTTTTCTTTTTAAAGCGTAAGCCTGAAAAGGCTGACCTCCAGATGAAAATGGAGTAATTGCATTAAAGAAAAATTCAGTGCCAGATATAGCAAATAAATCGATAAATTTTATATCCTTATATCTATATTTAGTTAATATCATTAATGAAGCCTGATATGTAATTGCATATAATAACACAAATAGAATTGCTAGAAAAATATATGATATTTTCGTATTAGATAATACATTAAATATTTGTTTAATATCTCCAATACCAATAATCATTAAAATAACTAGCAAAAATATTGCAAATACAAATATCAGATTTCTAATTATTTTTCCCTTAGACATAAATTACATTTCATCAAGGTAATGAATACCTAATAATCTCAAACCTTCATTAAGTACAATTCTTACTGATTTAGCTAATGCTAAATTTGTATTTCTTACTACCTCATCTGATGCATTAATCTTTTCAATTGAATAGAAATGATTAAATGAAGCAGCTAGATTTAATAAATATTTAGCAACAACTGAAGGTGATGCCTCACTTGCAGCCTTTTCAATTGTTGATTGGAATTCAGAAATCATTCTTACTAATTCAAAGTAATGTTCTTTTTCAAATAATTCCTTAGAAATATTATTAAAATCAAATGTAGCATTTCTTAAAATAGATGCAATTCTTACAGACGTATATTGTAAATATGGACCAGTTTGACCTTCAAACTTAACAGCCTGTTCAAGATTGAAATCAATATCAGAACCTCTAAAGTTCTTTAAGTCTGCAAATACTATAGCGGCAATACCAACATATTTAGCAATTGTATCCTTATCCTTTAAATCTGGGTTCTTCTCAGCTATTAAATCATAAGCAAGCTTAATTGCTGTTTGTAATACATCATATAATTTAACGACATTACCTTTTCTAGTAGAAGCCTTTTTACCATTAGTTAAATATAAACCAAAATTAACATGCTCAATTTGATTAGAAAAATCATAACCCATCTTATCAACAATCATCTTTAATTGTTCGAAATGAAGCTTTTGTTCATTTCCTACAACATATAAAATCTTATCGAATTTATATTCCTTTTTTCTATAGAATACAGCTGCTAAATCACGAGTGATATATAATGAGCCACCATCACTTCTTTTAATTAGTGCAGGTGGCATATTATCGCCTAAATCAACGATCATAGCACCATTATCTTCATGTAATAAATTCTTATCCTCTAATTCTTTAACAACAGAATCCATCTTGTCATTATAGAATGCCTCACCATTATAAGAATCAAAATCAATCTCTAATAAATCATAAATTTGAGCAGATTCCTTTAATGATTCTTCTCTAATCCACTTCCATAAATCTAAATATTCAGGATTTGCTAATTCCATTTGTCTAAATGCTTCTCTTGCCTCATCATCAAGTGATGCATCCTTTTCAGCTTCTTCATGGAATTTAACATAAAGCTTAGTTAATTCAGTAATAGGGTCCTTCATAATAACTTCCTTATTACCCCACTTCTTATAAGCAACAATCATCTTGCCAAATTGAGTACCCCAATCTCCAAGATAATTAATAGCATAAGTATTATAACCACACTTCTTTAAAATCAACTTAATTGAATTACCAATCATAGTTGATCTTAAATGACCAATAGAGAAACTTTTAGCAATATTTGGAGATGAGTAATCTAATGTTACATTCTTACCCTTACCAATAGTTGAGCTACCATAGTTTTCTCCTTCAGTTAAGCACTTATGTAAAATCTCTTTAGATAATACTTCTTTATCAACAAATAAATTAATATAAGCACCTACAGATTTAACATCCTTTATTGGTAAAGATGCACACTTAATGATATTTAAAGCCTCTTCTACAATTTGTGGCATAGGCTTTCTTAATACCTTTACTACTGTAAACATAGGTACAGATATATCTCCTAATTTAGGATCCTTTGGTGTTTCAACAACAATAGATACATCAAAGCCATTATCTTTATAATATTTTTCTAATAAATCCTTTATTTCAAATTTAATTTGTTCAATCATAAAATACCCTCCTAATTAAAAGATAAGGCTGAGAAGAAAATCTCAGCCATTAAATTAATTTTCGCTATTTGCCTTTTCGCTCATTTCAAAGCTGAATGCCTTTTGAAGATAAATACTCCAAGAATATTCTTCAGAATCCTTACCAACCTGAGTATTGAAGATTAATGAATTATTCTTATATACAAATAATGCTGGATAAACTGTTAAATCAATTTCAGTTGCGTCTCCATCCTTACCTGTATTTAGGATAGATTCATACGAATCACAAGTTTGTCTAAATGATACAGTATCAACCTTTTCATCAGCCTTAGCATCTTCATAGAATGTAGCATATACTAAATATACACTTTCAATTTCATATTCAATAGCCATTGAATTAATCTTAGATAATTGTTCTAGATAAGTCGCATCTGATAATGTTCCATAGAAGAAATAAGTATATCCATCAGTATCTGCGATATCTCTTACCTTCTTAAATAACTTTTCATCAGAACCACTCACTTCTTTTAGATGAACTTCAGTACCAAGTGTTGAATAAGATGTATTATTATCAGTGTTATAAGTTGTGATAGCCTCATTCCACTTAGTAAGATTCTTTTTATCTTGAGATGGAATTGCAAGAATGATTGTTACTGTTAATAAAATTGCTAGTGCGGCAATTAAAATAATCAATTCCTTTGTCCATTTAAATTTAACCTTTTTTCTATTTCTTTTTGATGCCATAAAACATTACTCCTTAAATCATAAAAGAATGAATATAAATACTGCATTATTATAACAAATTTACTTTGTAAATACAATAGATTATTTTTTTTACACTTATTTTGAGAAACCATAAACTTAGAAACAAGAAAGTGGGATAAAAGTAAAAAATCGCACTAATTGTTCTAAATATTATGGTTTTTATTCTTTATAGTCTTGTTTAATAAACCAAAAAGTTATATAATCTAATAAAGAGATTTTTCTATTAATTTCAAGTTTTGAGGTGATTTAAATGAAAGCATTAATTTGCGCGAGTGAAGGTGCTCCTTTTGCTAAGACAGGTGGCTTAGCTGATGTTATTGGTGCGTTACCAAAAGCATTAAAGGAAAACGGATGCGATGCTAGAGTAATAATGCCGTTTTATAAGAGAATCAAGGACCAAAACACTTCTTATTACTTAGGCTATGCCTATGTAAGATTAGGTCAAAGAATGGAATATGTAGGAATATTCCATGAAGAAAGAGACGGAATCGATTTCTACTTCATTGATAATGATAAGTACTTCTATAGAGAAGGCTTATATGGATACAATGATGATGGTGAAAGATTTGCGTTTTTCAATTTTGCCGTTTTAGAGGCTTTAAAGGTTATCGGATTCTTCCCAGACATTATTCACTGTAACGACTGGCAAACAGGTTTATTACCATATATATTAAAATGTAATTATTGGCAATATCCTGAATACAATAGAATTAAGACAGTATTTAGTATTCATAATATTCAATATCAAGGTATATTCCCTCTTGATATGATGTCTATTTTATACATTCCATATTCTTCTACTTTAGAGTTTGATGGATGTATCAACTTTATGAAGACAGCTATTATGGAATCAGATTCAATTACTACTGTATCTCCTACATATAGAGATGAAGTATTAACTGATTATTATGGATATAAACTAAATAGTGTACTTGGAATGAGATATTTTAACTTTATGGGTATCATCAATGGTATCGATACAGTAAAATATGATCCACAAACTGATAAGAATATTTATAAGAATTACAATATAAAAACATTTAAGAGCGGTAAGGCAGCTAATAAGAAGGCATTACTTGAGGACTTCGGCTTAGACTCAAGTGAGGATGTACCTGTATTTGGTTTAGTATCTAGATTAGTAGACCAAAAAGGTATTGATCTATTAATGCCTATCATTGATGATATTATCTATAACAGTAATGCTAAATTTATTCTTATGGGCTCAGGAGATGCAGTTTATGAAAACTTCTTCCGTTCATTAGAAGGTAGATATCCAGATAGATTTAAATCATATATTGGATATTCAGACCCAGTAGCTCAAAAGATTTATGCTGGTTGTGACATTTTCTTAATGCCATCTAAATTTGAACCATGTGGCTTAGGACAAATGATTGCGATGAGATATGGTACTCTTCCACTTGTTAGAGAAACTGGTGGATTAAAGGATACAGTACAGCCTTATAATCAATATACAGGCGAAGGTACAGGATTTACATTTACTAACTTTGATTCTTATGATTTAAAGGAAGTTATGTATCTTGCAATCTATCTATATAACAATGATAGAAATATCTTCAACAGTATGATTAAACAGGCAATGGAAAAGGATTATAGCTGGAAAAATTCGGCAGCTATGTATCTTGAATTGTTTAATAATTTAGTAAATAGCTAGGAAATAGGAGGAAATATATATGGAAACATTAGCTTTAATCTTAGCTGGTGGACGTGGTTCAAGACTAGATATTCTATCTGAAAAGCGTAGTAAACCAGCCGTACCATTTGCAGGTAAGTTTAGAATTATTGACTTTGCATTATCAAATTGTACAAATTCAGGAATTTACCAAATTGGTATCTTAACACAATACCTACCACTTTCATTAAATGAGCATATCGGTGTAGGTAAGCCTTGGGACTTAGACAGACGTGATTCATTCGTAACACTTCTTCAGCCTAACAACTCATGGTATGAAGGTACAGCAGATGCTATTAGAAAGAATATCGAATTCGTAAAGAGATATGCATCTAAATATGTTCTTATTCTATCAGGAGATCACATCTATAAGATGGATTATTCTAAGATGATTGATCAACATAAGAAAACTGGTGCTGATTTAACAATCGCTGCTAAGAT